>JAQWMC010000152.1 GCA_029246985.1 Pirellulales bacterium
TAGGCAAACTTCTTGTTTTCATCGTCCGAGTAGTCGTTTGGATCGAAGTTGGTAGGAAATTCTTCAGGGTACCTCGTTGGGAGATCGCGGAGGTAGGACCTCCGAGGATTTCTTCCACCAATTGATGTGCCAATGTGGGGAACAAGTTCGTCTTGATCGCCACGGGTGGCAAGAGAGCCGTACGCCGGATTCATTTTCCAAAGAGATGCTGGAGAAGGAATGTCAACGCCAGCGAGATATGACTCGTATCGTGGTGCATTATCAAAGTAGTCGTGTGGTGCCTTGTAATGATGCATCAGGAAAAATGGCTTTGTTTGGTCCCATTCGTTCTCAATCCAGTCAAGCGACAAATCGGTTATGGCATCTGTGACGTGCTTGCCCGTGAATTGGATCGTATTTTTGCCCCAAGGCTTTGGTCCACGAATTCGGAATTCGGGGTCGTGATATTTGCCTTGCCCTGGCAGCACGCAGTAATGGTCAAAGTCGGCCGGTTCGTTTTTGAGATGCCATTTCCCAATCATGGCCGTCTGGTAGCCAGCTTTCCGCATCTGAATAGGAAGCATCTGTTTGCCGGGCGGGATTCTTCCGCCGAGATCGAAAACACCATTTATGTGGTTGTACTGACCGGTGATCACGCAGGCCCGTGATGGTGAGCAAATAGAGTTTGTACAAAATGCATTGGAAAACAGAGCGCCCTCATGTGCGATTCGATCGAGGTTTGGTGTTGGTGCGATCTCGGCAAGCCGGCCTCTGTACGCAGAGATTGCATGGGCAGCGTGGTCATCAGACATGATGTAGAGAATATTAGGACGGTCCGCGGCACGTGCAGTCGTTGCAATGAAAAGCGTCAAGACAGCGAAGACAGCAAAGGATCGGGAAAAAAACATGGCAGAATGAGACCTGTTGTTCCGGGGTGGAATTTTAATTGTTTCAGATGACAGCACGTGAAGGGTTGGCAGAATTTGTTTACGATGTTCTGCGATTCCACCCATTGCCTGTAGTATATCGAGGGTTTGTGGTTGCATGATAGTGAACAGTTTTGGGGCACGATGGAAATCAGGTTTGGGGCACGATGGAGATCAGGCAATTTCTTATGATTCAACGAACGCTTTTAGACTTCGTTTTGCGTGGCTTTACGGTCATTGTATTCACTGTCTTTTGGATTGTTGTGCCTGCGGCCTGGGTGTATGCAAAGGAGATCCATTCCAGTGAGTCTACCCATCCAAATATTATCCTGATACTAGTGGATGATCTCGGTTGGGCTGATCCGGGATTTCATGGTGGTGATGTGAGGCTCACACCAAACATTGATCAGCTAGCCAGACAGGGCATGCAACTGAGTCAGTTTTGTATGACCCCGGTGTGTGCCACGTCACGCAGTGCGTTGTTAACAGGTCGTTATCCATTCCGCCAATGGATGGACTGGAGAAGTGAGGATTTCGGGAAACCGGATTACCTTGCTCTACTCGATATACCATTGGCCACACTTCCAGATGGTACGCCCACTCGACGAATCCACGGGCTCGACCCACGTGAACGAACGCTCGCTGATGCTTTGAAAGAGGCTGGTTACACAACTGCCATGATTGGGAAGTGGCATCTTGGCGAGTGGTTGCCGGAACATCTTCCGTTCGCGCGTGGATTTGACCATCAATATGGCCACTATGGCTGGGGTATCGACTACAACTCACACCTCATTCCGCATAATGCCCCACAGCCTTTGTGCGTCTTTGATTGGCACCGTGATCAGCAGCCAGTACTGGAAATAGGCTATTCAACGGATTTGATCGCTGATGAAGCGATTCGACTCATGACGATTCATTCGAAAACAGCAGAACCTTTTTTTCATTACGTAGCATTTAATGCAATTCATGGGCCGCTTGAGGAGATACCACGTCATTGCGATGTCTTTGATAAGCGGTCTGCAGCGATTAAGTGTCTTGATGATGCCGTCGGTCGCATGCTGAAAGTTCTTGACCAACTCGGCATTTCAAACGAGACGCTGGTTCTCTTTACAAATGATAATGGTGGGCTCACCGAAGAGGTCAATCGCCCCTGGCGAGGTACTAAAAATACAACGTTCGAGGGAGGTATTCGTGTGCCCTGTGTGCTTCGATGGCCCGGAGTCATTTCGCCGGGCTCAAGGTGTCACGAACTTATGCACGTCACGGATCTTTTTCCAACACTTGTTGCCATTGGGGGTGGTTCAACGAACAGATCTCTGGTGCTCGATGGGTGGGATATGAGCCCCGTGGTTCTTGAAGGGAAGAAGAGTCCACGGACGGAGATTCTCATCGAGGCCACCGGCAGTGTACGGCTTCCCTCCATACGGAGTGGCCAGTGGAAGCTTATTGGTGACTCCCTGTTTGATTTACAACGTGATCCAGGGGAACGCGACGATGTGTCGGAGTCATATCCGGAGATTGTCATTGAGTTGCGAAACAGAATTCTTGCGCTGTCAGCCGAGCGTCCTCCACTTGGAGAGTTCGCTCGAATAATGAATCCTGCTCTTCCGTATGTTTACGGGCAGATTGAAAATACTTCAGTTCCAGAAAAGATACGGGTCCATGTGGAACAGGCGCGGCGTGGTCAGCAGCAGATATGGGAACCAGGAAAATATCCATGGCCTGCACCCCCTCAAAATGGCCAAATTACGTATGAGGGTGATGGCCGGTAGTATTGTGAGGAGCCCGCACGCGAGGAGCCGATGGTACCTGTAAAGGGCGATTTTTGCAATTCAACGGGTTGTGTTGGGTGATGCGGATAGCTCGTTAACGTTTCGTGTAGCCGCGGAGTCTACTTACGACAAAGAAGGTTTTCTCAAAGCATATGGCAGACGACAACTTCGCTGAGCTTCTTGCTTCTGAACAAAAACGACTGCGTCGAGTCATTCGGTCTGTCGTTCTGTGTAACGCAACAACCGCTGACATCCTTCAACGGGCAAACCTGATTGCCTGGAAGAAACGACATGAATTCGGAGAGGGAACAAACTTCCGTGGATGGATCAATGCAATTATTCGGTATGAAATTCTTGCTCACCGTCGAGACCGGGCACGAAAAAAGGAGATCATGCTTTCGAGAGAAACTGAAAATCTGTTGTTCGTTTCCGATGATGGTTTTGAAGGTGATCTGGAGACAGAGGCTCTTGCACTTAGAGACTGTCTCGAGGTATTACGTGAACAGGATCGGGCGTTGTTGAAGGAGCGGTATTCGGGTGAGAAAACATTGCGAACATACGCAGAGGAAACAGGTCGGTCTGAGGCGGGGTTGCGAGTGACACTTCATCGCCTGCGGCAAGCACTCAAAAAATGTGTGAAATTTCGAATGAGTAAAGAACACGACAGCTGAGAGATCTATTCTCTAGAGTGGATAGAACTAAAGAAATGTCAGAAAAACGAAAAGTAATCCAAAAGCTTGAAGATCTCGCTGAGAAATCACTCGATGGGTGTGCGCAGACAGATGAGTTGCACGCTCTGGAAGAGTTATTGGCAGAGAGTGAGAAGGCCAGGGAAGAGTTTTTGGAGTGCGCTGCGTTTGAATGTGCTCTGGAAGACGCAGTGAAGGCAGATGTTCCGGCGAGTGCGGTTGAGTGTGCTTCCAATGGCTCAGTGGTTGTGCCTCGACAAATGATTAGGAGGACGGGAGGGTTGTGGCGATCCCGAGGCGTGCCGGTACTGATGGTTACGACGGCGGTGCTTGTCGTGCTGTTGGTCACGCTCAATCGGGGCCTGGGGCCGAAGCAGGGAGGCTCCGGTAGAAGCTCTACGCCGCCACCGAATGGATTTGCAGTAGTTGCCAGTCAGGCAGATGTTGATTGGGAGACATCGGCAGTATCGTCCGGAGATGTTCTTCCACGAGGAGTCCATCACATTCGGTCGGGGGTTATTCAGCTCGAGCTTTTCAGTGGTGTTCAGCTTGTGGTTGAAGGCGAAGCAGAATTTATCATTGAGTCTCCTTTGGTTGTCTCACTGAGTCAGGGCGCTGTGCGGGCTTATGTTCCTGACGTGGCGCATGGGTTTCGCGTTGTGACGGAAGCTGGAGAAATTATCGACTACGGCACAGAGTTCAGTGTGCGGGTGAATGGTGATACAACCGATGTTACCGTTCTTGATGGTGAGGTGGGTCTCGTGCAGAAAGAGCGACCGGAAATCCGATTCGCCCGCGGGGAGTCATTGCGTGTCCGAAGTACGACAGCGAAACCTGAAGTACTCAAAGAACCAATTCATATCATGAGTTCTTTAACTGTATCGCGTGCGGCTCAGCAAAGCCTGTCGATGCAGGAAGAAGGCTGGGAGAAGGCACTTGAGGAATGGTTGCGTGATCCCCGCCTTGTTGCGTGTTACCGCGGCCCCAGTGAAAAGCAAAGCCGTGTGCTTGAGAACCTTGCCGACGGGGCAACGCCCGCGACACAAGCAGCAGTTGTTGGAGCAACTGTCTGCGTTAATCGGTGGGGAAGAGAGGGTCGGGCATTTGACTACACACGACTTGGGAGTCGCTCCCGTGTCGCTCTTCGGCATGAGATGGAGAATATTTCATTAGTCTGCTGGGTAAAAATTAACAGTTTGAATAACCTTTTTAATTCACTTTTTCTGACAGATGGGCATGAAGAGGGTGAGCCTCACTGGCAAATTCTCAGAGATGGACGAATCTTTTTCTCAGTGAAGCATCCGCATCGGGAGGGTACAAGTTGGCGGCAGACGGTTTTTTATTCGCCGCCGATATGGCGAAATGCAATGAGCGGGGAATGGAACATGCTGGCAGTAACATACGACCGAAGAGATGGTGAGGTCGCTCATTACGTCAATGGAAAACAGGTCAGCCTGGAATCAATACCAGAGCATGCAACCGTCCCCCGAATTAATCTTAATGCAGCTTCTATCGCCAATTGGGCAGAGCCGATGTATCGGACAGATGAGGAGTTTACGTGTCGCAACCTCAATGGCTCAGTCGATGAGGTGTTTATTTTCGATGGTGTTTTGGATGGTAAAGAAGTTATGGAAATGTATTCGCAGAGTTCTGGTGGAGAATGAATATGAGAAACTACACGTCACAGAATATTCTGCGAGGTTTGCTGCCGCCAACAGTTTGCCTGGTTGCCGTGGTGGTCGTAACAGCGACATTGTGCAGCGATGCAGGGGCAGAGCAGGGCCAAGGAGGTGCTTCTGAGGCTGGCCTAGAATCGCATTCGGAGGTGTTGTTTACTCTGGAAGTGCTGCCGCTTCTAAGGGCGAAATGTTTTGGATGTCATGGGGAAGGTGATGAATTGCGGGGTGAATATCACATGACATCCCGCGACGCTCTGCTTCGCGGTGGTGAATCGGACGAAGTTGCAGTGGTTCCGGGAGATATAGATGCCGGGTCGTTCCTTGAGGCTATTCGTTGGAATGATCTTGAGATGCCTCCAAAAAAGAGTGAGCGACTTTCACCCGATGAAATATCCATGGTGGAGAAGTGGGTGCACGCTGGAGCACCGTGGCCTTCATTGAAGAAGCAACTCGCTATTCAGGAAGTAGCGAAAGGGCAAGCTTTAGATGAAGGGTTCGTTCGATGGAAGACCAGTGGTGGAACAAGTCAGGAGTGGACAGAACGACAGTATGAAGAAAAAGATCTCTGGGCTTTTGTCGGAGTGCCTTCGGCAGAGGATCTTCTACCTTCGGACGTAACGCCTGCTGATGCCATCGACTATTTTATTCATAGACGGATTTCGGAGAAGGTACTTGTTGCCTCACCACCGGCGCATCCCGTGGAGTTTCTTCGCCGAGTAACGTACGACCTTACGGGCCTGCCGCCGACGGCAAAACAGACTGCAGCGTTTGTTGATTCGTTCACTCATAATAGTGACTTGGCCTACGAGGAGCTTGTCGATCGGCTGCTCAGTAGTCCGCGGTATGGAGAGCGTTGGGCGAGGCACTGGCTCGATATAACGCGGTATGCCGATACCAGTGGAATGAGTAATGACTATGAACGATCAAATATGTGGCGATACAGAGATTACGTCATCCGGTGTTTTAATAATGATAAGCCCTACAATAAATTCATTATCGAGCAAATCGCCGGTGATGAACTTGCAGAAATGTCTGTTCGAAAGCGATTGATGGCACGAGGTTTTGAAGGGAAAGAACTCCTTGATGCCACTCGAGAAGTAGAAGCGGACGCCTCGTACACCGAAGAAGAGTCTGAACTCTTAGTCGCTACTGGATTTCTTAGGCTCGGCCCTTGGGACACCGCGATGGTCGATGAAGACCAGTCTCGGCAAATTTTTCTTGATGATGTAGTTAATATTACAGGGCAAACATTTCTGTCGCAGACACTGCGTTGCTGCAAGTGCCATGATCATAAATTTGATCCCATACCAACCCGGGATTATTACGGAATGTATGCCGCCTTTGCGAATACATTTCCAGTCGAGCGTGCGGCGCCCTTCCTGAAAACTGAGTCCCAAAAACGTTTTGATTCAGAAAAGCAAGTTGTCGAAAAAATGCTGCTGTTCGCCAAAGAGGAGAGAGAGAAACTTGTCGATAAGCGAGAGATTGCTGCACAAAAATGGTACGAGGAACACGGACTGCCTTATAAGGATGCTGACAAGCGAAGGGCAGATCCTGATGATCAGAAACCGGCACGGGGTGTAGGGCTTGATCATGTTGAAAAGGGTAAACTCAAGGTGCGGGAGCAGGATGAGTGGATCTGGGAACGTCGTTTGGAACGATTCCAGCCGTTAGTGCAGAGTGTGTTTAATGCTCAAGGGATGCCAAAACGAAAACAGAATGCTAAGAAACTCCGCGAGTTCACAGCCTTCCGGGATGGTGAGTCCACACTAGAGAACTTTATTCTCGTTGGGGGTAGTATTGATGCTGCTGGGGAAGCGGTGAAGCCTAGAGTGCTTAGTGCAGTGTCGCTCAAAACAAAACATGGTGGCCATCTTCTTCCGGAAGAGGTCACTGGGCGTCGAACTGCTTTAGCACAGTGGATTGCTGATTCGCGGAATCCATTAACGGTGCGAAGTATCGTTAATCGTGTGTGGCAGTATCATTTTGGGCGGGGGCTTGCTGGGAACTCAAATAATTTTGGGGCAAAGGGTGGGAAGCCAACTCATCCAGAACTTCTCGATTACTTGTCACAACAATTCCTGGAGTCAGGGTGGAGTATTAAGCAACTGCACAAAGCCATTGTTCTTTCAGATGTTTATCAACGTTCTGTTTTTCCAGTTGATGCAGATAAACTGGCAGTTGTTGATCCAGGAAACGAGCTGCTGACCCACTTTCGCCGAAGACGCTTAACGGCAGAAGAAATACGAGACTCGTTGTTGGCAGTGAGTGGAGAACTCGTCCACGCCGGAGGTGGAGTTCCAGTGTTCCCAGAAATGAACATGGAAGTTGCCTTTCAGCCACGAATGATACAGTTTTCACTCGCGCCGGCTTACCAGCCTTCGGTGTCTCCCGGTGAACGTAATAGAAGAACAATTTATGCCTATCACTGTCGTGGTTTAGCTGATCCGTTTCTGGAACTTTTCAATCAGCCAAATCCAAATGAGTCGTGTGAGCTACGGGATGACGCATCAGTTACACCGCAGGCTCTTACGTTGTTAAATAGTGATTTTATGACCGCTCGGGCCGTTGCGATGTCAAATACAATATGTTGTGAAACACGAAATATGGAAGAGGCTATTAGGTCTGCTTTTCATCGCATTCTTGGACGAGAAGCCACTGCTGCTGAAGTTGAACAACTCAAAATATTTATGCAGGATACGCGTGAGAGCGATAATAAAGAGGACGGAGTAAAGAGCCCTTATTCGACAGAGATTACACGGTCGCTCGTTGAGGAGTTCAGCGGGCTCCGCTTTGAGTATCGGGAGATACTGCCGAAATTTGAAAACTATAAAGCAGATCTTGGGATGCATGAAGTATCGAGAGATTGTCGGTCGCTCGCAGATGTCTGCCTTTTGTTGATGAATACAAATGAATTTCTCTTTGTGGACTGAATGGTGATGCAATGTTTATGACAAGTCGACGGAATTTGCTGTTGAGTCTTGGCGCTGGTCTTGGTCCGGTCGCGCTGAGCAATCTGCTTCAGGCTGAGGATAAGAGAAACGCCCCGCTTGCGCTCCAGCCACCCATGTTTGCGCCGCGAGCAAAACGAGTGATTATGCTCTTCATGGAAGGGGGGCCAGGGCATATGGATACCTTTGATCCGAAGCCTGAGCTCACGAGGCGACATAAGGAAGAGTCGAAGCTTCCTGGTGGACTTGCGAAGGGGTATAAGTTTTTTGTTGGGAGTCCATTTGGATTTCAGCATGTTGGCGACAATGGCATCGAGATGTGTAATCAATGGAAATATATGGCAGACCCATATGTCGCTAACGAGCTATGTAACTATCGTGGATGCCAAGCAGATTCACTGAATCATCCAGAAGCTCTCTTTCATATGAATACAGGCAGTCGGTTGGGTGGTGATCCTGCGGTTGGTTCATGGGTCACATATGGGTTGGGCACGGAGAATGAGAATCTACCCGCCTTCGTTGTGATGACGGAGTTGGCGTTGCCTCAGGGTGGCTCGACAAATTGGTCGAATGGGTTTCTGCCACCGTATTATCAAGGGACCCGATTGCGGCCGGAAGGATCACCTCTTCTTGATCTCGCAACGCCGGGGCATCGAATGCCCGCCCAGCAAAGGAGAATGATCGAAGAGTTGACGAAGCTGAATCAACGACATCTTGAGACACTTTCTGCTGAAGACGAAAGATTGCAGGCCCGTATTGCTAACTATGAGCTGGCTTTCAGGATGCAGACGGAAATACCAGATGTTATTGATTGTGACACGGAGTCAGAACAGACGCTCAAAATGTATGGTGTTGATGAACCCGATACGAATGCTTTCGGCAAACAGTGTCTTCTTGCTCGTAGGCTGGTGGAGAACGGTGTTCGATTTGTACAAATTTTTAGTGGTGGATGGGACAGCCATGATTATCTCAAGCAAGGCCATGCGTCCCGGATCAAGAGTGTTGATAAGCCGATGGCGGGTCTGATTCGAGATTTAAAACAACGTGGTCTCCTTGAAGACACACTTGTTGTCTGGACAGGTGAATTTGGACGGACGCCGGACAATAACAAACGAGGTGGAGTCTATTCACTTGGACGGGGGCACAATAACGAGGCGATGACAATGCTGTTTGCTGGTGGTGGAGTGAGGCCAGGTGTAGTTGGGGCAACGGACGAACTTGGTGCCTCTGCTTCAGAATGCGTTCACCCCATTCGAGATGTGCACGTAACGATGCTTCACCTTCTAGGGCTTGACGACAATAAATTGACATATCTGCACGCAGGGCGGCATAAGCAGCTATCTCAGTTTGGTGGTGAGGTTATCGAGGACCTCATTGCCTGAGGGGGCATCTTGTAGTTGGAAAACATACTGTCTGTGCGTGTACATTGATCGCATGAATACCACGTCTGAACAGACTCCACGCCAGAGGCAGCCTTCGGTCGAGAAAGCAGCCTTTCTCGTTACGGAAGTTGGATTCCTGTCGGCTCTCGCCGTCTGGGGTGGCCCGGCATGGGTGGGCGTCGCTGTGCCGGCGATCTTCATTGAAATCTACTGCGGGAGTCAGTTGCGTTCCCTTGGAATGCTGATTCCAGCTGGTATCTGGTTTGTTCTTTGCACGCTGACAGGAAACCGAGAACTTTTTTTCCCCTTTGCCATGTACGTCATGGCATTCATGGTGATTCGACTATGGGAAAGGGGCCGAGGTGCCGCAATCATGGGGGGACTTTCCTGTGGATGCCTGTTTCTCTTTATTCGGTGGCTTCAGAATGCGACCATGAGCGTGCTTCTTGTTGAAGGAGTGGTTGCTGCCGCTATTGTTCTTGCGTTGAGCGTCTTCTGTTGGCTGGGACTAAACCGGGGGTGGATGCAATTATTTGGTCTGCTTGGCGCATCGCTGTTGGCTTATGCAGGTCTTGCTCTTTGATTTCAAAAATTTCTACCAGGCACTCAGAACCCATCCGAGGGCCAGAATGAGGCAGACGATTGCCGTCAGCACGACCCAAAGTGGCTGCGAAGTAGTGGGGAGATCTTCGGCGGAAATGTAATTTCCACAGGCAGGGCACTGCGGACTGTCTTCCAGCATCTCTTCACCACAGTACGGGCAGGGGATGACCGGCTCATCAAGGCCTTCTTCATCGTATTCTTCGCCCCACGCTTGATCATCTTCAAGTATATTCATTAAGTCAGCTCACTGGTGCAGTCAGGCTGTTTTTCGTTTGGGGGCGGTTGTCTTGGTGCCTGTGATATTTTTAGGCTCAAAGGGACAGTGCCTGCAGCCGGAACCACAGCATACCCCTCGCTTTAGATGATAGGCAGCCGTAAACACAAGGAAGCCATTTTCAAAATAGTAGTCCTGCGTGCCTTGTTCAGTACTCGATGGCCTGCTTCTCGTGGTGGTTCTGGTAGTCTTCGATTCTGGTTCTTGATGTTCTTTCATTTTTTAAAATGCTGTTACGTTTATGCAACGAGTTGTAGTTTTGTCAGGTGCTGGTGTCAGTGTTGAAAGTGGCCTGAAAACATTTCGGGGGGACGACGGACTATGGGAAGGGCATCGGGTTGAGGAGGTAGCAACACCAGCGGCGTGGGGAGCTGATCCTGCTCGAGTGCTGAGATTCTATAATGAGCGTCGAAAACAGGTGCGATCTGCCCAGCCAAATGCTGCGCATAAAGCACTTTCAGCTCTTCAGAGCTGTTTCGAGGTTGATATTATTACGCAAAATGTTGACGACTTACACGAGCGTGCAGGGTCGGCTCGTGTGCTTCACCTACATGGCGAAGTTATGAAGGCTCGGAGCACACGAAATCCTGACTGTCTTATTGCGCTTGGTAGCAACGATATTACTCTTGGAGACACATGTCCGGCGGGCAGTCAATTGCGTCCGCACGTTGTATGGTTCGGCGAAGAGGTGCCAGCAATGAAAGCAGCAGCTGAACTCGTAACGCAGGCCGACATCCTTCTCTGCGTTGGCACGTCGCTTCAGGTATATCCTGCTGCTTCGCTCGCTTTTCTCGCCCCAGATGAAGTACGTCGAATTGTTGTTGACCCACACATTCCAGAGTCGATTGTCCGGACCACGTTTGAATGTATTGCGAAACCGGCCTGTGAAGGTGTGCCGAGTATCGTTCAAGAGTTAGTGGGAGACTCGGGTAATCATTCGGACGATCACGGTGACGGGTAGCACTATTCTCAAGGTTAGAATTTCGGCCTGTGTGGTTCTGAAAAAGAAACGGCTACATCAAAACCATTCGAATTGCAGCAACGGCTGTAAATGCAAGGAGAAAGGTGTCGAAGACTTTTTGTGGAAGTTTTCGCACCACCATAAGGCCAAAGATGAGTCCGGCAACGACGCATGGTGCCAACATAAGATTAATAAGAAGGCTTTCAGCGGTAATGAAGCCGAGGTTCGCGCTAATTGGGATTTTCGCAATATTCAAAACAAAGAAAAACCAAGCGCCCGTAGCTACGAGCTTAAGTTTTGGTAGAGATACTGCAAGGAGGTAAAGTGCGATGACTGGGCCTGCTGCATTGGCCAACATCGTTGTTATCCCACCAAGGGTGCCCATCGACCAAGCAAACGGTTTTGTATGGGGAATCGTTGTAAATAAGTTTGGCCGCCACATCCGAAGAAGTTGCCCAAAACAAAGTAGAATAATGATGATACCGATCAGCGGTTTAAAGCTAGCCTCATTGAGCCGACCCAGCAGACACCAGCCAATGACAACACCCACGAACGCTGGTGGGAGTAAACGTAGTACGTATCGCCAATCAACCTCACGCCCGATGAGCCAAACTGCACAGCAGTCTCCGACAATCAGGAGCGGCAGGAG
>JAQWMC010000165.1 GCA_029246985.1 Pirellulales bacterium
GATGTGATCAACGTCTCATGAAGACGCATAATTGTGCTCGACTCGGCGAAGGGCTGCCGGGTAAACTTTCCATCAAGATAGTATGGATCCATCAAGGGTTATTCATGACAGACGGCATAGACGCAGCGCAACGTGAACAACACGCCAAACATATCGCCATGAATGGTGCAGATATAAGTGGCCCCATTGAACGGCACAGGGCCGGTAAAAATGGCTTTGTCATTGACGACTTTGGTGAACACCTCGTCCTGAAAAATAACGAGGCAATCACTGTCGTTGCTGACGGGAAAGAAAGAGTTCTCGCCGCATGGGACGTCTTCCGTCAGTCACTGAATGGACTAGATCCAGAACAGGCAAAGCGTATAGACGAAGCGGCGGTCTTATTTGCCAGTCGTTGTTCTCACATCGGTGGTGAAGTGAGCCGCGATATTGACAAAGCAAACCTTGCGTGGAAGCGTCGCTGAAAATTAGCTCTCATTCAATGTGTCCAAAGCAAGGCGCCTCTCGCAGTGTCTGATCGCATACAAAAGAGCCAAGTATTGAAACGGTTACTGTATGTTGCACGACACCCGTATTGCCCATGGTGAATAAACGCGACCAATCCACGTTCGTGAGCTGTCGCAAAACTGTTAGCGACGGATATCAATGACTCCGACAGCAAGTCGTTTGTCCGTGAAATAGGGGTCACCCCCGCCATTTTTCCCTTTTGCGAGTTGGTGAAACTCTTCTACCCAGTAGTATCCATCGAGCTTCCCTGCTGCGATCGCATCATTGACGAGTTTATTTCGTTCCTGATCAATGTTAGGCGCAATCTTGTGAGTGATTCCTCCAGTGGTGCGGCTGATTTCAACACGTTCATCATAAGTCGCCGCTCCCAACCAAAGTGGTTTTGAGTTTGAGTCAACTTTGTTTGATTGCCAGAAACGGACATGGTGACGCTGTTTTGGGCTGTTCCCAACCGGCTGTTCAAAAGCTGCGTCTTGTTTGCGTCCCCACAGGTAGAGATTACTGACCGGGGCGTGAGGATAAGGTTTCCGTAAAACAACGTCAGCCGCAATGCGAAAAGAGGTTTTAGAAGTGATCGGATCTGCTGCATACCAGCCCGATGTCGAAAGCATGTGATGGAGTTCTTCTTCAGACCCAATAAAGGCAACATTGATCGCGTCTCCAATACGACCGGATGACGTTGTCGCGTGCGTTGGTGAATCAAGGAGGGCCGGATGACCATTAATAGTTTTCTCTTGGATGGTACCTTGGGCGTCTTCGGCATGAACGGTCGAGCACATGGCCATCCCACACAGCGCAAGCCGAAGGATTGAAAGAAATACTGTTCGTTGGTACTGGACAAACCCGGAACTTTTGTCATGAAAAACTTCCATTATAAGTCACCTTTTTTCCTGCTTTTGACCCAATTGCGGATTCACAAGTGAAGGAGACGGTAACGGACTGTGAGGATTGGATTCAAGGCCAGCTATGTGGCACCATACCACGCTCAAGATGGGTTGCTTTGCATCAGGAGGACCTTCATGCCCACTACATAAAGTTGCGGATGCAGGGACTGAAGGAAGAAACGGTGATAGAAACCAGGTTTGCGAATTCAAAACACGATGCTCGCAATGGGGACTCCACTGAAGGGTTGACGAACTGTGATAAAGGTGCCGGCTCGCTACAACACCGAGAGCACACTGACAGCTACCGTGTCTAAAGATGGACCAAATGAATTGTTAATTGCACTGACGTCCAAAGACGAGCAAGGCTAATCGAGGAGAAAAAGGTGATACCAGGTGGCATCGGAAATCGAAACTATTCTCCATCTAAGATTCAGTTGTTTGTGATGTACGTGTAGTGGTCAGGGTGTGACGGGTTTTGTTTGGGCACGAGAGAGAAGCCACCATCCCAAAATCAATTGCACGAGAAGGATAACAAGCCCAGCTCTCGGTATGCCTGATGCCATATAGGCCCATCCAAAAACAAGACTAGCAAAGAAGCCAGTTAGTTTTGTGCCGACTTGCATGACTCCAAAAGTTGCCGCGTGATGACCGGGGGGTGCTGAGACCGCGAGCATGGCACGGAGCACACTTTGTATTCCGCCAAGTACCAAAGCTAGCAAAACTGCCAATGCGTAGAGCTGTGGAACAGAGCCAATGCCCCAGGCCAGCCCGAGGACAAGCGACCACCCTGCGAGGCAGATATTAGCTGCTCCGTGACGACTCCAAATACCTGATAGCCAGCCGATAAGAATCGCTCCCGGCAGTGCTATGAATTGCACGAGAAGCACAAGCTGTACGAGTTGAGGGGGCTTGAGGTGAAATGTCTGCAGGGCGACGTTTGAAAATTGAGGGATTGCAGTCTGAACGACACCCAAAATGGTGACTGCGCCAAGCATCAGCCAGCCAAATTGGGGAATGCGGTGGCTGCTTTGATTGATCGGAAAGATTTTTTTAAGAAATAGAAGAAGTTCTGTCGCGCTTGTTCCGCCATGGTTTTCTGTTGATGCTGTGCCCATACGCACACAAGCAGTGGGCAGTGAAAAGATAAGCCACCAGAGTCCCATGATTGCGAAAGACCCACGAAGTGCTCCCGCTGCTGAGAGCCCAAAGGATTCTCGTGATGCAATCAGACCTGTTGCGAGAATGAGCGCAATTGCCCCACCCCCGTACCCTGCGGCAAATCCGACCGACGACAGCGTGTCGGCGGCACGCCCTTGGGCAAGTTTTGGAAGCAGGCTTGCTGTAAAAATCGAGGCCATATCGAATGACACCGTTGCAACGATAATCGCGGCAATGATCCCGAGTTGTGATGTGGATGGCAGGAGAGCAAGAGCAATGCATGCCGCTGCACCGAGCATGGAACTTGTTACAGCCGCTCGTTGGTGCACGTGGCGTCGGTCAACCCAGGCTGATAAGAACGGTGATACAAGTGCAGAACAAAGCATGGTTGCCGCGAGAGTCCACGCCCACAACACACCCCCAGGAAAGCCCCATCGTCCATCGGCAAAAGCTATTTGGTTGAAGTAAGCTACCAAAAGGGTTATCGAGATGGTTGAGAACCCACTTGCTGCCCAGTCGAGAAAAATCCAGGCCAGGACAGGAGCACGAGAGGCATGCTGCGGTGATTGAATGGAATGTGTAGTGATAGGTCACCGAGAGAATGAGATGGTGTCAGCAGAGCTAGGTGGTGATGATGAAGACTGTTAGATTAAGAAGACTGTTAAATTAAGACGACTGGTAGATTAGAGAGTACGTCTCTGGTTTGGTTCAACAGGGAAATATGTCTGGATGGAAGACGCGCAGGGAAAGCTGTTTCAAGTTGTGGGCCAAGACAGTGTGGGGAAAACAGTGAAACCTTTCTGATATGGTGATGTGCTATGCAAACAAATACACGAATGCTGCGACGTCTTCTTCAGAGCGGCGGTGTTATTGTTATTGGTTTGTTCAGCAGCATGCAGGGTGCTGAGCCAGCACCTTCGGAGTCCTCGGTCGGTCTCAGCAACACCGTTACGACAGCAGTCGAAAAGGCGTTGCCGTATCTCTGGGAAGAAGGCGAGCGATGGATTGATGAGCGTGGCTGTGTGTCGTGTCACCAGGTCCCATTGATGGTATGGAGTCTCAACGCGGCAAAGGAAAGTGGCTTTGCAGTCGATGCCAACCGGCTTGAGAAAAGTAAGCAATGGTCGCTTCGTCCCGAGTCATTTGACGCACCAGAGGAAGGTGAGTTGTTTCAGCTGACACGTGCACTAAAAGGCAACACGGATACGATGAGCATGTTGCTCCTTGGTTTGGGTGGTGACGGTGTTGCGGGTGATGAGTGGAAAAAAATATTTTCGGACGCACTGATTGCAAACCAGAAAAAGAATGGACTCTGGGATGCTTGCGGGCAGTTGCCGGCACAGAAGCGACCGCTTGAAGAGACCAACCGTGTAAGCTCCATGTGGGTGGTGCTGGCACTTCTTCGGCAAGGTCATGGCCTGCAAGAATTCGATATCGATTCATTGGTATTCGAGAATACCCCTGCAGTTTCGACGGAATGCTGTGCGGCACACCTGTTACTTGCGGAATTCGTCAATACAAAGACGGTTCGGATGAGAACGAAAAAACTTCTTGATCGACAAAAGGTCGATGGTGGGTGGGGCTGGATTTCAGAACAGCCAAGTGACGCATTAGCCACCGGAATTGCACTCTATGCCTTGCGGGTAGCAGGGAAGGCCGATGGGCTTGCTGTTGCCTTGAGGGAAGGTGAACGATTTCTTATTCAGACGCAGTTGGAAGACGGGTCCTGGCGTGTTCCAGGGACGAAACGAAAAGCAGCCAATCAACCAACTGAAACAGCAAACTATTGGGGGACAGCATGGGCAGTCGTCGGACTTTTAGACAAATGAATAGACTGCCGGCCCCACTCTTGTGTGCGGTTGGTGGGCTTGTTCTGATCGGTCCAGCCTTGCCAGACTGCTCTGCAGAATCACACTGGGTGCGTCATGTCATTTATGAAGGCGAGCAGGCAATGACAGCTGTTGCGGGAGACTTTTCCGGTGATGGTCTACCAGATGTCATTTCGGACTCAGGAGGTTTGACGCGACTGTTCGTTGCGCCAGATTGGCGGGAAGTCATTCTCAACGACCATCCTGAGTTTAAGTGGTACATCCACAGCGAGTTTTTTGATGTCGATGACGATGGCGATCTTGACTACATAGCTGCTCGCTACAATCCCGGGCAAGTGATCTGGTTAGAGCAGCCAGCACATGGTCTGACGGAGCGATGGGCAAAACATCTGATTGACGAAACAATTCATGGGATTCACGGGCTGATGAAAGGGGACATTGGCAATGATGGCCGGTGGGAACTTTTTGCAACCAGTGCCCAGCCGAAGGAGCCGTACCCCGAATCACTGGTATGGTTTGCTGTGCCAGAAAACCCTCGTCAGGCTGCTCGGTGGGAGCCACATATTTTCGCAGACAAGAATGCCCCCGGGTTAACCCATTATATCGGCGTTGGTGATATCAACGGTGATGGGCTTCTTGATGCAGCAACAGGAGCCAAGGGAGGACCTCGGGCAGCTTCGCAGGGCGAGTGGTTTGCCTGGTGGGAATCACCTCTTGATCCGACCCTCCCTTGGGTAAAACATGCTGTGAGTGATGAAGAGCCTGGAGCTACAAATATTCATCCAGTTGACGTGAACGGAGATGGCGAGATGGACCTTGTTGCCTCGCGTGGACATGGCGTGGGTGTTCTCTGGTTTGAGGGGCCAGGCTGGCAGGTGCATGACATTGATGCTGCGATTCAGGAACCACACTGTCTCGTTGCCGTCGATATGGATGGTGATGGAGATACAGATGCGGCAACATGTGCCTTTGGGAGCCAGGAGGCAGCCTGGTATGAAAATGATGGCAGAGGAAACTTTTTAAAGCATGTCGTCGGTCGTGAGCAAGAAGCGTATGATATCCGCGCGGTAGACATGGATCGTGACGGGGATCTCGACCTTCTTGTTGCTGGTCGTGGCAGTAGCAATGTCGTTTGGTACGAACACGTTCGGTAGGGTGTTCTTTAGTCTGTTCCGATATTTGAGGTGACCACAACGTTGTCGATGTACACCTTCGTATTCGGGTCACCTAAGGAAATAATTTGAATGTTCGTAGCACGGTCGAAAAGGTAGTCTTCGGCAGGAACGTTCCGCTGCCACATATCACCATGTTCTGTGGTTATCAAAATGCGGATCATTCGATCGGAAGTCTGACTTAAGTCAAATTGAAGATCGAAATGGGTCCAGGTTCCAGGCTCAGTCGGTGCGATGAGAGAGGTGTTGACCCGTATGCCATCTTGAGCAACTTCAATCGTAGCCAGATTCGTGATACCCGCGTTTGAATTGGTACCAGGTATGCTGAAGGAAAAAATTCCGGGCCTATCTTCGTCAAGCATGGCATCAAATGAAATCTGGTATCCAGTTGGTGCCCCCTGCTCTTCCGAAAGAAGAGGAATGCTGACAAGTGGCATCCATGGTTTGTTATTTTCCTTGCATTCTTTCATGAGGAGGCTTTGCGTACCGGTAGCAAAATACTCCTGTGTGAGAGAACTTCCAGTCCCGGTGATTTGCAGGTCGCTGAGGTCGGTGCATTCAAAGTCGCAGATGGCAAGCTGATGTGCCGATGGCGTAGCCGATAGTCTGGTGTGGTAGGTTCCTGCCAGTGAGAATGTTTTGTCGTGTGTGGGTTTTGGAAACCCGGCAGATAGAGCGGTGTCAACAAGGCTACGGTCTTCTTTGGCCAGGGTCGCGTCATCAAGTGATGGATAGACGGTCAGGAAGTTATTCTCATCAATCAAATTGAAAAAATAGTGCGTGGTTCCTTCTGGAATGCTGAAGACTGCCTCCGTGGGTCCGATTTCGCCATGGGCGCGGAGCCATTCCCGGCCCTCGTTTGGTGTGTAGATGAGATCGGCGTGTCTGATATCAGTGCCCTTATTTTCATAGGACACCACGGCCCGATTGTCTTCCTGTGCATGCCCAATGATTCGGGGAGATTGATTGCTCTTTGGAATCTCTGAAGCCTGAGGGTTGAAGTGTGGCTGTCTACCACCCATTTCCGAAATCAACTTTGATAGTTCCGCAGAGAGGACCGCCTTCTTTTTTGGTAAGTCTTCGGAGAGGTCTTTTGATTCCTCGATATCACCTCTGGGGTTAGATTGGTTCGGTATGTAGAGCCTGTAAAGCGATTCAACAGATTCTGGAGGTCTCGCCTGATAGTGACGAAAGAGCTTGTACTCACCCCTTCTTATTGAGGATGAATTTTCAGCGTGTGGAAAGTGCCAGAACATTGTGTCACGAACTGAGCCAGACTGAGTACGTACAAGTTGAGAGTCAGAGGGGTTCTGTTTGAGGAGTTGACTAAGATCACACCCGTCGAAGATTTTTCCTTCTGGTGCTGTTGCATTGGTCAGCGTGAGAATAGTTGGGTACAAGTCGAGTCCGTTGACCATGACATCAGTTTGCACGGCCCGAGGGATGTTTGGTCCGGTGATGACAAGAGGTACGCGGGTGCCTCCTTCCTTAAGAGATATCTTTCCACGGTCGAGTGGGTTGTTGTCGGTATAGATCTCGCCTTTCCCGCCCTCCATGCCGCCGTTGTCAGACGTGAAAAAAACGTATGTGTTTTCCATGAGTTTGTGTCCCGGCCACCGCGGGTCGTCAGTGGTTTCGAGTGAATGAATGACCTGGCCGACGTAGTAATCAAGTTGTTCAACCATCGCGCAATAGAACGGATTTGTCTGTCCGGGGGTTTTCCACGTTGTTGCGTGTTCTGGCTTAAGAGTCACACCAAGTTTTGCTTCATATTTTCGAAGGAGTGCCTCACTCCGCATGACGATTGGGGCGTGAACAAGCCAGGTTGCGTAGTAGAGAAAGAATGGCTCCTCTTTGTTCGTTTGAAGGAAATCAAGTGCTGCCTGTTGTGGTATATCAAAGGGAAATCCATTCTCGTCGAGTCGGTATGGATCTTCTGGGTTTGAGGTGGCAAAGCCTGTGAGACGGTCAGGCTTCATGGGGACCTGAACGCCACGGTCGTGTACAGAGCTATCAAAACCGTGGTGATAAGGTTGTGGATAGTCATAGTGGTTTTTGGAAATGTGCCATTTTCCGCAATGGCCGGTTCGATACCCAGACTGCTTGAGTGCCTCAGCGAGGGTGAATCGTTCCATTGGCATGCGGGCAAGAAAAAAGGGTGAAATTTGTGGGGAGTTGCGGTTGCGTGGCCGTGGTGGGAATCCACCGGCCACAGAGGTCATACCACCACGTGCTGGATGAAGCCCGCTCAGTATTGCTGCCCGACTTGGTGCACAGACGGGTGCAGGAGAATACGCCTGCCAGAACATGACCCCTTGTGAGGCAAGACGGTCAATGTTCGGCGTCTCCATCGGGGATGGTTCGTCAATGTCATAACAGTGCACATCCTGCCAACCGAGGTCATCTGTGAGGATTAGCACAACATTGGGTTTCTCAGGACGGCTGATTGGGCTCCGCTCATTGCCGGAAACAGTGCTTCGTAAGAAAGGTGTCGAGAGAGCCAGAATTCCAAAGAGAATCTTCTGCATGGTTCGTAGTTCTTTATTGACGTGGGCTGGGTCTGGCGTGGTGACGGTGAGTTGTCTCGCCGAGGCGGAAGGATTAAGCGTCAGCACTGAAATTACCATTAAATTCTTGTTGCTGTGGTAGAAAAAGACATCGGGTTTTCACAGGAGAAGGCGGGTGCCACCAAAGCGCCTACCCGTTTAATAGTCGGTATCAGTAGTATTCCAGGCATGAGATTCATGATACGAGGGAGAGAATGAAAAACCTTATAGGCGTTCTTATTTTATGTGTGGGTGGTTCGGCTGCGCTCAGTCGAGCTGAGGAGTCGAGTCCTCCAAATATTGTGTTTTTATTCGCTGATGATCAGCGCGCCGACACGATCGCCGCACACGGCAACAACCATATTCAAACACCGAGCCTAGATCGACTGACGCGTGAAGGTGTGAGTTGTCAGCAGAACTATTGTGCGGGGTCGTATTCGGGTGCAGTGTGCGTTGCCAGCCGGTCAATGATCATGACTGGACGACATTGGATGCGGATCGATGACACACGCAACTGGACTGGGCTGCCGTTACTGCCCGAGGTACTTGGTGAAAACGGATATGCGACGCATGCTGTGGGCAAATGGCACAATGGCCGCCCAACACTAGCCCGAGGGTTTCAGTCAGGTAAGGCGATCATGATGGGTGGCATGTGTGATCACACGGAAGTACCACTTCAAGATCTCACTCGAGAGGGTGCACTGACCAACAGCCGTGTTGGAGATGGATTTTCGAGCACGCTCTTTGCGGATGCGGCGATTGACTATCTTACGACCCACGGCAAAGCGAGCGAACCTTTCTTTCTTTATGTCGCATTTACTGCTCCGCATGATCCGCGGAATCCGCCGGAGTCAGTCCGGCAGGTGTACTATGACAATCCACCACCACTTCCAGAGAATTTTCTTCCACAGCATCCGTTTGATAACGGTCAGGTAAGCGGAAAGGGGCGCGATGAAAGTCTTGCAGATTGGCCACGACAGCCGGAAGTCATTCGTGATCAACTCTGTGAATACTATGGGCTCATAACCCACTTGGATAAACAGGTTGGCCGTATTCTCGATGCGATAGACACTCTTGGGTTTGGTGAAAATACCATTGTGGTCTATGCCGCTGATCATGGCTTGGCATTAGGAAGCCATGGTCTGCTTGGAAAACAAAATGTGTACGAGCATTCGATGACGTGTCCGTTGGTGGTACGGGGCCCGGGTATACCCGTAAATACATCGACTACGGCAATGACCTATTTGCTGGATCTGTATCGTACGCTGTGTGGATATGCAGGAGTCGACGTACCCGAAGGTGTTGACGGATGCGATCTCCGCCCAGTCTTTGAAGACACCAATGAATCAGTGCGAGAGTCAGTCTTTCTTGCTTATCAGGACAAAATGCGAACCGTTCGGGACAACACCCTGAAACTCCATGTCTATCCAGCAATCAATTATCGGCTTTTATTTGATCTCGAAGCTGATCCTCTGGAGATGATGAATCTTGCAGAGAACCCTGAGCGGGCTGAAGACGTGGATCGGCTTCTTGGTGAGATGAAGCGGTGGCAGAAGCGACTTGGTGACACCCTGCCCCTTTCTGTTGAAGATCCAAAGCCGAAGGAAATAAATCTCACCGGGAGGCCGCGGGTTCCTGATCGGTGGCAGCCAAAGTGGATTCGCGACAAATACTTTGGCGGGCGCGATGCGCCTGTGGCAGTGCCAGCTACCAACAAAAAACGCAACGCTCAGAAGTAGTTTTTTAAGAGTTTCTTGTGTTGTATCGCACGAAGCATGTGGGACCTGTGACAGCAAGCCGTCGTAAAGGGTTGTAGTCAGAGGGTATTCTGATGTGTTTGAGGTGGTGCCCAACCCATCTCGTGGGACACTGAAATGTGAGATGATATGCTTTTTGCTTTATCAGAAAGCGAACCCACAGAGGAGGGAGTCCAAAATATGGATATTATCAACCAAAAAGACACTGTTCCGTTTACAACGGCTGATGGATCAACGATTCGTGAATTACTAGCGCATCGAAACTCTTCAATCCGGCACCAGTCGCTGGCGGAGGCTCGTCTTGCACCAGGTGTTGCTACCACACCACATCACCACATGGCGACGGAAGAAATTTATTACATCTTGGTCGGTGAAGCAGAAATGACCCTTGGCGAAAACAATCGAGCTGTTGTGCCTGGTGATGCGATCGCAATTCCGCCTGGTGAACGCCACTCGATCCGAAACACCGGTGATGAGGAACTCGTCTTCCTTTGCACCTGTGCACCTGGGTATGAGCACGCCGATACGTTTTTAGAGGGTTAGCAACGTTCATCCTGTCGGCCCATGTCTAACCGTGAAACCAATGCAGGTGTCAACGGTCAGAGAGACAATTCGGAATGGTGATTGGGTTGCGATGCTTGGAGTAAGTTTCCAGCTGCTGAGTATCGGAGAAAAATGAACATAAAGTGAGGACAGATGTAGAAAAGCACCACTCAGATTCTTCCGTCCCAAACATAAGGTCTTTGCAACCATGGAACAGGACAAAACATCTTAGTTTAGGGTTGAAAAAAATGTCATCACCGGAGCACTCATTGGCAGTCGGGGTTGGGATGCACT
>JAQWMC010000015.1 GCA_029246985.1 Pirellulales bacterium
CCGCATTACTTGTGCCCGGCACAGAATTACGACTTCCGTGATGTATAAGGGGAAACCTTTGGGGGCTTTTTCCGTATGTGACCATGCAGGCAACATGGATCAATTAAGGCATTGTTAGTTGTCGTCCGATAGCGTTTCACTCATAAACCACGCACACAATTGCAGTGGAGTGCGATTTCCTGAGGGGAGAGATGCGAGTTTGTCTGCGCGAAGGCTTGAACGTATTTCTTCAAAGACAAGTGGCCCCGTTTTAGGCTGGTTCGGTGAAACTTTCCTTTTACTTTGCTGCTTTATCCCATTTGCTGATTCCTTAAACCAGCTCGTAGGACGTGCGCCCTTTAATCGCTGAAAAAGTTGACTTGATTGGCGATCGTCGCTTCCAGCAATGATCATAACGGGAAGGTACTCCAACAATGGTTTCACTTCACCTTGATCAGAATTTGTTCGAGCGCCGAGAGCATTCGTGATGGATATTCCCTGATCCGCCCAGACAGGACTAATCAGAATGACAGTTTGAACCTGTTGCCCCTGTGGGCCATGAGTATTTGGGAGCCAATTCCAGTCGGCTACGGCCCAGGTTGCAGCGAGTGTGCCACCGAGTCCGGATCCGATAACGCAAAGTCGTTCGAGATCGATGTCACCCCCGGCCTCTTTTTCTAGAAGCCAATTCCGAACGGTTTCTAGATCACCTCTGAGATTTGCACTTTTACGGATTCTACCACCGCCACTTGCAGGAATCATACGAAGTTGATTCAAAAGAAGCCTTTTCTTCGTGACGTCGAGATCTGTGTTTTTGCTGCCTCCGTGTCCTCGCAGGTCAGGAACTGCAACTGCACAGCCTGCTTTCTGTAGACCAGCCGCGAGCTTTCGCACAGTTTTTTCGGAGCCACCAATGTCGTGTACAAGGATAACGGTGGCGGTTGCTTTTCTTTGAGGTGGGTAATACACAAGTTGAAGAGGAACACCATCAGATGTTCTGAGGCCCTTGACTTGCTCGACTGCAGGCAGTTTTGAACTCGATTTTTCATCAGCACTTTGTGCTGTCATCGCCCAGCAGCTACATGTGATGAGACAGAAGAGCATCATTTTCTTATGAATGAGCTGTCCGGACACAAGCCCCCCAGATGTCTCAATGAGATGGCAATGAGATTCTTGAGCAGAAAGATACCTACCCCCAGCTAGCTGGTTTGGTCTCTTATTCTGAAAATGACAGTTAAAACTAGTAGTTTTTTGGGTGAGGCGGATCATAGGAGGTCATCCGAAAGAAAATATTGGAAGGAGGAAGGTATAATTTATCAAAATATGAGGCGGTTGTAGAGTTTTCTTGTGACAGGCTGTTTGTAATGAAATCTCATAGTTTCTCATCATCAAAGAACGGTTCGCCGTCAGCGCATTCCTCGCCCCGACCCGTTCCTGTATGCAAGGATGTTCCGCCACCTCGAGTGCCCGGTTCTGTGAAAGAGAATCGATTGAAAAAGCAGGGCGGACGCTCGGGGTGGTTCGTCAGCCTTGGGCTGCATGGAGTTGTATTACTCTGTTTGGCGGGCATTACGATCGATCCACAAGTTATTCATGCTCCAGCAATTCAGATTGAGCAACCAGTTTCTGAGCCAGAACCAGAGTTTGTATTCGAACCAGAAGAGTTGGAAGTTTCTGATGTAGATCTCAAGGAACTCGGTGCCTTAAGTGAGCGAGGCGTGACGGTTGCAGAGGCAATATCCTCAAACAAAGCGGATATCCCTTTCATTCCTCCTCCGCAAAATATGTTTGTGCCGAAAAGTGTTCGTATTGAGCCCGTAACGTTTGAGTCCATGGGGCCGAATGAGGTAGATCAACTTATTGAGACAGTAGTTGGTGTGAATATTGGTGTGGCAGCAACTGGAGCAAGTGGTGCAATTGATCGCCTCAGTCTTGAAATTGCCCGCTCACTTGAAGACGCTCCCACAACCGTATGCTGGGTGTTTGACCAGTCAGTGAGCCTTGCGGGCCAGCGCCAAGAAATAGCAAGTCGGTTAAAACGAGTTTTTCGTGAGTTGAGTCATGATAGTGAGGGTGAGGCACCGGCTGGCTTGACAAACCTTGTTTTGGCATACGGCCAGCGTTTTCAATTTATTGTAAGTAAGCCAACGCGCGTTTCTGGTGAAGTTGTTGAAGCAATTCAAGGAATTGAGGTTGATAATAGTGGTGTTGAAAAGACATTCACTGCGATTCGTGCTGCCGCAGAGCGACTGAATGCCACCCGCCGGGTTGGTCGTTCAAATGGAATGATTGTTGTCTTTACGGATGAGGTTGGTGATGATCAGTCTCTTGCCGATCAAGTTGCGACAATTTGTCGGCGATTGGGTGTTTCTGTGTGTGTCGTTGGCGTGCCGGCTCCTTTTGGGCAGCGGTTTATTGAAATGAAGTATGTTGAGTTCGATCCAACATATGCGTCGGTAGAAGATTGGGCAGTTGTTGAGCAAGGGCCAGAAACGCTGTTCCCGGAAGCAATCCACATCAGTGACAATTCGTTTTCCAATGAGGCAATTGATTCAGGATTTGGTCCCTTTAGTTTGTCGAAACTTTGTTACCAAACGGGGGGCGTTTATATCGCTGTCCATGCGAATCGTAACCTGCGAGGCCGTGTACCTGATCGAGCGACGGCACCAATGTCCTCGCGTATTCGGTACTTTTTTGACCCAGAGTTGCTTCGCGACTATCAACCAGACTATGTCTCAGCGACAAAATTAAGGCAGAAAGTGGCATCCAAT
The DNA here is from genome assembly GCA_029246985.1 of Pirellulales bacterium. Lineage (GTDB taxonomy): Bacteria > Planctomycetota > Planctomycetia > Pirellulales > UBA1268 > UBA1268. The sequence continues at coordinate 2,751 of JAQWMC010000015.1, forward strand.
GCAGCAAAGCAATCACTTGTTACAGCAGCAGCAGCAACGAATCTGAAGCCGATGCTTTCTCCTGAGACAGTGTTCCCCAAAAAAAGTGAGGGTGAATTGGCCAACCTTCTTTCTTTGGCTCAAAGAAGTGCAGCTGTTTTGCAGCCAAGAGTCGATGCAATCTACGGACAGCTTTTGCGAGGGCTTCCCGATAGAGAGAGTATTGAGGAGGAACGTTGGAAAGCTGGGTTCGACCTTGCGATGGGGCGAATCTTGGCAATGAAGGTTCGGACAGATGCGTATAATCTCATGCTGGCTCGTGCGAAATTTGGCATGCAATTTCAGAGACCCAAGAGTGACACATGGGTATTGCGGCCAAGCGACATTGTAAATGTCGGTTCCCGGACTGAAAAATTTGCAGAGCAAGCTCACGAGTACCTGCGTCGTGTGATCGAAGATCACCCAGGGACTCCTTGGGCATTTCTCGCGAAACGGGAGCTAGGCCAACCACTAGGATATGCGTGGGACGAAATTCACACAGGCATTAATGATCCTCCGAAGCCACGGCCACCGGGTAGCAACAATAGCCCTATGCCTCGTGACGATAAGCCTCGGTCGCTTGGTCCACCGATGCCGAAGCGTAATCTCAAGAGGATCTAGCTGGTTCGCGTGCGGATCGTAAAACCAGAGTACTTGCTCACGACTCAGATGGTATTGTGGTTTAGCGCACTCAATGACGGTGTGCTCTGTTCTAATAGATTAGGTTTTCTTCAGCAAAATGAGCTCGGCTTTCATAGGCATGAAAGCATCGCGAAAGACGGCTTGCCAAAATCCGTAAAAAGAGTCCACGGAATTGTTGCTCTGACTGGTCGGCCGTTGGAATGGCGCTGTCCGCTGGGAATGTGAAATCTTCCATTCTCTTATCAAAAACAATGAGGTCATCTTCGATATCATGGACCTGCATGTGAATAGTCGTTCTTCCACGATATAGAGTCGATCCTTCATGTAATGAGAAGTGATCGAGGTCGATTCCAACAACAAGATCGGCATCAACAGATTTCCCAAGAGTCGAATAATCGACCCAAGCATTTTCATCAAGCCATCGTGATACTTCTTGCTGACTAATGATTTTTACACCACGAACATTTTCACGAATGTTCGCACCAATGCGTTCTGCAAGCTCACGAGCAGTCCCGGCGTCTGTAAACTCGAGTTCAACAATTGGTTTACACACAACCACCACATGCTTCCCGCGAAGTCCACTATATTCAGCTGCGACATCTTCCGGGTGGAATAGGTAGGCAACAGTCAGTACCGTTGAGCAGCCACCTGCGTTTAGAATGATCCCACATCCTAAAATGAAGATCCAGACAGACTGATTGATGATACGTCCGGATAGTACGTTCATTGCGTTTCCTCGGTGAGATAGAGCCATAGCTTCGCTGCGACAAGGAGAGGCTAGCGAGATAAGTGTTTTAATCTCAACGGCAGTTCGTTCATAAAGACATAAATAGCCCGGTTTTGGAGTAGCAAATGTCAGTGGTTTTTGTTTGGCGTGGTAGACTGGAGAAAAGAGGGAGCCTTGCTGTGAGGTTCTACTAAAGGAGTGGGGCTCAAAGGCGTGTATGTACGATCATGTGTATTGAGCAATGAGCATTAAAGACGGGCTTTCAGGATTTTCAACTGACGTTTCTTGTGGGCTGCCATCCAGCTGGGATTGGCAGCAGCCAGTCATCATTGGTGTGTCCGGTGGTGCCGATAGCATGGCTCTCTTGTTCAGCCTGGCGGAGCTTTCGAGGTTGGAGGAGAGTCCATCGGTAGCTGTGGCCCATGTTGAATATGATCTTCGGCCGGAGGCCAGTTGTGATCGGGAGTTTGTTGTTCAGCATGCCAAGCAACTTGGTTTTCCTTGCTATTGGAAAAAGGTTTGCGTTCCAGAAGCATCAAGAGCACAGCAGGGTGTTGGTACTGAGGCAGTAGCAAGAAAACTTCGCTATGACTTTTTTACTCAGCTGGCATTTGAGATCGGCGCAAGGCACGTTGCTGTAGGTCATACCCGTGACGATCAGGCGGAGACAATTTTGCATCGTCTTCTACGTGGAACTGGCCTTGGAGGGGTGGCAGGCATGGCAGGGGCCCGTGAGCTCTGCGAAGGAGTAAGTTTGGTTCGTCCATTATTAAAAATAAGGAGGCAGAAGCCGCGAGAATTCCTCGAAGCAATTGGACAAGAGTGGCGGGAAGACGAGTCCAACAATCAAATGTGTTTTGCTAGGAATTTTCTTCGTCATCGTATATTGGTAGAGGCTGAATCGGGTCCTTATCCAGCTGCAGTGGAGGCTTTAGTAAGGTTTGGGGAGCAAGCGAGTGCCGAAACAGCCTCTCGTTTAAGAATAATTGAGGCACTGATTGAAAAGAGTATCGAGCAAAAGCCCAATGGTGAAGTACTCATTCATCGAAAAATGGTCGGAGATGATCCAAATATCATGCCTGAGGCATTGATTGAAATTTGGAAAAGAAAAGGTTGGCCACGGCAGGATCTTTCCAGCCGTCATCTCAAGCAGTTAACAGAAATGATTTTTTGCGACAGCTTGAAAAGAAATACTGCTCCGAATGCAGTCGATCTACCTGGTGGAATTCATGCTCGTCTCACAAGTAACGGTCTTTCAATTCAAGGAAATGATTGACAGGATTTCTGTTTTGTAATGAACAGCAGCTAGAGACACGATGCAAAACGGTTTGTACTTGTGAAGCGTCGTCTCTCGAAAGGCAAGATTTTGGGTGTCGGGGCTGACGGATCCTGGTGGCCTGCCGCTCGCTGGTGGCCTGCGGAGGCTAGTCAATAGTTGTGGTCTGCGGGGGTGGGGGTATTTCTGAGATCGTATTGGTGTCTTGACCGACAAGAGTCGTCACTTCTATCGTCCCTCATCTTCGTTTTATTCAAGCAGGCTTTTAATTTTCTAGGGTTGCGCGTGAACAGTCTCTCAGACTTGCTTTGGTCGCTTGTCCGTTGGGCAATCCCTCTCACATTTGCGGGAGTTGTGGCAGCAGTCGCTGTTGGGACAAGCCGTATTAATGATGAGATTTGTACACGCGTTGAAGACGTACTTGCTGAACGGTTTCCCAGCCTGCAGGTTGATGTGCAGCAAGCAAGCCTCAACGAAGGGAAAGGGATAGTAATTCATGGGCTGTCGCTTATCGACAAGACCATGCCTGAGAATAGGCAGCAGATTTTGCGAGTCGATGAAGTGCATCTCGCATGCGATGCCACCTTAGCAAATCTTGCAATGGGTCAGCCAGACATCGAATCTGTAAGAGTGGTTCGGCCAACATTACACGCAGTCCATTTTCAAGATGGCACATGGAATATTCAAAAACTACTTGGGGATTCAGGTGCAAATGTTTCCATACCAGTTTCTGTTGAAGCGGCCACAATACTTTATGAAGATGTTGAGACATCTTTTCAGGAGACATTTCAACAAGGACGGCTTGAGCTAGAACCAGGGACAGCAGATGGCCGGGGGGGAACGTGGTCAAAGATGCATCTGAGCCTTAACGGGCAGACTGTTGAGCAGCTTACGGTTTCTGGGGCAGTGTCTCTTTCTGCAAAGCGTTTTGAGTTGGAGGCAGTTCTCCAAGAGTTTGATTTTCAGCCACGACTTTTCTCTCTAAGCCCAGTCCAGTTCTTTGAAGATACATGGTGGAAAGAGGCGGTCGATAGCCTAAGCATGCGACTCTCACTTTCGTTGTCTGCTGCTGGATCTATGGACGCTCTTGCTGAAACAATATTTGATGTTCGCGGTCATGTGACGAATGGACGCTTTGAGCACCGGCGTTTACCTTTTCCATTAGCTAATATCTCAGCAACATTTACGGCTAATCAGAGTGGATTCGAAATACAATCTATCGTTGCACAGTCAGGTGGCTCGCATTTTCAAGGTTCTGCAAAAGTTGACGGATGGTCGAAGCAATCTGATTTCGAATGCCTGCTTGAAGCGGAGCGGCTCATAGTGGGTAGACAATGGCAGCCATTTTTGCCGACGGAATGGGTAGGTCATTGGCAAAAGATACTCCCGCAGGGTGAGGTTGATGTTCGCGCCGAAGTTCATCGGAAGAATGGTTTTACAATCCCTAACGTGTCGCTGCGATGCCGCAATATTGCATTGACCCATTATCGATTTCCGTACCGACTTGATAGGACGGTTGGTACTGTGATCCTCGAAAACAAAGAGCTCACAATGCACCTGACGGGTCAGGCTGGTGGGAATCCTGTTCAAGTGAATGGCGTGATTCAATTGACAGATGCTGGTACGGTAGGGCATGTTGAGGTTCGCGGCAGAGACATGCCAATCGATGAACGATTGTTGACAGCAATGCCCGCCCGAGGAGCAGAAATCTTAGAACGCCTTCATGCTGATGGAACGTTTGACTTTGTCTTTCGCCAAGAACGGTCTCCAAAGTTTTCCAAAGGACACTCGAATTCACTCGACATCAGGCTTAGAGACTGCACTCTCAAGGATGTCAGGTTTCCGTATCCACTGACAAATGTGCAGGGATCTGTGCAGATGATCGAAGAAGATTGGTCGCTTACGGAAATAACTGGTCGAAATGATACTGGAATCGTTCATTGTTCCGGCCACCTCGACCGAAGTGCAGGAGAGCAAGGCGTGCTTACGCTGGAATTATCTGGTCGTGAGGTTGTGTTGGATCAAGAGCTACGAGACGCGCTTCCTGCCAGTGTCGGTCGATTCTGGGACGACCTTGCGCCGCGAGGAAAAGCAGATTTTATTGCAACCGTAAAACATACTGTTGGACAAAAAAAGACAGAAGTCATCCTTGATGCAACTCCACACGCAAACACCGTGTCGATCGAGCCGGCTTGGTTTCCATATCGCTTAGAGCAGCTACAGGGCAGGCTTAGCTGGAATAATGGTCTTCTACAGCTTTCTGGGTGGCGGGGTGTCCATGCCCGTACAACTGTTTCTACAGAAGGGAACTGTCGATTTTTGCCAGATGGAAGCTGGCATGTGTCACTTTCCCATCTGTCAGCTGACCGGTTTCGGGCTGACCACGAGTTGTTGCGCGCTCTGCCGAACGGTCTACAGAAAGCATTGTCAACCGTAGGGCCGAGTGGATTGCTTTCAATTGATGGGAGTCTCGATGTTTACTCAACGAACGCTGAGCAGCAAGGCGACTTAACGAAGCGTCGTTATGCGGCTTCCTGGAATTGCCATCTTGATGTAGAGCAGGGATGCTTTGACGTAGGTGTATCGCTGGATAATGTCCATGGTGGCTTAGGTCTTCAAGGCAATACTGACGGACAGCGATGGTCGGCTGTTGGAGAAATAGATTTAGATAGCGCAATCTGGCAGGGCGTTCAGCTTACTCAGGTGAGGGGCCCGATTCTTATGGATCAGTCAGGAGTGCGATTTGGCGCCATGACGGTGTCAGACGGCATGACACCTCGTCGACTTTCCGCGAAGGTGGCTGGAGGAAAAATAGAAGTTGATGGTATGGCGTCCTCTTCAGGGCTCGGGGGATTTACAGTCGCAGCCTCTCTTGCCGATGCAGATCTTGAGCGACTTGCGTGCGATTCTCATGGAACCCCTCATCGGTCTAAAGGGAGAGTTTTCGGGTCTGTTGAGATTAGTGGTACCCGTGCTGGAACACACTCGCTCCGTGGTCATGGTCAATTGCGGATTCGGGATGCAGATGTTTATGAACTTCCTCTTGTAGTAGCAATGCTTAAGATGCTCCGAGTGAAATCACCTGATCGGAATGCTTTCGGCTCAAGTTTTATTCAGTTTCATATTGCAGGCCCTCATGCATATCTTGATGAAATTGAGCTAGCCGGTGATGCGATAAGTCTTGTTGGGAATGGAGAGGTTGGTTTTGATGGTGACGTCCAGATGACTTTTCGGTCGATAATGGGAGATGCAGAGGAGCAGCTTCCAGCGATGAAGCGAATGCTTGGCGGTGCCAGCGGGCAATTTCTCCTTCTGCACGTCGACGGATCTCTGGGCTCGCCTGAACTTTCCACAGAAGCGTTTCCTACACTTGCTGCAGCAATACAAAAGTTGCAGTCGCAGCGGCAAGAAAAGACCAGGCCTCGGCGGACGGCTAGTTGGCCGGCCCAACCGGAAGTAAGTGGTGCAAGTGATTTATAGATACGGTAGTAAGTTTCGCCATGGGTTATGCAACAATCGTGGTGACTGTTCTTGATCGGCTGCTTAATGAGCTGAAAGAGTAGTATTCGTTCGAGTTGTACGGTAAGCAAAAAGTTTTATAGGAGTAGGATGAAGGTGACGCAGAATGACAGAATGATTCGTCAAAGTCTTTCATTTATAAAAATGCATGGCCTCGGTAATGACTATATTTATATTGATCGGTTCACCGAATCAGCGTTATTTGATCCAGCCGCTCTTGCACGACTACTCGCTGATAGGCACCGCGGTATAGGTGGGGATGGTTTGATACTTGTTGAACCGTCGAATAAAGCGGCAGCAAAAATGCGAATGTTTAATGCAGATGGAAGCGAATCTGAGATGTGCGGAAATGGCGTGAGATGTGTCGGGCACATAGTTGTCTCACGTGGCTATGCAACAACGGGAAAATTGACTATTGAGACCGGACGAGGAATCTTGAATCTGGTCGTATCTCCATCAAGTTCGAGGCTCAGTCAGGTCCGGGTTGATATGGGACAGCCTCTACTTGAGCCAGATGATATTCCGGTTGATTCTTCTCTAGTGCATGGACCCGTTATTGATTTCAGTTCAGCAGTTATTGGTAATCATTCTGACTGGTGGGATTCGGCGATCTTAGACACTCGCATGACGTGCGTTTCCATGGGCAATCCCCATGCAATCTTTTATTGTGGTGATGTTGAGAAAGTCCCGCTGGAAACCATTGGGCCAATCATTGAAAATCATAGTTTCTTCCCACATCGAGTAAATGTCCATTTTGTCGAGTGTCAATCAAACGATCGGGTGAAGATGGTGACATGGGAGCGGGGAAGCGGGCCCACCCAGGCATGTGGTACAGGAGCTTCAGCGGTATGTGTTGCCGGGAGGCTCACTGGCCGTACTGATGAAACAATCAGAGCAGAGTTGCCGGGAGGAGAGTTGGAGTTGTCTTGGGATGGGCAGGGTTCTGTCTTCATGTCAGGCCCTGCGGAAGAAGTTTTTCAGGGGGTTTGGGAGGGTTTGGTTCCCAAGCCGGTTGGTTCTCAAGGGGGCTAGCGTAATCTGAGACGTATAGTTTGTCCCTGTTTCTTTCGGGTGTCAGTCAACTAGTCAAATATTCGGCGTACAAAAAGCCGATAAGTTTTGCCATGAAAATACAATCTCAATTGGCTATCGGCAGCTGTTCTCTTGTAGCGACGGCTGTTATTCGCCGATGGCTCGGAACGGTACGCTCTCGTGTACAGTACGGTGATCACTTAGTAGATCCTGTTCATCAAGACTTTCGTGGTCCAAAGATATATGTTTTTTGGCACGAGAATATTTTGATGCCACTTTACTTGCGTGGACATTGCAATGTAGCAATGCTTTTGTCTCGCCATGCGGATGCCAATGTCCTTGATCGAGTTGCACGGATGATGGGCTTTGGTGTGGTTCGTGGAAGTACCTTCCGTGGTGGCTCCACTGCTCTACGCGAATTAGCTCAAAGGGCGAGAAATGAAAGTCTTACGATTACTCCTGATGGTCCTCGCGGTCCTCGTCGTCGTCTTGCTGTTGGATGTGTGTTTCTTGCAAGCACCTTGAACATTCCAATTGTCGCGATGGGGTTTGGGTATGATCGGCCATGGCGGCTGGGCACGTGGGATAAATTTGCAATTCCTCGGCCGGGTAGTCGGAGTCGTACCGTGGTTAGCAGACCAATCTATATCCCCCCAAACCTTGGCCGAGATGGCCTCGAGGTACATCGTGTTGGGGTGGAACAGATATTGAATCACTTGAGCAATGATGCTGAGAAATGGGCTTTTGCAGGAGGACGTCGAATCGGAGACTACTCTGCGCAACCTAAAGTTTCGCGAGTTGCAAAATGGTCAACTTCTTTAGAGGGGCCTCAAGGCATTTCTCTTGCCGAGGAATTCGATCGTCTAGAGATTGAGCCGGGTGTGCTACTGAAACCCTTAAAGGCTACCGGATAAACTTCTGACGGTAAGCCAGGTAGTCAGAGAAGTTTTTTGTACTGACTGTTTTCATCTGAATGATCACTCTGTTCGAGCGTCTCAATCCGTCTTCTTAATCGTAGGACCTCCTCTCTGAGCAATTGAATTTCCGTTTCTATGAGAATAGGTTTTGCAGCAGTGTTCTTCGGCTTTTTCTGAAGCAGTTTTGAGTTTGCTGGTTCAGGTAAGCGTCGTCGAACTGTCTGTGTGTTTAGACCTTCAGGAGGTAAATCATTTGCAGGCACGCCAATGAGTGCTTGTTCTAGAGCCGGATCGATGCTTTGTAAGGCAACATCTGTTTGCCTTGATTGGCCACCAGGCAAAACGTACTGAAGCGAAACCAATGTGCCTGGTGCGGTGTTCCTCACAAAATGATTGAGCTCATCCGGTGATCGCACGGGGCGATTGCCAAAAGCAACAATGACACTTCCGGGAGGTAAGCCTGCATTAGACGCAGGAAGGCTCTGGACAACGCCAAAGACGTAAGCCCCTGTCTGGCTTGGCAGCCTGTATCTCGTTTGAGTTGCCGGATCAATTGGTAAGGTTCTGACTCCTAGTGCAGTTCGGCCCTGATAGCTATCGGGAGTTGTGCGCCCTGAAGGCTTAATTGCTGGAGGTTGCTCAAGCATCGGTGGTTGTGAAGAAACTGCCTGCGGAGCAGGAGTCGGTTGTGTGCTGTTTGGTGTGGAAAATCGAGAAGGTAGGTTTGTCTCGGATTGCCGGGGTCGTGTTGAGGCGATTTGCGGAGGGACTGTGACTGACGGTGGACTGAATAGAGGAGCTTCTGACGTACTTGAACCAGTTGTTTGCGTCGGTGATTGAGAGAATCGAGAAGCGTCTTTTTCCAAGGAAGACAATCCACGACTATCTGCAAATTGGGACGGCGGAATCTGGGCAGGTGTACGACTTTCGGGAGGCCGGGTGCGTGCTGTCATGGTGACTTCGTTGACGCCTTCAGTGCGACCAATAAGAGCACGTACTCGTTTGTCTGGTGGAATCGCTGCCAAGAGTGCTGCCAATTGATCCGCCGTTTGGACAGGCTCGCCATCAATTGCCAAGAGTACGTCTTGGGCTTGGATACCTGCTTGCATCGCTGGGCTCGGATCAGAAACCTTCACGATGACAAGTCTTCCAGTGATGATCGAGTCATCAACAATAAGCCCAAGCCAGCCAGAATCCTGCGGTCCTTTCTTGGTTTTTAATAAATTCTTTTTTGTTGAATTATCGTCAGGCTTTCCCTCTTCATTCGCCAGCACGGTCACTGTCTCAGGTCGCTTTTCTATCTTTTCTTCATCGACGTCTTTGCTTTTTGTAGTATTCCGCTTCGGGGGAGTCAGCTCTTCGGGCGAGAAAGAATCGGAATCTTGAGTCTCTGAGCTGTTCTCGACTGGAATTGCGTCCTTCTCTGAATGGAGTGGGATTTGGAGCGGCTCTCCAATCGAGATATCCTCAGCTCCGAGTGTTTCAGGTGATTCCTCAGCGAAGGAGCGCACGTCGTTGTTCGTAGGGAGTGCAAAAAAAACAGAAAGTGCACATGCGAAAAACCAGTGTTTCAAATGGATGCCACCGCAACAACCAAAGGAGGATTTTAGCATGGTGATCTACCAACGAGATATCAATAGGAGGAAACGACACACCATAGCTTAGTGGACTTCAGCTCGGTTTTCAGGAGGCAGTAGAAAATAAAGCTATTTTCGATCAAATTTGTTAAGAATTCAGAACAGAAATCCACTATGAAAGTCTATGGCGGACTTGATTTGGCGAGTGAAAATTCTTCAGGAATCAAACCCACAACTTTTCCACCAACGGTTTCAACAACATCACGACTACGAGACAGCCATGAACAGCGTTTATTTGGAAGGTTGTTTGACAGCAGTGCTAGCACTTCTATACTCTCCGCCGAGCGGGAGCATTTCTTTTTCATGAAACTTGGTCATGAATGGAAGGTGATCTTGTTCAGAGCTAATGATCGATTGCATTGGATTAATGCCGGGAGCTGCCCCGGGACATGGAGTGTCGCAAAACGTGGCAAAACTGAACTCTCACCACCCTTCAGGACGGTTTCAAAAAGCACCCCAAGCTTCTAGAGGATGTGCAAGGAGAGGTCAGGTTCAGCCTATAGGGGAAGTAAGCCTTCCGGAAGTTCCGGCCCCAACCGTGTCGAAGCTGCCGC
>JAQWMC010000043.1 GCA_029246985.1 Pirellulales bacterium
GAAACATTCCACATACCTCCCCTTGGAAATCTCGATGGATGCCCTCTTACTTCTGCTGCGATGGATGCATATTTTTGGTGTAGTAATTCTTGTTGGAGGACTATGCTTTTCACGTTTCGCACTTTTGCCTGCTCTGGCTGATACCGAAGAAGACAGTCGTGAAAAACTGCAGGAAAGTATCCGACGAAAATGGCTGCCCTGGGTTATTATCGGTATTACGCTTCTTCTTGTGAGTGGACTGGCGAACTTTCTTCTCTTTAACAGCACTGTTAAATCTCAAGGATGGGGTGATGGTGAGTGGATGAAGCAAACAAGCTACCACACTATATTTGGCGTTAAGTTTCTTCTCGCTTTGGTCGTTTTCTATTTTGCAAGTGGGCTCGTTGGCCGAGGTTCTGGTACGGCCTGGATACGAAGTGATCGTGCTCGCTGGCTTGGGGTCACCCTTGGGCTTGCCGTTGCCATCATCATGTTATCCGGATGGCTCCGGAACCTACACACAGGCCCAAATAAGTCCTCTGGGCCAGAACTCGGCATTCCACTTGGCATTGATCCTGCTCCAAATGATACGGCTGAGGAAAACCGTTACAGAAGTACAGAGGCAGGATCTGCCTTCCGTGAGCCTGACACAACAGCCTCTCCTGATGAATCAAGCGACGCAACGGAGTTGAATAAATAATTTATTGACTTTCCCGGTCAGGCTAATTTCATGGATAAGAAAACAAAAAAACGAATCGATGTTCTTCAGCAGAAAATTACCAAACTCCAACGACTCTTAACTGCCGAAAAAGAACAGCCTGACGATCCTGCAGAAATTCCACGAATCGAAGCGGAGCTAGCCAAGGCACATGCCGAAATGTCGTCACTAAAAAGTGACTGACCACATATTTTATTTTTTGCCAGCTTCACCGCTTATGAACATTCGCAGCCTACTAGGCCCATTATTTAATTTTGGAGGGACTTCCAAAGTTCATATATGGCAGCGTTTCGAACCGATTGGTGAAGGCATTGCAGGGACTATGTCCCGATTCTACAAGGCACGTGACAAAGAGTCTGGCATCACCGTGGGCCTGAAGCTTCCAAACATGGACAAGGTTGCTCCAATAGAGAGTCGATTTAAAGGGTTAAACAAACCCACTGAAGGTGAAATCGGTCAATTGATAGTCGGTGACCATGTCGTCAAAACCCGTGAGCATGGCAAAACACACGACGGCGGACAGTTCATCGTCCAAGACTTTCTGGACGGCATGCTCGTGCACTTTCGCTTAAAGCGAGGTGATCCACTCTCACTAGACAATCGAATTGATTTAATTCGGCAAACAGCACAAGGTGTCGCTGTGGTTCATGAGGCTGGGTTTGTTCATCGTGACATCTGTCCAAGAAATCTGATGATGAGTCCTGATGGTAAGACTACATTATTTGATTTTGGTCTTTCCGTTCCAAATAAGCCAGCGTTCCTCCGACCCGGAAACCGGACCGGGACGCCAAACTACATGGCTCCAGAGGTCATTCGACGGCGGCAATCTGACCACCGACTCGACATCTTTTCCTTTGGTGTCACTGCTTATGAAATTTGTAGCGGCTCGCTACCCTGGCCAGGGGGAGACGCTCGTGCAGCTTTAGCTCATGACACACCAGCTCGAGATATTCGCGAACTGGACAATGAAATCCCTGATCGCTTAGCCGAGGCCATAATGGACTGTCTCAAGGCCGATCCTGAGAACCGGCATGCCTCAATGGAAGATTTTCTACGAAAAATTGCGCGTTTGAACTAAAAAATAGGGCTTGAAGGACCCAAGGCGTGATTTAGACTTGGCTTTTCATGACTACTATTTCAATTCATTCGAACACTTCTTGCAAAATATTATTTCAAACGCTGAGGAATCTCCGCCATGACAATGAATAAAAGCCTCCGAGTCCGAAAAGGTGGTGGTGGTAACCGAGGAGTATTGAGCCGAGCAGAACGGATCACGAAGCTCAAAGAACTAGAGAAGTGGGAAGAGGGACAGAGTCCACTTGGTCTCGCAAAAGTCCGTGTCCATAAAATCTCAATGAAGAAGAAAAAGGCCAAGGATGAGCCAGACGCAGCTGAAGGCACGTAACCTGTAGGCTCAAACTAGAATTGCTTATCCTAGGACAGCCTCGTTTTTTATTGCATGGGCTGCAGCGGTTTGTCCCGATCGGATTACCTGAGGAATTCCTACGCCCTCATAAGCACTTCCCGCTAATCCAAAAGACGGAAGTTTTGCTTCAGCTTGTCGAATTTTTTCTATTCTCTCAACATGGCCCACGTTGTACTGTGGCATGGATCTGTGCCATCGATCTACTTGAACAATTGACGGGCTACCGTGCAGACCAATTGTTGTTCGAAGATCAACAAGAACTTTTTCAATGACTTCTTCGTCAGTGAGCCTCGTGATGCTCAGATCAAGTGCTCCTCCTATAAATGTCCGAATAAGTACAGCGTCGGATGGTGCTCTACCAGGAAATTTACTACTCGAGAAACTAGCGGCTAGAATTCGCTTTCCTGCAACCTTTGGAATAATCATGCCCGCGGCTTGCAAAGCATGAGATACATCTTGTCGGTCAAACCCAAGTGAACAAACGGCTGCGCCCGAAAATTCAATCATCTCTAATTCATCTGAAAGATTTGGTGACACTGCCGAAACCATCGTCGCAGCTGTTGAGGCTGGTACTCCCAGCACAACTCCATCGGCTCGAATTGACCGGTCCCCAAGGACAACTTGCCATTCACCACCATCTCGCTGCAAGGATTTCACACGATCCTGAACCACCAGGACACCGGCGCTCCGAAGCCGAGACTCGAGTGCATCGATCAGTGTCTGCATACCACTTTTGAAAGATACAAATTGCCCGTAACGGGCACCACTTGAATCACATGTACCATTCGCCTGCGCGGCTCTCGTCTTTTCACCTTTTGTAAGACTTCCACAGTCCTGTTCCATTTTTAAGAATTCAGGGCACGCCGCCGCCATACTGAGTCTGCTTGGATCAGCTGTCCAAATACCCGAAACTAGCGGCTGAACTAATTTATCAAATGCTTCTTGCCCAAGCCTTCGAACGGCAAAAGACTCAAGACTTTCATCAAAATTGTTATCCGATCGCCGAGGAATAAACCGTTCTCCAGCAACCCGCAAACGACCAAAACAAGATAGAATATTGGATCGCAAAAACGGAATGATTCGCCCTGGAGCAAGCAGTCTGAATCCTCGTGGCACGGGAAGAAGAGCTCCGCTATGACCACCTTTTTGAGAGCTCCATACAAGCGCTCTTCTTGCTTCAGGATTTATACTGATGAGTTCCTTAGTAATTCCTAGACGCTCAACTAACTCAATTCCTTCAGGACGTACAGAAAGAAAACTATCTGCCGATCGTTCTATAAGCCATTCTCCTTGACTCACTGTTTCAATCACACCACCAAGTCGATCTGACGATTCGACAATAGTTACTTTTGGAGGCTGTTCCTGCCGGAGAAGCCATTCCGCTGCAGATAGACCCGCAAGCCCTCCACCAATAATGACAACGTGCTGTTTGTTTTTTGATCGATTAACCATTTATTCAACATCGGCAAGGCAATGTGATCCTTTAGAACATGCTCTGTACTGTAGCCTCTCGCTATCGACTTGGGGAATAACCACAATACCCTATCCTTCCCAATCTATTGAATGAAGCTACGAATGAGGTACTTCACACGTTTCCACTTGGTTTTGGTCTAGACTCAGTTTCTTACGACTTCTAGTGTCCGAAAATCTTTTGTGACAGTGGCATTCTTGTAGTGTTTGCCGACGTGACTTCGGAGGCTTCAAATCGTGATCGTGATGCAACGCTTCAGCCAACACTTTATTTCAACGGCTTTTTTCATCACTTGTGTAACTGCTGCTTTTTATTCTGAAGCCGCGGAACAAAAATCCGGTTCATCGATGCAACTACCGTCATGGGTAGAATCAATCGGCCAACCTACGGAAACACAGGTATCGGAGGCAGCACCTGAGGAGGCTATTGTCCCTGTTGTTCAGCCATTAGTGAGAAGTAAGTCCTCTCCCGGTACAAACCGTAAGTCAACAGAAACGGCACCGGAAACAGTTACCAAACCAACGAACACAACTCAGAGTAAGCCAACCTTATCGGAACGTGCTGCTCGACTCTTTGATCCAGAAGTTTTAAAAACTGCCTGGAATGATCTTCTTCCGAGCCCGAGTGAGGCAAAAAAATCACCTCGTCCAGAAAAGATCGACCAGAACAATAAGGACTCTTCTCTTGGGCCAGAAACAAGTGTGCTCAAAAAGGGTGATTCTGCGGATGAGCCAACATGGCAACGACCGCTTGCAGCCGCAAGGAGTCTCTTGCAGACACCGCAAAATGTAAATGAAACATCAGCGATTGAAACCACGGGCAACTCGGCGAATAAATCAAAAACGAGTGCATCTACACCTGATGAACCTACTCCTACCGCACCATTGAACGCACCCATTGCAGAGGCTCCTGATGAAACCCCAACCCTTGCAATAGACCCAGCCAGCTTCCGTGGAGCCTATCCCGGCAAGACGACCCGCGCCGATATCGATAGCGAGTGGGGACCCGGACAGACAATCCCTCGTGATGATGGGACCGAGTGTTTCTTTTGGAAAATTGAGCCTTTCGAACGAGTTGCTGTCACGTTTCGAGATGGAATTGTAACGGCGATCCAAATCAAATTAGCAAAGCCCGTGCCTTCATCTGAACTCGCCAAACAACTTGAGATTGCCGATCTCAGAACTGTAGCGATTCTTGATGATGACGGTTCAGCCATCGGCCAGGTTTTCCCAGAACGAGGTGTCATGTTCAGCCTTGAAACAGGAACAACATCTGCAACTGCGGTATTGCTCGAGTCACTTGATGCTGATTCATTTGTTTTGCGTGCGGAAGGTGAGATGAAGTCATCTGCAGCCTTTGCTGTTGCCGACTTGGAGTATGCGATTGATATTGATCCAACTCATTTACGTGCCCACCGTCTGCTACTTGCACTTATGTGTGATGAAGGCCGTTGGAAGACAGCTCTTCAACTAGCCGAAAAGGCGGAAGAATTAGGGCCTGGAGACGCGTGGACCGGACTCAAAAGAGCCGAAGTTCTACTCCGACTTGATCGTCCAGAAGACGCCCAGATTGCCATCGACGAACTCATCGAGAGGCCAAACGTTTCATCTCTTCTGGCATCGCAAGCTGGACGACTACGAGGACGTATTGAACTTGATAAAGCCACACTAGATTATGAACAAACTGTTGATTTGTTTACTGAAGCCATTCGAAAAGCCACTCCTCTCGCAGCGAGTCGATCAGAGAACGTTCGTTCTGTCGCTCGACAGGTACTTCTTGATGCACACCTCGGCACGGCTCAAGCAATTGCCCAAGGCACATGGCAGCAAAAGAACCGCGTGATCCCAAAATGGATAAGCAGAGCAAATAATATTGTTGAAAAAATTGATACAAAAGACCCTGGCAGAGACAGACTCGAACTTGATTTGACT
>JAQWMC010000045.1 GCA_029246985.1 Pirellulales bacterium
TGACCACCTAAGAAGTGCATACTATCTTCCGGACGAGACTCAAGTTCGTCCCCCACGGCACCTGAAAGCCTTGCGAGAGGCGTGTTTGAGACGCGGTGTGGAAATAGTAGATGACGTACAGGTGCAAAATTTCAATTCTGATTCTGACCGGATTGTTTCAGTCAATATTGAAGGCCCGCACTTAGCACGTTGTTCAATACATGCCTCCGAATTTTGTATTGCCACGGGCGCATGGTCAGAGGAATTGCTTCAGAAGCTCAATCTCAACTTGCCCACAAGACCATGGAGAGGGCAGATCTTACTACACAAAACTGCCCCTGGATTAATCCGTCATATAATTAACATTGGCGCGGGGCTTGACTACATAATTCCACGAGATGATGGCCATCTCCTCATCGGATCAACAATTGAAGATGTTGGATTTGATGTCTCAACTACGCCTTTGTCTCTTGACCGACTGCGCATGTTTGCTGGAGAACTTCTCCCCGATCTCATGTCTCGCCAACCGAAAGATTTTTGGGCTGGACTAAGACCAGGCTCACCCGATGGGCTTCCAACCATTGGACGTGTGCCGACGACAGACAATGCATGGCTCGCAACTGGACATTACCGCTCTGGTTTTCATCTCTCCACAGGCACAGCGCACCTCATCGCTGATTCAATGTGTGGAATCTCAAGTGAAGTGCAGATGGACTTCTTTTCTGCTGAACGAACGAGTCTTGCGGAATCTACAAACCTTGTCTCGTGACACCGGGAATTCGGTGGTGTGAAAGATTCGTTCCCCCGTTGAACGAGCTAACGGGGTAAGGGGACTGGGCCGCCAACAATACCCACCACACGAACGCACGACGAAAGCCGACTACCAAACATACTCATCGCTCGAGTAAGTCTGGGATTACTTTTCCACAAAACCTTTTTCAATTTCTGACAAGTCGGCGCCCAACAATCGGTAGGCCAATTCCTTTAACTGTTCTTCTGAGCCTTTCAGATGCCATGTCTGCTGCACGTGCTGCATCGTTTCGTTTGGTTTTAATGCTGCCGCCGGAGAAGACGTTTCGAGTTCATAGAATGGACCAAGCGGCGCCCCTCCTTGATCAGGTGGCCCGTCATTATAGGCATTAATAACGTCTCCCACGTAGGGCTCATCCTGTAATTCCCACATTGAATTGATGTAGCCGAAAGGAGCGTCTTTTACGTCGTACGAGACGAGAGTGAGCACTTTCCCAACTTCATCGTAGCTACCCGCAAGACCCTTGGAACATTTGGGGCCAACACCAATCTTTCCACGCCGTAGGCCGTTCCCGCGAAAGAAGACTGTATCGTTACGCACATAGAGATAATCAGGTGGAACTGGACCAAAGTATTCGTCATTAACACGGCCCAGTGAGTCCGTCTCTTTTCCGGCCCGGAGTGGAATTATGACAGTCGTGGATGGCGACGGGTTGTACATTCCGAGTATCCAAATAGATAGAAGCCCGTTCTCAGGGTCCCAAGGCTCTTTGCCACGATTTGTGATTCGGTTGTCAGACTTATACCCAACGAACTCTAGCCCTTGCGGCACATTCTGCCCAAGAATCACTTCCAGATCATTTTCCAGAAGCATAGAGACTGTACGGTCAATTCCAACCTGGAAATGAGTGCCACTATAGTTTTGAAGATTACAAAAATGATGAAACGACACTGAATCTTCCTGCTTCGCAACAACTTCATATGAGTCTGTATCTATCGCTGCAGGGGTCTTCCAATTGTTGAAATCAAAACTCTCGCCAGGGTTAAAAAACAGTGCATACTGACCGCCCTCAGGCCCTATCCAGAAGCGTTCTTCACCACCGAACACGTGGATATGCTCTTGCAGTGTTCCTTTTCTCTCCAACTCAGAGAGAATTCCCTGAGCAATAACCGGGCGATTGATCCAACCGAAGCTAGGACCTGACTCTTCGTCAAATGTGCTTGTCATCACTCGACCTTGATATGCAGGTGCGACAGCTACAACCGCCAAACCTTTCCGGAGTAGAATGATATTTGTGTACTCTTGAAGAAACTCAATGTCGCTTTGAAAATTCATAGTCTTGGCAGGCCTTTCTGCACCAAAAGAAGAATTGAGTCCTGCAAGAATCAGCATGGTGCACCACACAGTGATCCAGCCACGACGACGTCCATCTAAAAAAGGAAGACTGAGCACTTGAGACATTACTGTTCGATCCTGAGACGCATAAATCCAGCCAGCGACTGACTAGCAACCAGGTACGGCCCAGGAGAACATCCCAACGGCCCTTATTCAATCGAAAAATACAACTAAAATAGAATCGTGTTCACAGTGTTATCGCACTGCATGAAAAAGAATTGCATGCAGGCTTGCTTGCTCCACGTTTCCTTCAAGGCATTGAACAGAGACTCGATACCTGCCACTCTTTGGAAAATTGAGCCACCCAATCGGAAATGTCTGGTAATTATGGGAGGAATTCTGCTGATTCTGGATCGATTCACCACCTTCAACACCTACGTGCCACACGAGTCTTCCCTCTCCAGCATAATTTAATAACACCTGATACTCACCTGGCACAAGAACATCTACTTCCCACGACAGGTCAGCATCTGAACCAAAATCATGCCCATGAACAATCCGTTTCCATTCACCAAACTTTTCCATCCATCGTTTTTCTGACTTCTCTACTCCATTGCTATCAGCGAACTCAACGGCAAGTTCCGTCATCACTTCTGGATCAAGCGTTAACACCGGATCAACTACTGGATTCTCTGAGAATGTAAGCTTTATGACTGATGCAAGTGATTCTGGAGCTTTTTCTGGCACCTGCACCACAACGTGCTTTCCACGACGATGACATAGAAGTTCCGTGGAATCACTACCCCGAAGCAAGCGTGCATCCTGAACATCCTGTTCAATATTTGGCAGATAAAGCTCACCAGACACCGGCCATTCGAAAACGGTCAGGAATAATGAGTTGTCTTTCTGGGTCACATCACCCCACGGCATGGAATGCTTCCAAGGAGAACCTTGGACATCGTAGATGACTTGGGGATGCTGAGAAATCCACTCCCCCGCGCCCCGCAATGCCGCAGCGCATCGGGTGGAAACACTCCCATCACCACGGGGGCCAATATTGAGCATGTAGGTGCCGCCCCGGGCAACACAAGCAACCAATCGCTCTAGGATTTGCTTTGGAGACTTCCAGTTTTCGTCATACCACGCATAAGCCCAGGAATCGTTGGTGGTGTCAACGCTTTCCCAGAGCCCATCGACATTTACGATTGGCACCTCCATATCACCAAGCGTCTGATAATCACCCAATTCATGGCCGGCTCGACCTGAGACGAGTGCTCCAGGCTGGTTCTTGTGCACAACTTCAACCAGTTTCTCAACATAGTGCTTGGGCATTTTCCCGGGAGTATCAAACCAGACGATTTCGATTGGACCATATTGCGTCGTTATTTCACGCACTTGAGGAAGACATTTCTTCTCAAAATAGTCATCAAATGTTGCCGGTTTGCCACTCGCATCAACTTTTGGCCCACCGCCGCCGCCAGGAAACGTCCAGTCTTGGTTATGTGAATAATAAAAACCGAAACCGAGTCCTTCTTCACGACAAGCCGCCGCCAGACCTTTCATCGGGTCTTTGCCCCAGGGAGTCGCATCCACAATATTGAAATCGCATGCCTGTGATTCATACATCGCGAAACCGTCATGATGTTTCGCAGTAATGACGATGTACTTCATCCCTGCATCACGAGCGAGTTTTGCAATAGCACGAGCATCGAAATCTGTTGGATTGAAGGTTTTCGCCAAGTTCTTGTATTGGGCAATTGGGATACCCGCCATTCGCTGATGCATTATCCATTCGCCGATGCCGTAATAGGTTTTACCGTCCACCTTATTACCAAGTTGAGAATACAGCCCCCAATGGATAAACATGGCGTAGTTGCCTTGATCAAAAAGCTGCCCTCGCTTGGCGTCCTCGGCCCGTAGTTTCACAACACGAGCACCCCATAAGCCATCCATGTCAGACTGGCTATCCGCCGATTCTGCAGAAAAACCTGTGGAAACGAGACTCAGCGGCACGATCGTGATCAGCATGCTGACAAATGTGACAATTCTCATCATGTAACTCCATTACCTAAACAAACAACACTGAATGTATTGGACAAAGGCGTCCTAATAAATCAACTCAGTGCCGTCTGTCACCAGAAGAACACCAATAGGATAAATTCACGGCAGCATTACAATACAGCTCACTAGTTTAGCCTCCTGAGTTTATTGCTCTATCAGGAGAACACACGATTTCCCCCGAATGTCGGAATGTGCTCCCTTTGGGCAAAAGACCGATACCTATAACTTAAGCGCA
The DNA here is from genome assembly GCA_029246985.1 of Pirellulales bacterium. Classification (GTDB taxonomy): domain Bacteria; phylum Planctomycetota; class Planctomycetia; order Pirellulales; family UBA1268; genus UBA1268. The sequence continues at coordinate 4,362 of JAQWMC010000045.1, forward strand.
CGCTGTCGATAGTGCTCGTCAGTTCGATTCGCAATACGACTCACATCTTCGGGGCTCATAAACGTAGGACCTCCTAAAACAGCTGCTCCTACGAAAATTTCCGCTGCTTTTTGAGCCATAAGCATTGCCGCCTTTACGGCCCCCGCTGTCTTGCCCAAAGTGATAATGCCGTGGTTCTCTAAGAGAATCACCCGTGGTGCGCAACCGTGCTCCTTCAAAAACAAATCAATTTCACTACGAATCGATTTCGAAAGCGTTAGCCCAGGATCAGTGTAAGGAATCAATACCGAGCGAGCTCCGCAGCACACAACCTCATCAGGAAAAAGTCTGTGAGTTGCAAATTGATCTGCAAGTGGTGAGCAAAGAATCTGATTGACCGCAATACTATGGGTGTGCCCTACGAAATGAACATCTTCTAATGAAAGGAGATACGCATGGAAGAGAGTTTCAACAGATGGTTTTTTTGCAGATGTATCGACCCGACTCGCCAACAGTGATTCTTCAATGACCTGATCTGCAATGTCTACTTGATCAAGCATCGGGAGCAGGGTATCGAATCGACAGGCAACGAGATCATCTTTCGCGAGTGTTTGAAGACAACTTCCACTTGCCTTCACCAGAAACGTCTGTTCGTCAACTTGTGCCGATGTGTTTCCTTCACCAAGAATCGCCAACTGACGCTTCTCTTCACCAAGAAAATGAGAAAGTTCGAGCAGTGTTTCCAATGTTGTTGTTGACATAGTTCTTCCGTGTCCGTCAGAGGTGCTGTTACTCACACTGCCTTGACCACCATGTGATCTCTAGGCACGAGCGTAGAGCGGACCAAATGCCTTACAGGCACGAAAGTCTGCTCCTTCGAGGTCATCTGTTCCAAAAGCATTCCATGTGCTTGGCCGAAAGACTCGATCATCCGACACATTATGCATGTAAACAGGAATCCGAAGAATAGATGCCAACGTAATAAACAGATGCCCGACGTGGCCGGCAGTCATCACACAGTGATTTGCTCCCCAGTGATTCATTACTTCATACGTCGACGTAAACGCTCCCCGGCCTGTAATTTTCGGTGCAAACCAGGTCGTTGGCCACGTTGGATTCGTACGCTGGTCTAGCACATCATGAACCGAGTCTGGGAGTTCAACAGTCTGCCCCTCAGCAATCTGAATTGCCGGCCCAAGACCTGCCACAAGATTAATCCGGGTCATTGTGGCCGGCATGTCCCCTAGGGTTCGATATCGTGTACTCAGGCCACCACCTGGAAAGTATTCCGTTATTGATGGGTGCCATGTTGTCGCTTTGAGGCATTTTGCCACTTCATCATCTGTTATGTCCCAAAACGGCTTCATGGCTGGCGCCCCGTCTTGATCTTGTTGCTGCCCCGTCCCGTCGAGTGCAGCGGGACCAGAATTAATGAGGTGCAGTAGGCCGTCAACAGCAGCTCCCTGCAGTTGGTAGCCGTCACAAGCCGTTGCAACAGCCTCCGGGCTCCAATATGTTCGAAGATCAGCAAATATTTGGGCGGTATTTGTGAGCAGGTGACCAAAAAGCATTGTCGCTGCATTAAGTGCGTCATTTTCCGTCGCGACGACGTATGGCGATCGTTTTCCATTCCAGTCAAATGACGTGTTCAGAATCGCTTCAAGGAAATCACCGTTTGGAAAGTGATCTGTCCATTGTCTTTGCCCTTGAAATCCGGAGGCAATAGCACCGTGCCCCTGTGCCTGTTCTTCCAAGCCCATTTTGGCTAGCTGCGGATTACCAACCATCAGATCTCGAGCAATCAACGACATTTTGACAGAGTCAGACCACTCTGAATCGATCTGCTCACGTGATCGCTGCGTCTCCTGACTATTATAATCTTCACCTTCTACACAATGTTCTTTCACCCACGCGGTTGCTCGTTCGTACTCCTCCGGATCGAACTGTCCCTTCTGCATACGACCAACGAACTCGGTCATATCAATATCCTCAACTCGCATGCCGAGCCACTTCTCCCAGAATGCATAGTCGACCATCGAACCAGCAATACCCATCGATGTTCCGCCCATCGACAAATAAGCTTTACCCCGCATTAAGGCTGCAGCTAAACCGCACTGCACAAAATCAAGAATTTTGTCCCGTACATCCGCAGGCATGGCAGCATCACCTGCATCCTGAACATCTCGGCCATAAATTCCAAAGGCTGGTATTCCTTTTTGGCTGTGCCCGGCGAGCACAGCAGCTAGGTACACCGCGCCGGGTCGCTCCGTTCCATTGAATCCAAACACAGCTTTGGGCCGCAGCGGATCCATATCCATGGTCTCGCTACCGTAGCACCAGCAAGGCGTCACAGTCAGTGAAACACCGACGTTTTCACGGCGAAATAAGTCATCACATGCGTTTGCCTCGGCAACTCCACCGATACATGTTTCTGCTATGACACAATCGACTGCTTCTCCATTTGGGTACCGCAGTTCGCTCGACACTAATTCTGCGACTCGCTTGGCAAGATTCATTGTCTGATCTTCCAACGACTCACGAACTCCGCCAAGTCGTCCATCAATTGTTGGTCGAATACCAACTCGCGGAAGAACACCATTCCAAACCGTAGGGACTGTACTCATGGAAATTTTTCACCGAAAAGAGAATGCTTGTGAGATAAAACGCCTGCTCATTTAACCCTCTGCTGCAGCCTTAGGGGAAAATAACGCAACTGCAAAACCAAAAACTGCAACAACAACGAAACAACTGAGTGGCAGAAAAAAAGAAACTCGTACCGACTCCAGCATTTGACCAGCGATAATCATTCCGTCACCGTCAATGATTGCACCTTGCAACCGTGGCATAAAGGCACCACCAACAATTCCAAAGATGAGTCCAGCTGATCCTAACTTGGCATCATTTGGACTGAGCCCATTGAGTGCGATTCCATAAATTGTTGGAAACATCACTGACATGCAGGCAGATACGCCAACAAGACAATAAAGCCCTGTAAGACCCTGCAAGAAGATTGCCCCAGCAGTCAGTAAACCACCACCAACAGCAAGCACGCCAAGCAGTAACCCTGGTGATACGTACTTTAGTATGAATGTACAGATGAATCGACTCGCAAGAAAAATACCCATTGCAACTATATTATAGGTTTGTGCCTGTGCTGAACTTAAACCAACGAGTGTCATCCCATAGTGAATAATAAAGGTCCAGCACATTATTTGTGCGCCAACGTAGAACGTCTGCGCAATAACACCCCCTACGTACTGCCAATTCGTGAACAGATTTTGTGCCAGAGTTGCCAGATGAATCTGCTCCTCCTCATGCCCCGTATCAGGCAACTTCGAGATAACAAAAAGGAGTAAGACTGCAAGTACAACTAACGCGATGACCACATAAGGCGTCCGGACAACAGCTAAATCGTGTGACACCATTGCGGCATGCTCACCGGGGTCTGCCTTTGCAGACTGCTCCATAGCCTTTGTGATGAGCTTATCGACATCGCTGGGAAGCATCGTCTTGTACTCTGGATGGTTATTAATTTCTGCATCTCGAAATTTGGACACCTCAAGTCCTGGGAGAATAAACATACTGGCAACAACCATCCCGGTGAGTGAACCAATCGGGTTGAATGCTTGCGCGAGGTTTAGCCTTTGCGTTGCAGTACTTCGAGGCCCCATCGAGAGAATATATGGATTGGCCGTGGTTTCCAAGAACGCAAGACCAAACGTCAAAATGTAAAACCCAACAAGAAAAACATTAAATTCCATCATTAAGCTGGCCGGTATCGTCATTGCAGCGCCTAGCGCGTACAACAGAAGGCCAATGATAATCCCCGACTTATACGAGACTTTTCTAATCAGGAGTGCTGCGGGAATCGCCATCGTGGCATAGCCGCCATAGAAGGCCCACTGCACTAAACTGCTTTGCGCATTAGAAATGAGAAATATCTCTTTGAAGGCGCGTACCAACGGATTGGTTATATCGTTCGCAAAACCCCACAGCGCAAAAAGTGACGTGACGAGAATAAATGGCGCTACAAATTGTTTTGGCACCACCGAACCTTGTGAAGTCTGACCTGATTTTGTCGATTCCTGCATTCCAACCCTCCTCAATAAGCACTTCCCAACAACTTGTATATCAGTTGGACTGATCCCCAAATTAGCGAACCTTCCGATGTTGTAACAAACACACCTGCATTTTAAGAGACAGATCAGGTAAACACCGGATTCCGGCCACTTGTAGGAAGTTCACTTATGAACAAACGGCACGCGATGGGAAAACAGCCTGACCTACCGTCGCTGGAGTGTACGCAGAAGCAACTACTAAAACGCTGATCACATCGACGTAAACGGAGTACGGTCGCGTACAAAAAACCCGAGCAC
>JAQWMC010000056.1 GCA_029246985.1 Pirellulales bacterium
CCGCTGCCCCTGCATGGTGGGTATGCAGCAGCAAAAGCCGCACTGCATGGGTTTGCTAACGCAGTGCGTCCAGAGTTGGCATCTCTCGGCATTGATGTAAAAGTTGCAATACTTGGCCCAACGGAATCAGAGTTCTGGGACAATCTCGTAGCTGGCGAAAGGGCCAGTTGGTCACAGGGTCGTCCGTTGTCCGCAGAGACTACAGCCGCTGCGATTATTGCAACGATGGAAGGAGGCGCCCCCGCTGTAACCCCTGGCTGGAGAGCGAAAACATATGTCTTCTTGGCACGGTTTTTTCCAGCACTTATTGATTTGGTTGTTCGTTGGAAACGTCGACTTCCTCGCCAATCCTGAGTAATTCCTCTGCATCGAGCCATAAGTCATTGGTTTGAAAAAGCCTCTTAATTGCAGCTTTATGAATTTTCATTTTAATTTCTCCGATGCCAAGGGCGCCGTAAAGAATTTTTGTGCTATCTCGTCTCGCGGTATCGTTTGCATGAATGCCAGTTATTCCGGCTGGTGGCACCGCATTGAGGTCAATGTAGACCGAGGTGGAAGTCGCTTGTAAATATTGTGCTTTGGTAAGCATCTCAACGCCCGGTCCGCCTGCTGAGATAATCAGATTTACGGAGCCAATTACCTTCTCAAGCTTGTCTACTGAAGTAGGCTCGAGGTGCGCGTGAGGGAATTTTTCACTGAGTAGGTTGCAGTATTGCGAGGCACGTTCAAAGGATCGCGAGGCAAGATGGACATGGGCTCCCTGGTTTCCGAGAAGCCGGCTCACCCTTTGTCCCACGGGGCCGGTGCTACCTAGTACAAGAGCGTGACATGCTTTCCCTCCGCTCGAGGATTTGAAAGAAATGTGTCGCTTTGCTGCAATGACTGTAGCTGCTGCGGTTGTGTTTGCACCGGCTGGGTCAATGAAGACACTGACCCGAACAGATTTAAAAAAAGTTTTTGAAATCTGAGAAGCAATCGCTTCCACTTGGGGGATGTTCTTGCCACCAAGGAAAATACTCGTTGAGGCAAGATCCGATGCTCCGCGAGTAAACATTACTCCATGGATCAATGAAACAACATTATCTGGTGAGACGTTGCCATGCCGGAGAAGAATATCGGCACCCGCATCAATAGCAACAACAGCATCAAATGAGCAGGGTTGCTGATCAACATCAAGTTGCAAGAGGATTTTCTTCATGGAAGAGCGCTAGCGTAGTCAGTCGTGTCACGAAGATCGAGGCCTGCAGGCCGAAGCTGTCGGCCTGCAGGTAATTCGTTTTACTCTAAAAGCCTCGGAATGGATGTGCAGCATCTTTTCCTGCAATCATCTCGTCTGCTGTAGGTTTGCCATGCATGGCGCTTGCAATAGAGTCGAGTGTTGCCTTGTAGTTGTTGTCATAAATCTTTTTATCATCCTCTGCCAGCCAGTGAATGAATACACCGCAAACAATCACAAGATCTTCGGCTTGATCTTTTGGGATGACTCCACTTTCAACACTATCTGCAACGGCTTTTGCGACTGCTGCTTGTGCAGGACCAAACATTTGAACTGCTTGTTTTGCTCCCTTGATGGTTACCTTCGTAATCATCACAGTGGCTGGCTTGACTGCAAGATTTGGTGTCAGGACTGCAAGTAGGTTGGAATGCCCCTCGCTCTGCCGTGAAAGTGCGTTCGCAAACGCTGCTCCTACAGGGCCGTCCTTGGTGCCAATCAATAAATCGATATGAGCAACTTCATTGCCATCACCGGCTAACGATTCACCTATAAACATCGACATGTGCGAGATCTCCTCCAAACGAGTGCAGAAAGTGCTGATGGTACATAGCAAGATAAAGTATCCTGCTATGCGAAAAGGTATCGTATGGAGGCGTTGTCAGCAATGAGGTTAAGTCTGTAAACCTCACGATAACGTTTTCGGGCCACAGTACTTTGGGTTCAATGCCGGGTGTGTACAAATTTGCTTGTCATTGGTGCTAGTGCTCGTGCGTTTGCAGCATCTGCAGCGCGGCTTGGAGTACAGGTCAATGGAATAGATCTTTTCGGGGACCAGGATCTCCGAGAAGCTTGTGGCCGAGTGGTGCAGATTCATGCAGACGACTATCCGGACGGTTTCCCTGCAATCGCGGCTACATTCCCAGAAAGCCCTGTGGTTTATACAGGTGGCTTAGAAAACCATCTCAAAGTTCTTGATAGATTGTCGTCCGCTAGAAGACTATTAGGGAATGTTTCAAAAGTGGTTGAGCGGGTGAGAGACCCTGTTTTCGTTCATGATGTAGCTCACGAGAACGGTTGTAGTTATCCAAGAACTTTTTCTAGTTCGGTGGGCCTTCCAAAGGATGGAACATATTTAAAAAAACCGACACTAAGTGTTGGTGGTACGGGAATTGAACCTTGGAAAGGTTCTCGCAAAAAGCCTTCCGTGAGTGGTGAACTCTGGCAAGAGTTTGTTACAGGCATTCCAATGTCCATCAGTTTTTGTGTGAATCCAGAAGGGATTGAAGTACTCAGTGTGTGTCGCCAGCTTATTGGGCGTGGGTGGTGTCGAGCCAAGGAGTTTAGTTTTTGTGGTGCCGTTGAACTTTTAAATATTGGCTTGCAGCAAGACATGTTTGCGAGGTTGCTCCAGTTCGTGAATTCTCTTGTTGAAAGGGCAGGGCTTACGGGACTCGTTGGTGTTGATTTTATAATGCCGCGAAAGACAGCAGGAAACCCTCTGCGGAAACCAATAATTCTTGAGGTGAACCCGAGGCCTACAGCTACGATGGAATTGGCTGAACGCCGTACCGGTCGGAGTTACGCGGGTTTGCATCTTTCTTCACAAGGGTTTTCGCTGCCAACAGAGTCAGTGGTTTCAACATCTGAACAAGATGTCTGTTGGGGGAAGGCGATTGTGTTTGCCAATAAACCGCTTTGTGTCTCTTCGGCTTTTAGCCGCCATCTCACAAGGTGTGCCTCATTCATGGAGGAGCAGAGTTTTGGATGGCCAATGGTTGCAGATTGGCCGCGTTGCGGGACTGTGATTCGAGCCGGTCACCCAATCGTGACTATTTTTTCATCAGCATCAACGCCGCGTCATGTGGTGCGCAGATTGCGAGAACATGTTGATAAAATTGTGCAAGGTCTGTGAGAAAATCTGACCTTCTTAACCCGCAAGCCTGCGGGTTGTCGTATCCTCATTGGCTTCAGCAAGGAAATGCATCAAGTACGCATCTTCCGTGGTGTCTTGATAGAAGTCGCGGAGGACACTTGTGGCGAGAAATCCTAGGGAACGGAAGAAAACTTGAGCAGGAAGATTCGTTTCGCGCACTTCTAAAACAATTCTGTTACGTCGTTGAGGGCTGAGTTTTGAGATTAATTTAGTTAGCATTGCAGTGCCAATTCCCAGTCGCCTGTGCGTGCGGGCAACGGCAAAGTTTAAAATGTGTACTTTTGTTCGGTGGAGTTCGTACAGCATGTAACCCACAACGCCACCACTTATTTCGGCAACCATGCCAATACAGTTTCGTTGTCGTAAGCATCGAGTGAAATCCGTATCAGCCCAGGGGAACTCAAATGATTCCTCCTCAATACAGAGAATTTCAGCCATGTCTCGACGGATCATCCAACGAATTTGCACCTGGTCAGTTGAGGGAAGATGGTGGTCGTAGGTGGTTTTCACAGAATTTTCTCCGAAGATCTCTTTGGCTCGATTTATGAAAATAAGTCAGTAATTTGGTGTATTTGCTCTGCAACGTTGATTGTTTGCCGGTTTTGCTTTGGTGAGACGCTAGCAGGTCTTGGCGAGCCGACCAAGATGTTTCCTGCCCACGAAACTGCCTTGACCGCCTCGTACGAAGTGCCTACTTTCCCGGGGTCTGCCAGCCCCCGTTCTGTGCTGGCTTTACCTCGGTTGTTGGATAGTTGCATGAACTTGTTGCACATGCTTTCGCAACGAATGCGAGGCCATATATATTGCAGATTTATTTCTTGCACCATTCTTGGTGGAATGGTGGTTGGGTGCGCTGGCCCAGCTATTCGTAGCCAAAGCCCAGAGCTTGAGGCTTTGGTGGCGGTCGAGTCTGCAACACAACTTGTAGGCGACTATGCTTCGCCGTGGGGGCTCAATAGCCAGCGAGTTGAGCGAGCGGCACTTATTACTGGCTTGTCTGATACGGGTAGTGATCCGCCTCCTGATCCACGTCGTCAGATGCTTTTGGAGGACATGCAAGCAAGAGGAGTAGTCGATCCAAATCGCTTACTTGCGTCACGTTCAACCGCGCTCGCTTGGGTGAGTGGAACACTCCATCCGGGCATTCGTAAGGGTGACAGATTTGACGTCATTGTCGAAGTGCCAGGAAATCATGACACCACAAGCCTTTCTGGTGGTTGGCTTATGGAGGCCCGGCTGGTTGAGATGGCAGTTCTAGGGAATCGTATCCGCGACGGTCATACACTCGGGGTGGCAGAGGGACCATTGCTTGTCGATCCGGTTTCTACTGGTGTAGTCGATTCAGTTGCAACTCTTCGCGGTCGAGTACCTGGTGGTGGTGTTGCGTTGACTTCACGGTCTATTGGTCTATCGATTCATCCGGAGCATCGATCTGTCGGGCTGTCGAAACGGATTGGCGATTGTATTAATCAGAGATTTCATGCAATTATTCGGGGAGTAAAGCGTGGTGTTGCAACTCCGAAAACAGACCGCTTTATCGAACTCGAGGTTCCTGAGATGTATAGGAATAATTTAGGCCGCTACGTAAGTGTTGTTCGGTCGCTGGCGGTTGCTGAGCCGAGTGGTAATCGCCATGCAAGGCTAGAGCTACTTTCGAGGCAGCTTGAAGATCCCGTCACTGCACCACGAGCTGCGTTAAGACTTGAAGCTATTGGAAAAGATGCAATCGGCACTCTTCGTGAAGGGCTTGGGTCGACGGATGCGGAAGTGCGTTTTGTCTCGGCTGAGGCACTTGCATATCTCGGAGAGTCACTGGCGGCCGAAAGACTCGCAGAGGCAGCTCGTGATCTCAGAAGCGCTCGTCCAAAAGCATTAGCCGCACTCGCAATCTTGGATGATGCAAATGGGATCGATGCACTTCGTTCTCTTCTGAGCAGTCGTAGTGCAGAAACTCGGTATGGTGCTTTTCGTGGACTTTCTATGATTGATGCCCGGTTGCCTGACATTCGTGGTGACATGCTTGGCGAAGCATGTCGGCTTCATGTTATTGATGTTTCCGGCGAACCTCTTATTCATGCGACTAGAGCGGCTCGGGCCGAGGTGGTGCTCTTTGGAGACTCACATCCTGTCAGCGACGGGCTTCGAGTTGAAGCAGGGCCTTCAATTGTAGTGGTGGTGGAAGGAAATGGTGCGGTCGTGAACTGCTTTAGGCCAGACGAACCGGACCTTGTAAAGGAAGTTGACTCCCAGGTAGAAGATATCCTGCATGCGATTGTTGAATGTGGAGGTGGGTATCCCGATGTTATTCAATTTTTGCAACAGGCCACAGCACAGCGAAAAATAGAAAGTCGCCTTGCGTTTGATGCAATCCCTACAGAATTTGATGGACGGCTTAGCGTTCCAAGGGAAGTCGTAAATAGGAATCAGGATACAGAGAACGAGGATGATCAAAGTAAGGGTAGCAACAGCAAAGAAGAGCCAGAAAGTTACTGGCCTTCTCTGTTCGATACAGCCCTGTTGGAATCCGGCGCATGATAACACTGAAAGCCCTGGAGCTTTTCGGATTCAAGAGTTTTGCTGACCGAACCAGATTTGAGTTTCCGGAAGGCATTACCGTTGTTGTTGGTCCAAATGGCTCTGGAAAATCAAATGTCGTAGATGCAATCAAGTGGGTGCTTGGTGAGCAATCTGTACGCAATCTCAGAGGCAAGGCGTCTACTGATGTCATCTTTGCTGGTTCAGCAGCAAGAAAAGCACTTAATGCAGCTGAAGTTTCCCTTGTCTTCGATAATTCAACTCGCGAACTTCCCGTCGAATCAGATGAAGTACGAATTATGCGGCGGGTCTATAGAAGCGGGGAGAGCGAATATCTCGTCAATGACGGTATCAGCCGGCTTCGAGATATTCGTGAAATTCTCAGCGGAACAGGTACGGCGACAGACTCATATAGTGTTATTGAGCAAGGTCGGGTCGATGCCCTGCTGGTGGCGTCTGGTAAAGAGAGACGAGCCGTCTTCGAAGAGGCTGCCGGGATCACAAAATTTCGTTCACGTCGGGCCGAAGCTATTCGGCGACTGGACCGAACAGAACAAAATCGTCAGCGGTTAGCAGATATTGTAGGCGAGGTCGCGTCTCGCTTAGAGACGGTCAAAAAACAGGCGAGCCGAGCTCGTCGATGGAAGCGGATGACAGAGAAGCTACAGTCTCTGCGTTTTGCTGCCGCATCTGCAGACCTTGTTGGCGTAAATGCCTTGCTTGAAGAGGTGTCGGTATCGATCAACGAAGCAGACAAGCGATCCGAAGTAGCTCAAGCTGAAAAAGCAGCCGCTGGAACGGAGATTCAAAGCCTTGAAGAACAGCAAAAAGAGATCGATCCAAAGCTCACGGCAATTCAAGAACGATTAGCAGCTGATCGTGAAAATGTTGTTGCAATGGAAGCAAGGCGTGAGGCCTTACGAGTGCGCCATATTGACGTAGAGCAAGAACTTGCGTTGGCTACCAGCTATGTTCGTACGACTGAGGCAGAACTGCAATCGACGTATGGGGCGATTGATGTCATTCAAACTGATTGCAGTTCTGCATCTGATGAGTTACGTCGCGTTGAAGGCGAGTTGCGGCAACAAGAAAAGGCGATTGTAGGTTCGCGTGAAGACGCTCAATCAGCTCAACGACGTTTGTCAGAGTTGCGGAATACCAAAGAGCGGCAGGCGATTGATCATCAAAAATTCGAGGCTGTCGTAGTTCAGCGACGAGGGGAAGCAAAAGCGGCCTTAGATGCTGTAGAGCGAAGCCAGAACGAATTAGATAAGTCATGGGCCTTGGTCCATCGGTTAGAAGAGAGTTCTGCATCACTCGAAGGTACTGTAGATGTTCTTGGCCGACGTCGCGTTGAGTTGCAGGCTCGTCATGACCAACTCGATGCTGAACAGCAAAGTGCTACGAAGAAAGTAGAACAGGCTTGGCAGACCCTCGCTGAGCGGCAGGGCCGACTCGAAGCTCTTCGTGATCGAGAGAAACTGCTCGAAGATTTGATTACCTCTCATGAGGGTGTTTCTGATGCTACTCGTCAAGTTCTCGATCGTTTTGCTAACGATATACCAGGTTTGCGTGGCCTGCCCGCTGATCTTATCGTTGCCGACAGTCAGTGGGCTGGTCTTGTTGACATAGCAGTCGGTGTACTTGGTCAGCGGGTCGTTGTGGAACGTCTTTCCGACATGCTTGACTGGTATGAACGTTGGCAGAATACTTCGTCTGCTCAGGGACTGGCCTCAACAAGTGGTCGGATTGGCTTTCTCGCAATCGATAGGTTGCCTGAGCCGCCGTCGTTGAATTTCAAAAAAGATTTCGGGGAGGCTGAGACCGGTGTCGTTGGCAGGCTTGATCATCTCGTTTCAGATGAGTTCGAAGAAGAGAGTGCAAGTGAGAAACATTTACACCCTGAATTAATACATGAATATGGGCCCGAGCAATCTCCTAATCAGGCTGTGCAGCAGCACGATGGAACTGACGTAAGTGATGTATTAAAAAGACGCTTGCTCGGTCGAGTCTGGATCGTTGAGTCCATTAGCAAGGTACGGCGGGTCGTCGATCGTATGCCGCCTGGATTGGTTTTCCTTGATCGAACAGGTAGCTGGCTATCAAGTGACGGAGGGTTCGAGACGGGGGCAAGTGGGGCTGATACGGGGCTTGTTTCTCGTCACAGCGAACTGCGGACTGTGAAAATAGACCAGCAGGCCATTCTGGTATCTGTTCGTGATGCCAAGAATGAATTACAGAATTGCCAAAAGAACATTGAAGACTTGAGGGAAGAGCAGAAGCGCCTTGTTGCAAAACAGCATGAGTTGGCAGAGTCGATAGCATCGAGTAGGAGCGAACAGCAGCGATTCCAGCGAGAAATGCTTCTTACTCGCAGTCAAGTGGATGAACAGCAGCAGGCGTTGCATGAAGCAGAGTCTCAAGCCGTCGAAGCAGCTAACGCTGTTCGTTCCGCAACGGGTGAGAGTGGGAAAATTACTGCTGAGATCAGTAGGACAGATAAGACACTTGAGGAAGTTGAATCGAATCTTGAGTCACTCGGCCAGTCGCATGAACAGGTTCTCGAGCAAATCGAGGGTTTTCGCGATCGGTTGTCTGTCTGCAGAGAACGTGTCGCAGGACTCGAAGCAACGGTTATTGCAAAGCAGGCTGATAAAAATCGTCAGGAAGCAGAGTCAACTGCAGCACTATCAAAGGTGAAGGCGGTCAAAGAAAGGGTATCTATTATTGAGCTCGACTTGCTTGTCGCCGGTGATAAATATGCAGAAGCGTGCTTGTTGGCGGAACGATCGGCTCGACTTGTCTCAACACTAGTCAATCAGCGAATGGCAATCGGTGTTGCTGAAAAGAAAGCTAAGAATGTACTTGATGGTGCTCGTGAAACTCTTCAGGACTGCAGCTCAATTAGTCATGCGGCTGACCTTAAAAAAGAAACGGCTATGCATCAGCGCACGCGGGTCCTCGAGCGATTGCACGATGACTATGGAATTGATCCTATGGCTGAATTGCCGCCTCCAGCAAGCACGGACTCCGAAGGGAATACTATTGAGATTCCTGAGGACCGTGAAGAACTCGATGGCTTAATAGAAGAAACAAGAAGAAAGCTCGGCACTGTTGGCTCGGTGAATCTCGAGGCACTAGCCGAATCAGAAGCCCTTGCCGAGCGCTTGGCTGGGCTCGAGACTCAGCTTGTCGATGTCACTGATGCAAAACAGTCTGTTGAAAAACTTATTGAGCGCATTGATGAAGAAAGCCGCCGTTTGCTCGGAGAGACAATCGAAAAAGTAAGAGCTGAATTTTCTGTTCTTTTTGAGCGGCTGTTTGGAGGTGGGCAGGCGGATATTATTCTTGATCCAGAGATCGATCTTCTGGAAACCACAGTTGAAATTATGGCTCGGCCGCCTGGTAAAGAGCCTCGCAATATTTCACTATTATCTGGAGGGGAGAAGACGATGACCTGCGTTGCACTCCTGCTCGCGATTTTCCGTTCTCGCCCCAGTCCCTTCTGTGTGCTCGATGAAGTCGACGCTGCGCTTGATGAAGCCAACGTCGACCGATTTGTCGGAGTGCTACGAGATTTCCTATCTTCAACCCAGTTTATCGTGGTTACGCATTCGAAAAAGACAATGGCAACCGCTACTACTTTATACGGCGTCACCATGGAAGAATCGGGTGTTTCGAAGCGGGTGGCTGTTCAATTTGAGTCAAATTCATCTTCTGTACAGCCAAAAGCAGCCTGACCGGCGGCGTTACCAAAATCTTCCGAAAGAACGGCTCAAGTCTCACGACATGATCTTTCGATCTAACCTCTTGGATGGTCATGTTTGCTGAAACTGATTCACTGTGAAACGGTTTTGCAAATATGAAGCAGGGGGGCCTGCAAGCCATGGTATTCACCAAGCTGAAGATGAAGGTCTTCGGTTTGTCAGGCGGAATGCTTTGGCTTGCCTTTCTTTGCTTTCACCGCCCCTGTCGGAAAGTGGCGACGCGGCCAAACCGACAGACATGCCGCGTCGGGGGGGCCGTGTCTCGAAACTCATTGCGAGTAGCGAGCTGGCCGAAATGAGTTCAGACACGAAGACAAAATGGAGTCTAGTAATGAAGGTGTTTACGACAGGCCAGGTCGCGAAGATCTGTAAAGTTGCTCCCCGAACCGTAAGTAAATGGTTCGACTCGGGTAGGCTTAAAGGATATCGCATTCCAGGATCACAAGATCGCCGCATTCCACGCGAATATCTTATTAAGTTTCTAAAAGAGCACGGAATGCCCTTGGGCGACTTAGAAGACGAGGCAATGGCCAAAGTCTTGCTCGTCGGACAAGATCAACTGCTCATTGAAAACCTCAAGCGGCACTTGCCGGCGGAAAATTCATTCAAGATACAAGTTGCTGCCAGTGGATTTGAGGCAGGTATTCAGGCTGAAAGCTTTCACCCGGACTGCATTGTCGTTGATTATGCAATCGGCCGGATTGACGCTCAGCAAATTTGTCAGAATCTTCGAAGGAATGCTGAGTATGCCGAAACAATTGTTATTGCTTTGCTACCCGATGATGGATCGCAGATAACAGTTGACAGAAACCACGTGAATGAGAGTTTTAAGAAGCCATTTGATGTGGCTTTGCTTGCCGAGAGACTCAGGACACTCATCGGTTCACGTAAAGAATTAGTATAAGTAGATCTAAGCGATGACTCCATGCAGGGGGTCGGCAGTCTGAAGAGGCCGCCGACCCCTCGTGTGTTTAACGGTTCTAGCGGGTATGCTTAAGGTGATGAGTAAGCAAATACAACCCGTTAAAATGATTGATGTTGGCCATAAAGCGGTGACGGCACGAACAGCAGAAGCTTCGGGCTCTCTCTTGTTGCAGTTGACGACGCTTGAACACATTCGTGCTGGCGAACTTGCTAAAGGAGATGCGATAAATACGGCACGGGTTGCTGGGATTATGGCTGCGAAGCGCACCGCCGAATTTGTACCGCTTTGTCATCCTTTGCCACTCGATGCCGTTGCCGTTGACATTCACTTTGAAAAGGGTGTTGACGGTCGTCGGGCTGCTATAACAGTTGCTGTGAAGGTTGTTACGAGTGCAAAAACAGGTGTCGAAATGGAAGCGTTGACGGCAGTCGCAGCTTCTCTTCTGTCTCTGTACGATATGGCAAAATCAATTGATCGGGATATGGTGATCAGCGAGATCAAATTAGATAAGAAAACGGGTGGAAGCCGAGGCTGTTATGTAAGGTCCGGTGAGGCATCAACGCCTTCGGAATGAGAAGACTTCGCCGTCTGTTGAGATCGTTTGGACTCAGCGAGAATCGGCTCGAGTTCGTCTACGAAATCCCGGACGTCCTTAAATTCACGATACACGCTGGCAAAGCGTACATATGCGACCTGGTCGAGAAGGCGGAGAAGCTCCATAAGGCGTGCCCCAAGGATACCACTGGGAACCTCGCTTTCGTACGCACCATAGAGTTCGGTTTCAAGTGTTGTGAGCACGCCCTCGATATCCTCTTCTGTCACGGGCCGTTTCCAGCATGCCTTGGCAAGACCTCTCTTGATTTTATCCCGATCAAAGGGTTCTTTTTCACCATCTTTTTTCACAACAGCAAGAAATTGTCGTTCAAACCGTTCGTATGTTGTGAATCTTTTTTTGCAACTAAGGCATTCACGACGGCGGCGAATGCTCGCTCCGTCATCACCAGCTCTCGAATCTATGACTCGGTCATTGTCTGTACGACAGAATGGACAACGCATTGTAAATCCTCGTAAGGCGAGGCCTATCAAAAATTATATGGATTAAATGGACCGAACCTATTTTATTCGGTGACTGGCTTGTGGTTCGGATTGTCTCGTGGTTGCCTTGAGAGTTTCCAGTCACGTCGTTGCCGTGAGCTTGGAATATTCATTGCCTTTCGATATTTGGTCACTGTTCGTCGAGCAACGGTGATGCCTTGCTTTGCAAGTTCCTCAACCAGTTCATCGTCACTGAATGGCTTCTCTTTGGATTCATCGAGGACGATCTCCTGAAGCTTTTTACGAACTGCATCCCAGGCTACTTCGTCACCATCAGCGCTGACCGTGCCACCAACAAAGAATTTTCGAAGTGGAAAAAGTCCTCGTGGTGTCTGAAGCCATTTATCGTCAACAGCGCGGCTGACTGTGGTGACATGCATGCCGATCCGATCAGCTATTTGTTGCATTTTCAATGGCTCAATTGCTTCCGGACCTTCGCTGAAAAAGCGAGTTTGGTGATCAACAATGGCTTGTGCCGTTTTGAGAAGTGTGCCTCTTCTTTGCTCAATTGCCTCAATGAGCCATTGCGCGGAATTGATTTTTCGTTTGATATATTCTCTGGTCTGAGGATCGGTGTCAGAGGATTGTAGTATTCTTCTATAAGTGGGGCTAATGCGAAGGCTTGGCAGGTCAACGTCATCTAGCCGAACTTTCCATGTGCTATCAGCTTGCTGTTCTGCAAAGACATCAGGTTTCACCGGTGGAACAAGAGGCATCGTAAAGACCGCACCAGGCTTTGGGTCAAGACTGTGCAAAAGGTCACGAAGCTTTTCAATTTCTTCGATCGTAAATCCCGTCTTCCGCTCAATCAGAGGAAGTCGGTTGGCGGCAAGGTTTTCAAGATGATCCTGAATAAGCTGTCTGATGTGCCCAGCATATGCCGCGTCCTCTGGAACCTGCAGGAGCAGGCACTCTTTGAGATCACGGGCGCCGACGCCTGGTGGATCCATGCTTTGAACAATACGAAGCCCCGATTCAAGAAGAGATGTCTGCTCTTTCAGAAAATCTTCCTTGCCTTTGCTTAAGGGCTGGCCGGTTGAGTCTGTTGGTAGAGCATCTGCGAGTTCATCGAGAGGCATTGGAAGGTATCCATTTGCATCGAGATTAAAGATGACTTTGTCGGCAGCTTTCTGGATTTCAGGCGAGGTTTCATAATTCGCTAATTGGTCATGGAGGTGGTTGAAGAGGGTCTCTGGGCGATCCTCCATGTTCGCTATTGTGTCGAAGTAGCGATCGGATGTCTCCTCACTTCGACCAGCCGAAGGCCTTCGTCTGTCTTCGTCAGTATCCGGGTATTCATTTGACCAATCGTAGGAGCGTTCAAAGTCGTCTTTGTTTGCATGTTCCTGGTCAACGAGGAGGGGCTGTTCAGACACTGTTGTTGGTAGGGACTCTGCTTGAGGCTCAACTGGGGCGTTGTTGTCGATCTCAGGCTCAACTAATTCAAGGGTCTCATTGTTTTGTATTTCCTGTTCGATTCGCTCTTCCAGAGCCAGGAGGGGAAGCTGAAGGATTTCCATGGACTGGATCATGCGGGGCGCAAGCACTTGCTTTTGCGCCATCCGCATCTCCTGACCAAAAGACATCCGCATCGACATTGGGACTACCGCTTGTTAGTGACATTGAGATGAACAATCGCGTCAACGATTAAGACTCCGCAATCATACCATTGTTGGTGTATTTCAGAATTACGCAATTAACACCTGAATCGTCAGAACGGCTGTCGGCTTGCGATTGCATCAGCCAACATATCGCGATTTGCTTGCTCTAAAGAGGCTCCCACAGTCAGTCCTCGGGCAAGACGGGTGATTGTTACGGGTAGTCCGGCGAGACGAGACGCAATAGCAAGTGCCGTACCATCTCCCTCAACATTTGGGGTGGTGCCCATGATGACTTCGCGAATCACACCCTCTTTGAGTCTGGTCACAAGTGTATTGATAGATAATTTTTCCGGCCCAACTCCATCGAGTGGTGAGAGTCGTCCTTGTAAAACGTGGTACAGCCCGCGAAAGCTGCCTGCCTGTTCTATTGCAAGAAGGTCTCGGACCTGTTCGACGACACACAAGACGTTTTGATCGCGGCGTGGATCTTTGCAGATGTCGCATTCCTCGTTCTCTGAAAGGTTGAAGCACGTTTTGCACGGCCGCAGGTTTTCTTTGACAGCCCGAATGCTCTCTGCAAATTCGATTGCTTCTTCGTTTGGCATTTTAAGGACATGGTAGGCAAGCCGCTCAGCACTCTTTTTACCAATACTTGGGAGATTGGCGAAAGCATCAATTAATCGACTTATCGGCGACTTCGTTTTAGCCATTATGTTGCTCCGTTTTCTTCCGTACTGTTTTCTTCTGCCTCACCCCTTCTTTGATGTGAGGGTGCTGGCTTTCTGGGTGGGTCAACTTTTCGAATGGCTGCATCAAACGTTGCGAGAGCATGACTCACAAGTGGGTTCTGAACCGCCTCTTTGAGAAGGCCGGCGGAGGATATGACCGTTTTGTTGAGCGGGTTCTTTGAGGGTTTGTTGAGTGAACCGTTCTGAGGAGGAGTCGACCCTGATGGAGTTGCAGCGGATTCTTGTTCCTGAAGAATCACCGAATATCGGCAGGATTGCCCTGTGAGGTTTTCCAACGCGTTTTGAAACTGTTTGGTGATCTCGTTCCGATTCAGAAAAGCAGCTGCGGATCCTGCTGATGCCGGGAACTCAATCTTGAAATGATTTGACTCCTGTGAAGCTGATGCAGCCATGGCGGCGAAGTCACTGGCAAGCCCCCCAACGATTCCTCCCGCATTTTTCCAGATCACGAGTGGCTCAGTGTCTAGGTTTGGGGTGTCTCTTTTAACTGGTGTCTGAGGGGTAGGTGTTTTTGATTTAATGCCTGAAAAGGTCGTAGGAGCGAGATGATCCGTTTTGGCTGTCTGTTGGTCAGTTTCTGGCGTCAGCTTTTTTTTTTCGTCACCCGGCTTTATTCCTGCAATTATTTCACTGAGATTGTCGAGATTTTCAAGTGCGGCAAGACGAATAATTGCCATTTCGGCGAGAACGGTTGTGTGCGTGCTTAGCCGCATTCTTGCAAGCGAATGATCAATGATCTGAAGCATGGCGAGCATGGTTTCTGTTCCCGCCTGCTTGCCAAGTTCTGCAAAGTCAATTCCGAACGAATTGCTTCCTATAAACGTTTCGGACCCACAGCCTACGCTAGCAACTAAGCAGTTACGGAGTGCGATGAGCAGTTGCTCAAGTACACCCCCGGCATCGGCTCCCTGTGTAAGGCAGTCGTGGAGTGCAGAAAGCGCTAGAGGAGAGTCTCGGTTGATAAGTGCTTGAGCAAGTTCACCGATTTTTTCATCTTTGCCTGTTCCGATAACAGCATGAACATCTTCAACCTCTATGTTCTTCTTGTCACCAGCTGCAATTCCAAAAAGTTGTTCGAGTAGCGACTGGCTGTCTCGCATGCTGCCGGCTGCTCGACGAGCAATGAGTTCAAGTGCAGCTGGGGCGACTGTGAGGCCTTCGCTCTCTACTATCTGTCCAAGGCGTTGCGCGATGGCGGGCGTATCAACAGACTGAAAATCAAATCGCTGGCATCGAGACAAAATAGTAATGGGTAGTTTCTCTGGCTCTGTGGTGCAGAGTACAAATTTGACATGAGGCGGTGGTTCCTCAAGGGTTTTCAAGAGAGCATTGAACGCCTCTCTAGTAAGCATGTGAACTTCATCAATAATGTATGTCTTGTAATTGCCGTTCGCTGGTCTCACAGCAACGTTCTGTCGCAGTTGACGGATTTCATCGATCCCACGGTTACTCGCTGCATCAATCTCAATGACATCGACGTCTTGGCCTGCAGCAATTGCCTGACAGCGTTCACAAAGATTGCAGGGTTCACCAGATTCTCGATCTGTGCACTCAAGTGCCTTGGCGTAGATGCGGGCTGCACTTGTTTTCCCCACGCCCCGGGCACCAGTGAAGAGGTAGGCGTGGCCAATGCGGCCGGAATCAATTGCTCCGGCAAGTCCGCGAGCGACATGTTCTTGACCGATTAAATCAGCAAAACGCTGTGGCCGGTACCGGCGAGCAACGACCTGATAGGCAGCCGGATCAGCCATGGCACTCACTGGTTTTGGTTAGAAAAAATGAAAAAACGCATTGGACAAGGGTTCCAAGACCCCTGTTGTGCAGGATATTCTGCGAATCAGAGCGACTGCCGATGAGAGGCCCACCGCACAAAGAGACGACTGCTTATGGCTGCTGCGGTTAAGCCCTGACCAGGTTCACAGGCCTCCATCGCAGGGGCCCCTCATCGGACTCCGCTCCATTAAGGTTTTACGTCCTTCTCGCGGTTCGGTAAAGGCTGCTACATTCCTGACATGGCTTCCCCCATGATGCAACAATTTGAGGCGGCAAAGGCACGTTGTCCGGGTGCTCTGGTACTGTTCCGGATGGGGGACTTTTATGAACTTTTTGGAGACGATGCGAAACGAGCATCTGAACTGCTCGACCTCACTCTGACCAGCAGAGACAAGGGGCCAAATGCAACCCCGATGGCCGGTTTTCCTCACCATCAACTCGACCCACAACTCGTGAAGCTTGTTGCGGCTGGTGAGCATGTCGCAATCTGTGAACAAATAGATGATCCAAAAACGACAAAAGGTCTATTGCGGCGGGAGGTCACACGCATTGTTACTCCCGGGATCGCTTCAGATGAGTCGTTACTTCAGCCTGATACTGCAAACCATCTTGTAGCAATTGCACCCGAGGCTCCTCTGTCACGCGAGAATCTTGGCAAAGGTTTTTATGAAAGTGACGCGACTGTTGGGATTGCATGGATTGATGTGTCGGTTGGTCGCTTTCAGTCAGCAGTCCGAACTGTCGAAGAATTAAAAGATCATCTGTTGAGGCTTGAAGCGTCTGAGATACTTTGTAGTGAACGGGATCGGTCGTTTGTAGAAAAACTTCTTGCTGAATCTGGAATCAAAACAGTATTGACGACACGTCCAGAATGGTGGTTTGAGGATAAGCAGGCTGAAACAAAAGTAACCTCGGCGATTGGTAGCCTTCGTCTCGATGGGCTGGGATTTAATCTTCCGGAAGAACAGCTGGCGATAACTGCGGCTGGGGGCATTCTGGCTTATCTCGAAGAGAATGAACCAGCAGCAATTGGTCGAATTAAGACGCTCTCAGCCTGGCGATCAGGATCGCGAATGGAGATTGATGAAGCGACCCGGCGGAGTTTGGAACTTGTACGAGGTTCTTCCCAGTCTGGACACCGTCGAGATGGTTCGTTGGCTGGTGCCTTTGGAAAAACACGTTCGGCTATGGGAAGCCGGCTTCTGGTCGACTGGCTGAGCGCTCCTCTGGTTGAGAAGACCGCAATCGAGGAACGAATAGATGCAGTCGCCGTGCTCGTGGATAACCCCGGTATTGCTAATCAATTGAGTGCAACACTTCAGGGAGTCGGTGATATTGAGCGATTGATAGGACGTGTTATGTCTGGTCGAGCAGGGCCACGAGACATTGAGCGGATCGGTCACGTCACAAAAATCCTACCGGAATTGATCACGCTGCTGGGTGAAGCAGCGGCACTGGTGGCAACAGATGCACCCAATGGGTCTGCGCTACTCGCTCACTTCGGTGAGCATCTTGACCCGTGTCTTGATCTCTCGAAGCAAATCATGGAAACGCTTCGTGACGGCTGCCCGACGTTTGCGCGTGACGGAGGGTTTATTCGGCCAGGATTCGATAGTCACTATGATGAGTTTGTCGAACTTGCAACGGGTGGAAAGGCATGGATTACGAAATATCAGGCCTCAGAAAGTGAGCGGACGGGCATTCCAAAACTAAAAGTCGGCTTTAACCGGGTGTTTGGATTTTTCCTGGAAGTTGGTCGGGGCTATTCAGATAAAGTGCCACCCGAATATGTTCGTAAACAGACCGTTAAAAATGCTGAACGATACACGACACCAGAGCTTGATGAGCGGCAGCGGCAAGTTCTCGGTGCTGAGGAAGAAGGTGTTCGTCGGGAACTCGAACTCTTTGAGAATTTACGAAATTTTGTGGCACAACATCGAGAGCGTCTAGATGAAATTGCAGAGCAGGTAGCGACCGTCGATGTACTCCTGACATTTGCTGATGTGGCGAGGTCACATCGATGGGTGCGGGCTGATATTTCTAATGACACAGTTCTCGCTATTGATCAGGGGCGACATCCGGTGCTCGAGCAATTGTTGCCTGCAGGCACGTTGGTGCCGAATGATCTTGCGCTCGTTGGGAGACGGGGGGAAGGTGTAGATGGGGGTTCTCTTCCCTCTGTCTTGCTAGTCACCGGACCGAATATGGGTGGTAAGAGTACGTTTATACGACAAGCCGCGTTACTTACAGTTTTGGCTCAGGCAGGTTCTTTCGTGCCGGCAAAGGCAGCCAGAATCGGGATAGTAGATAGATTGTTTGCCCGCATTGGGGCTGGAGATGATCTTGCCAGCGGAGCGAGTACATTTCTCGTTGAGATGTCACAGACTGCACGCATTCTCAACAGAGCTACTGAGAAAAGCCTCGTGATTCTCGATGAAGTTGGTCGCGGAACAAGCACATTTGACGGGCTTGCTTTGGCTCAATCTGTTGTCGAGTACCTCTACAAAAAACTTTATTGTAGGACCTTGTTTGCAACGCACTACCTTCAACTTGCAGCGCTCGATAAATACGCAGGCGTCGCGAATGCCCAGGTGCTTGTCGAACAGCATGAAGGGCAGCTCATTTTTCTCCATCAGGTCACTGCTGGTGCTGCAGATAAAAGCTGGGGGGTGCATGTGGCGAGGCTTGCTGGCGTTCCAGACGCTGTTATCAATCGAGCCAGAGACCTGTTGCTAGCATACGAAGCGGGTGGAACACAGAAGTCTTCCAAAGCAAAACGTCCCCTAGATTCAAGTGAGGGACAGTCACTTTTATTTGACTAGTTGATTGCTTCTCACGTGAGTTTTTGTATCAAAATGTTGTCGGATAGTATACAGAATTGCAGCTGATATGTTTTCGCTTGTCACAGTTTGAAGTGCCCGCCAACCGGGAACCGCATTTACTTCGAGTACCCATGCGGATCCATCACTGCCAGGTAATATGTCAACGCCCGCAATGTCGGCCCCAAGTGCACGGGCGGCAGCATAAGCGAGTTGGATCCATTCTGTTGGCGGCGTGAATAATTCAGCTCGTCCACCGCGTGAAATGTTTGTACGCCATTCTCCGTCAGTTGCGACCCGCCTCATTGCAAATACTTCTGATCCAACGACAAGAATGCGTGCATCCCACCCGTCATTGGAAATGTACTGCTGGGCTACGGCCACACCGGTTTCCGAAAGAAAAAGGGGTGCCTGTTTTGTGTTGCCTTTAAATCGCACAAGTCCTTGACCATTGGATCCAAAAATTGGTTTAACCACCACAACGCCACCGAATTCGTCAGTACACCTTTGAAGGTCTGCAGATGATTGGACAATCGCTGACGGGGGGACAGGTATTCCAGCATCAACGAGCCGTGTTGCTGTTACATATTTATCAATTGCCGATTCCAGAGATTTTGGATTGTTGAGTACAACGCTCCCCCGGCTGGCAATCCGTGCAAGGATGTCCATGCGGCTAATGACCTGTTCGAGTGTTCCTGCTGGCATGGTGCGAACCAGGATTGCATCTGCGTTATGAAGAGAATCGGGCCAGAATCTTTCCCTACTACTGCCAGTCAAAGAACCTATCGTTCCCCAATCAATTACAGATCCACAGATGTTTTCAGAGGAAGACGCCCTGAGAAGCTCGGCGACATGCCAACTTTTAGCTGACCCCAGTATGGCGAGCGACAATGACATGGTGCAATTAACCGGCAGCTGAGAAAGATTTTTCGACGATTTCTGGTGATATCACACCGAATCGATGGCGGCGACCGGATTCAAGGTTGTTAAATTCAAGTACAGCCGGCGCAAAAAGAGCTGGATCAAGTGCATAGAAATCGTGGTTTGCATGCCTGAACAAATCAGAAAATAACTCGCCATGCAGGTTCGAATGGCTGCTCACAGCACGAGGACCAATAGCCTCCAAGCTGTCATCGTCACCGATAACATCAAGGCGTACGACGCCTCCGTAAAGAATTGCATCGTTCGCACAGCCAATTGCGGCAAGTGATCCTTGCATTGCAGGCGGAAGGGGTGCAGCCCCAGTGCCTCGAACAATGCGTTCTAAATCGAAGTCACACTCGTGAAGCTGGTGAAGCGCCGTTTCGAGCGATCGGGCAATGACCTGAACCATTCCAGCCGGACTCTTTGTGGCGGCGACAAGTAGTGTGATATCACGAGTGGAAAGACCGGCTAGGGTTGCGAGTTCATAGCAGACAGCTTTCGAAGGCAGTCGATTGGTCTCGAGCAAACCGACTGTTTCTTGTGGTTGCTCTCGACGACCGATTGTTTCAAAAATGTTTTCTTTACCTATTGCTGCGCGAATTGGTCCACTTGCCATCGCTTTAAAGTCTTTATGATCAATCTGCCAGCCTGCATACTGCGAGGCAAGGCATGCTGACACGGGGTCATTCGAATGTGCTTGAACCAGGGGCCACGGGCACTGCGGCCAGATGTCTGAAAGAAACATCAATTTTTGATCAGAAATCAGATCAGTTTTTCCGCGGCCACCCATCGCAACGTCAGCCATAATGACACCGAGTTCCGCTGTTCCTTGTGCTTCCACGCCGCAGTCAAGTATTCGTGTGCCTGAACAATCGAGAATAGCTGCTAGGTATTTTTCAGGTGACGCAAGAACCCCTTGAAGGCAGATTGCTGCACCGTCACTCAGTGACTTTACTGCTGGCGGAGAACTCCTTGGTGATGTCTCTGTATTATGCAACGGGTGATGATATGTTAGGGGGAGGTAAATGACGACAAATGTGAAATGGCCGGTGGCGAAACACTTGTCTCGATCACGCAGTCAGTGAGCCGTTTTTTATTGGCCCCAGATGAAATCGCAACGTGCATGAAGATAGTGTACACCGACTATTCTTATTTTTCCGGAGATTGTTGTGCCAAGCCTTACCGTGGAAAATTATATCAAAGCGATATATCAGATCTCTGTTCAGCAGGATAAGAAGCCTGTGACGACCGGACAATTAGCAACAGCTCTTGGGGTTGCACCAGGGACCGTAACGAGCATGCTGAAAACACTCAATACTGCTGGCCTTGCTCGCCACACTCCGTATGAAGGTGTTTCGCTGACCCGAACAGGCCAAGTCCTTGCGTTACGAATGATTCGGCGTCATCGACTCATTGAACAGTTTTTAGTTCAGACACTTTCAATGAGTTGGGATGAGGTGCATGATGAGGCTGAACATATGGAACATGCGGTCAGTGATCTACTCGTTGACAGAATCGATGACTACCTTGGGAAGCCTGATGTTGATCCTCACGGTGATCCGATCCCTCGGGGAACGACAGCATCTATTCCAGAGAGGATGGATGAGTATCACACGCTGTCAACTTTCCCGACAGGTGTCAGTTTTCAAGTGACTCGGGTGCTTGATCAATCACCAGTTTTTTTAAGGTACCTTGCAGAAACCGGATTGGTTCTTGGGTCAAGGGGACATGTTGAGGAAACTGGGAATCCTACAGGTGTGCTTTATATCAGAGTTAATGAGTCGATTGTCACCCTTGCACGTGAGGCTGCAAGCAATTTACTCGTTGAAGAAGTGGCTATTTCGTAGGGGCGTTGTTTTCCCATACTGCTGATTGGCCAAAGCATTCATCTACTTCCAGGCGAATGCTTCTTGTCTGTGGATAGTTATTTCTTTTAAGTGCTTGGATCAACTCGTTGCCAATCCATTCTGCCAGCAACTCGGCAGTTGCATTAACAAGAGGGAGTAGCCTGCATTCGGCAGCGGGAAAAACCCACCGTCGTTCTCCAAACTTTACGAGAACTTCGTCCTGCTCTTTTTCGGTCTGCATGGTGACTTGAAGGAAGGGGTTCTTTGTCGGAAGTAGCATGCAGTGGTCAAGTTTGGAAATGATTTCTGTCAGTGTGTCACGGAGGAAAATAAAATCAATGACCATTCCGTGGTTATTTGGAACTCCGGAGACCAAACAGGAAACAGTCCAATTGTGGCCATGCACCGCCTCACAGATGTCGTCTGTCAGGGTGATGAAGTGGCCAGCTGAAAAAACATGTACTGCTTTTTTTAAAGATACGGAATAGAGATCTGTCATTTGGAACAGTCTTTACAAGAGGGTATAAAAATTTGAATTCCACAGATGGACGTATAAAGCGGCGGCAACAAGGTCAGCGGTGGTGCCTGGGTTTATACGGCAGGGGTGACGAAGACGCCAGTCAAGTGCCTCGATGGCAGATGCGCGACTATCATGAGGCAATTCAAGTACAGCAGAAGCCTCTGATGAAATCTGAACAGCTTTTTGTCTCCCATGTCGACGGATGATAAGTGAGTCTGGTGTACGAGCCAGTTGCGATAGTGCGGTGAAAATAATTGACTGCTCCCACGACTCGCCATGTGCTTCGTTATATTGTAAATCAGATACCAGACTATCCCATAATGATTGGTAGCCAGATGCCCATAGGGCAGCGATGCTGTCTGTTGGTTCTGTTGTAGCCGCATGTCGCATGGCGTGATGGATTGATTCTGGAGCTGGGCTGTGAATGTCGTATGAGTCACGTGTGCTGAGTGATCGAGCTGTTGAAAGTTTGATTGCATCGTAGATGTCTAGGGAGTCTTGAGCATTACATTTTTTGATTTCAGCGTCTGCATCGGCTGGCTTCAAAGGGTGCCCGGGTGACGTACTTGCAGCAGCGAGAGGAGAAATCGCAAGAATGATCCCCAAATTTGCATTCGACCGGGTCTTTGATCGTGAGCAGACGACAGCATCCTTGATCATTCCTCCAAGAGAAGTTTTTTTTTCATGGTTTAGGGCCGGCACCATAGCAAGTGCTGCATTGCAGAGGTCATCATAAGACAGGTCACTGAAGCTTTTATCAGGACTAACATTGCCGGGCTTGCATGCGGTTGCCTCGAGGATGCTCGCTACGGCGGCGCACCAGCCGGGAGTCAGGCGGGTCGGCCGAGGCAGCAGTTTCCGACTGATTGCCACAGCCGCTTCAAGAAGAGTCAAATTGTCAGATATTTCGATCATTTTCACGGAGTTTTAGCCACATTGGCCTTTGGAATATGAAACAATTAACCGGGTAGCTGAAGGCTTGTATCCCGTTTTCGTGGGGTGAGGACTGTTGGCGTGGTAGCTGAAGCAGCAAACTCGAAGTTGCCTTTCTCGAAAGGATAGTACCGTTGGCTAAGAAATCTGAAATGACGATTGGACCAGAAGCGTTTATCAATCGTGAATTAAGTTGGCTTGAGTTTAATCTGCGAGTTCTTGAGGAGGCAGAAAACGAAGAAAATCCACTACTCGAACGGATGAAATTTCTCGCCATTTTCAGCTCGAACCTCGATGAGTTTTTCATGGTCCGGGTGGCCGGTGTTCGAGAGCAGGCATTTGGTGACGGTGCACCCCAGGACTTTGCGGCTGATGGTCTGACGGCTAGCGAGCAGTTGCGGGCCATAGCTGCTCGAAGTCAGGAACTCGTGGCAAGACAATATCGGTGTCTCCGGGAAAGTATTGGCCCGGCTATGCGTGAAGCAGGTTTTAATCTTCTGAGGAACATGGAATTAACGCGAGAACAGAAGGAATACGTCGATCGATTCTTTCGTGAGCGAGCATTGCCAATCCTTACACCGATGGCATGTGATCCTGCACATCCTTCACCTCGATACCATAACCGTGGTCTCTATCTTGGCACAATGCTTGAACATGAAAAAGGCTTAGGGCCGAAGCAGCTGTTTGCTGTTGTGCAGGTTCCTCAGGTTTTGCCGAGAGTGATCTTGCTGCCAGGGAATAACACGAATAATGTTTCCTTCGTACTTTTGGAAGAACTAGTGGCAGCAAGACTGCCAGAACTATTCGGAGGATTTTCTGTCAAGTCGTGGACAACTTTTAGAATTACACGTGACTGTGATCAGGAACTGCTTGAGCAAGAGTCAGATGATATGCTCAGGCTGATTGAAGAGCGATTGAAGGAACGGCAGCGAGGGCAAGCTGTTCGGCTGGAGATTGCAGCAAAGGCCGATGAGTCAATTGCTCAAAGAATTATTGATGACGAAGATTTAAAAGGATTGAGTGAGGAGCCAGGTGCGACGACATACAACGAGGTCTACCGAATCGATGGCCCTCTTGATCTCACGGGGCTTTGGGAACTTTATAAACTCCCTGGTTTTGAAAAGTTTCATGACAAACCACATGCGCCGACAAGGCCTGCCGCATTCCGGCAACAGCGAGATATTTTTTCAACAGTCTCTCGGGAGGATGTCTTGGTTCATCATCCGTATGAATCGTTCGATCCAGTCGTGGACTTTGTCACATCTGCGGCGAGAGATCCACGTGTATTAGCTATCAAGCAAACGCTTTATCGCACGAGTGGTGATTCACCGATTATTCGTGCTCTCATGGATGCTGCAGAGGCGGGCAAGCATGTGACGGCGCTTGTAGAGCTAAAGGCCAGGTTTGACGAAGCTAATAATGTGAGTTGGGCCCGTCAGTTGGAAAGGGCGGGAGTGCATGTCGTATTTGGCTTTCTCGATCTCAAGACGCATTGCAAGGTGTCACTCGTGATTCGAAATGAGCGCGAAGGACTCAAGCGATACGTTCATCTTGGGACAGGTAACTACAATCCAGCGACGGCAACCTCGTACACAGACCTTGGTTTGTTCACAGCCGATGCAGAGATTGCCGAAGACGCCTCCGCACTTTTCAATCTGCTTACGGGCTATTCCCAAGGGCATCAGTGGAAGAAGCTCATAGTGGCTCCTAACGACCTCCATAGCCGCACGCTTGAGCTGATACGATCCCAAGCTGCCCTAGCTTCAGCTGGAAAACCATCAAGAATTTTTGCAAAAGTGAATTCGTTAGCGGATCATCAGATCATCGAAGCCCTTTACGGTGCCAGCCAAGCTGGTGTGCCGATCGAAATCCTCTCTCGAGGAATTTGCTGCTTGCGGCCCGGCGTCGCTGGGCTGAGTGAAAACATCCAGGTTCGGAGTATCGTTGATCGTTTTCTGGAACACAGTCGAATATTTATATTTGGTGAGGGAGTCGATGCAGAGGTCTATTTAGGAAGCGCAGACTGGATGCCTCGCAACTTCTTCCGTAGGGTTGAAGTGATGTTTCCCGTGCTTGCAGAACCACTCAAGGAACGTTTGCTTACGACTATTGTTCCCACATATAGCGATGATACGGCACGAGCCAGAAGGCTTTGTTCAGACGGTACTTATACTCTCGATACTCCATCGAAAAAACAAACACCGCAACGTAGTCAGATTCTCTTTATGGAAGAAGCATCTGCTGTGAGTGAGACGATTACACAACTCCCAGATCATGGAATCAGTAACGAAAAAAAGCAGTCTTCGGGTTTAATTAGTTCGCGGGTTTCATCCCGAAGTAATTCGTCGCAGAGGCAGAACCGTTCGAGGTCGAGGAAGAGTTCGTCGTAAACTAGAAGTTTTCAGGGAGTTCGGTACTCTAGTATGTGGCGTTTTCACGAAGTCTGTAGGAGCACATGTGAGTAATTTGTATGTCGGATGATCACTATCAAATACTGGGAGTTTCTCGGACTGCGACATCGGAAGATATTCAGAAGGCGTACCGAGAAATGGCGCGGAAATATCATCCGGATTTACATCCCGACGACGATGCCGCAAAGGAACAGTTCAAAAAGGTGCAAACGGCGTTTGATGTTCTGAACGACCCCAGTAAGCGTGAGATGTATGATCGATACGGAAGCTCTTTCGAAGGAGTAGGAGCTGGTGGAGGAGGAGGGTGGTCGCCGCAAGGCCAGCAGGGCGGTTTTCAGTCTGGGGGAGAGGTTGATTTAGAAAGCCTTTTTGGAGGTGGTTTTGCTGACCTGTTTGGTGGTGGGAAACGGCGGTCAAGTCGCCCAAGACGCAGCCCTAGCGCACCAGGAGAGAACATTACTGCCAATATCCGTATTCCTTTTCAGTTGGCAATTGATGGTGGAAAAACAGAGGTTCGTTTTGACAGAGATGGTACCAGTGAGACTCTCAGCATAACGATTCCTCAAGGGCTACCGGATGGTTCTCGTATGCGGTTACGGGGACAGGGGAGACCTGGTGTCGGTGGTGGTGCGTCGGGTGATCTTCTTCTTGACGTGGGAGTTGAACCACACCCGGTGTATCGCCGAGAAAGAGACATGCTCGCAGTCAGTTTGCCGATAAGTCTTTCAGAGGCATTGGAGGGTGCAAAAGTTGACCTGCCAACTCCTTGGGGAGTCATTAGCCTGCGGATACCAGCAGGGACGTCTTCTGGCAAGAAACTTCGTGCCGCTGGCATGGGGGTTCGGCATGCGAATGGTTCAAAGGGAGATCTGATTGCGGAGGTTCAGATTGTACTGCCAGAGATAGATGATGAGGCTGTATCAAAATCCCTGCTAGAGTCGGTAAAGGCAGCCGAATTGAGCTTACCAAAGGACCCCCGAGCTTCAATCAAGTGGTAACAAAACACGGAATAGAATTTTGTTTTCAGAAAAAGCTACGCTTGCTTCGTACGACTGATTTTCGTCGCGTCTATGCTCAACGTCAGTCTGTCGCTATCGGACCGCTCGTGATGTACGGTGCTCAGCAAGTCACAAACCTGAGCCATGCTCGGTTTGGAATATCCGTCTCTCGTCGTGTTGGGAATGCAGTTGTAAGAAATCAATGGAAAAGAAGATTACGAGAGGCGTTCCGAAAAGTAAAAAGACAGTTTTCTAACGACCTCGACATTGTTGTAGTTGTTCGTGCTACTGGGAAACCTGCTACGGGTGAGAAAGCTGCGCAGGACACAGAGCAACTTCTTCTTACTTTAATAAATCGACTCAGGCCGAAGATCAGGCATTCTGGCGAATAATAAAATGGTCACCCGCTTCTATCGTGAAATGTTTCTTGGAGAAATTAAATGAGCGCCCAAGCATTTCGTTTGTATATTTCTTGGCTCATCAAAGGAATCAGTTGGGCTGTGGGAAGGTTGCTAGTTGCGATCATCGGTGTGTACCAAGTCCTGATAAGTCCATTGCTTGGGAAGCAGTGTCGATTCAAGCCAAGTTGCAGCAGATACTTCCAGGAATCTGTCATGAAGTACGGGCCACTCCAAGGGACGTGGAAAGGCCTTGTTCGTATCTGTCGATGCCATCCATGGAATCGTGGTGGCTATGATCCACCCTGAATGGTGGACAAGGAGTCACGTAGCCAAGTCACAACAGATCTATTGGCTGCAGGGAACGTACACAAATCAAGTTCAGCACAAGAGAGCCATTTGAATGGTTCACAAGGCTCAGGATGCGCGCATGATTCGAGTGATCCTAAGAAAAAAATGATCTCAAAGTGCCCCTCATCAGTGAATGTTCTGTCAAGTTGTCGCTCGATGGAAATGTGAAGCCCGGTCTCCTCGAGGCATTCTCGTACCGCTGCCCTCGATGCACTTTCACTTTCCTCGATTTTACCGCCTGGGAACTCATGGAATCCTTTTGCTGTAGCCGCGTTACTCGCGCGCTTGCCTACAAGCACTCGTTGCTGATGGACAACGATAACAACAGCAATATGTTGTTTTTCAGGCACGTTGAATGGATCAGTCTTGTTTTGGCACTAGATCAAGGAGCCGTCCAGGCGATCCCATAATGTTGTAACCAGCATCCACGTGAAGAAGTTCTCCTGTAATTCCTAGCGAGTCACGTGATACGAGCCAAGCACCTGCTTTCCCAACTTCTTCATGCGTGATATTCCGGCCCATCGGAGACATGTGCTGGTACAAGCCAAGCATATCTTCGACCCCCGCTCCTCGGCCTGCAAGTGTGCGCAAAGGGCCTGCACTGATCGCATTTACACGTACGCCCTGAGGACCAAGATCAAAAGCCATATACTTCACGCAGGCGTCGAGCGTGGCCTTGCAGACACCCATGATGTTGTATCCGGGGACAACTTTCTCGCCACCAAAATAGGTGAGAGTCAAGATTGAGGCGTCCTTGGCAAGTATTTCCCTGGACAATCGTCCAACAGCAAGAAGACTGTAGGCACTTGTTTCCATTGCGGTGCGAAAGCCTTCGCGGCTACAGTTTGTTGTTTCGCCCTTGAGGTCATCCATCGGTGCATACGCAATGGAATGAATGAGGAAATCAATTGTCCCAAATTCTTCCTGTGTTTTTTTCATGACTGCGGCTATTTGCTCGTCACTTGAAACGTCCATCGGCACCAGAAACTTTGCATTTGGCTCATCGTCGGTAAGTAAGGCAACACGCCGCCGGTTTCGCTGGCGTGTGTCATCTGGTCTGTCCGGGAGATGACTGAAGCCGATCGTCGCACCTTCGGCTAGTAATTCTTTAGCAATTGCCCAAGCAATCGAGTGATCATTTGCTACGCCAAGGACAAGGCCCTTCATTCCGTCATACCGGCCCATGTGGAAAGTCTCCCGTTGAATAGTGTCTTAAGGTGAAGAATGTAACTGCTTCGATCAATACACTCAATGCGCAATCAAGAACTCGAGAAAGATTCACGTTTCGTGGTAGAGGGCTGCCCCTTGCCACGTGGTCAGGCGAAGGGTAAGTTTTCGATCAGATGCCCCGTTAGCTCAATTGGTTAGAGCATCTGACTCTTAATCAGAGGGTTCCAGGTTCGAGTCCTGGACGGGGTACTGCTTACTTCTCTTCAATGCCGTAGATACCTGCGTTTTCGGCACTCTCAAATTGTGGTGTCGTCGCCTGACACTCTGAGTATTCAATCTGCTGGGTGAATTTTTGGGTGAACTTTTCGTCCGATTGGGTGAACTTTCCATTTACCGCTGATGCGAAGTGCTGGTCAATGACTTGCAAGTAATGTTTCTGAGCAAGCCTCCCCCCGTCTCGGTGTTGATCCCTTGCCGTCTGTCTGGTGTGTAGGTTTCAGAACCATTCACTTCAATCCCTACCACCCTTGGCCCAGTGTTTATAGGTACATCTGGCTCTTTGTTTGGATCTCCAACCAGAGGAAAACCAGAGAAACCAGATGCCGTGTAATGAGAGGCCTGAGATAAAGAAAGTCTGCCTGTTTCTGTAGGTGTTCGCGATTTCGCCATGCGTCCCATATCCCCAACCAGAAACCATTTGTTTCCAATTTTCAGGAAATCCGCCCCGATCAAGGCTGATAGTTCTTGATGAGCTTGTCCAGCAGCATCTGATCGCTTTTCGAGGCGAGCACGGTGGGAGTTTCCACGACCGTCGGACCCGTTCCCGCGATGGCATTCAACGCCTGATCGACGATGTTCGCGCCAAGTTCGTTGACAAGGATGGCCGCCGACGCCTTGTACGCGCCGCCCTTGTTAACCGCAGCCAGCCCTTCCTGCGATCCGTCCTGACCGGCTACGAAGATCTTGTTCGGTGCGATGCCTGCGGCTTCCACGGCTTGCAGTGCACCGAGAGCAGATTCATCGTTGAATCCAATGATGATGTTCAGGTTTGGGTGTTGCTTGAGTGTGACTTCGGCGGCCTTCAACCCCGAGGTCTGGTTCGCGGAATCCTGGTCATTCTTGGCGACAATTGTTATGCCGTTGGCCACAAAGATGCGTTCCACTTCAGTCCATCGTGGGGAAAGGCTGGGGAGACCGTTCAATGTGGTCACCAGCGCGATCGGATCCTTGACCTCGTTGTCCTTGACCCACTTGACGGCTGCGTTGGCGACAATCTGGCCTGACTGAGAATGATTGAAAGACACGTAGCCGTCGCTCTGTTCCATTGTTCCGAGGTATGTCAGCCATTTGATCCCTTTCTTCTCTGCCTCTAACTGAAGCGGTTTTAGAGCCCGTTCGTCGATCGGCGTAACGACGATGGCATCGACACCTTGCGTCACCCACACTTTCACCGCATCAATCTGCTGCTCGAGGTTGTTAGCCTGCGTATTGTCGTGCAGCATCGTGACACAGCCGAGTTCCTTCGCCCGCATATCGGCGAAGCGTCGTACCGCTTTCACGATCGCCGCTTCGGAGAGGGAGTGGCTAAAAGCGATCCTGAACTTCCTGCCCGTCGCGCAGGCCTTCAGGCCGCCGGCACGCGTTTCCTGAATCTCGGCGAGGGAGCTCGCATCCTGGGCAACCGCGGGTGCCTGCGAGACCACAAGACTGAATGCAGTGATTGAAAAAAGCAAGACTCGCGACGCCATAGGAGTTTCTCCCTGAAGGGAACTGGTCAGAAAAAGTCAGAGCCCTTGTTCACGCATGGAGGTGCGTCGCTGCTTTCGGTACCGCATGCTAGAACGGTCAACGGCATTTCGCAAGCGTCGCACCTGCCAGAAATTGCATAACAGTTGGCTTCTGCACTTTTTTCGGGCAAGTCCCGGACTCACACGCCTCGTGAACGGCAGAAAAAGGTGAGAAAGAGCGGAGCAACGCGGGGAATTTTGCCATCCGCGCAAACCGCTTCCGAATCGTCTTCAATGGGGCAGCGCGATCGAGCGTCGTGAAGGAATGGCACCGGGTCTCAGCGGTGATAAATATCGATCATGGGCAGATCATCCGGCGATGGTGCTCTTCAGTCATCTCTCGTGCGGAATTCACGTCACATGATTAGCTTTTGCTCTAGCAAATCCGTGGATGCTGTTTTTGCTATGACGATCGATAGAGTTTTTGTCTTGTAGTGTTCTTGAAGCGGGTTGAGCGAGCTATTGATCGGAGCAATCGGATGCGTATGTTTTCCATACTGCATGAGAAATCTGGTTGCATTCTACGGTTGTCGAACTTGAATTTGAGCGTGAGCCATCGCTCGGTATCAATAGTTATCGAACCCCTGCCGGACTGCCCAAACCGCGGCCTGAGTGCGGTCTTTGACTTGAAGTTTTCGTAAGATGTTTTGGACGTGTTCTTTCACTGTTTCGATGCTAATTCCAAGTGAGTTAGCAATTTCTTGATTAGAAAGTCCCAGTGAAATGATCTTTAAAACCTGAAACTCTCGTGGCGTTAATGGAGCGTTGATGTCTGAGGGCAGCCTTCGTTTCGATAAACGTGCAGTCAATTTTTTTAATTGACTGTCGGGGCGAGGTGTCGCATTAGCGGCGGCACCCTCGATGGCAGCACATAAGGTGTCCTTACTTGCTGTCTTAAGGATGAAATCAGTAGCGCCGGCAGCTGCAGTTCGGGCTATAGCAGTGGGGCTATCGAAAGCGGTGAATACAATAACGTGGCACTTCGGGCAGATATCCCGTAGTGGCTTGATGAGTGAAATCCCATCCTCGCCAGCATGAAGTCTCACATCGAGCAAAACAACGTCGGGCTGAAGCGTGCGGCAGTCTTCCAGGCCCTGCTCTCCTGACGGTGCTGTTCCTACGACGGTGATGTGGCCGCCGTGCAAGATCGCAGAAATTCCTTGCAGAACAACTTCGTGGTCATCAATTAGAAATACGTGTATTGGAGGAGCGTTAGTCATCGAAGATATGTTCCCTGCTCAGTCTA
The DNA here is from genome assembly GCA_029246985.1 of Pirellulales bacterium. GTDB lineage: Bacteria > Planctomycetota > Planctomycetia > Pirellulales > UBA1268 > UBA1268. The sequence continues at coordinate 30,999 of JAQWMC010000056.1, forward strand.
GGAATAGCCATCGTAGTCGTTTGAGCGTTTGTTGACATCCTGTAGCTCATCTCCTGCTTGTTTTGATGGTTTTTACGGTTACTTTTAAACTATCTGTCGAATTAAAAGAGCCGTCCACGCTGTCAGCAAGCGAACAAACATTATCCCTGATAATTAAGCAACTGGTAAAGCCAAGGATGTGTCCATGGGTTCCAAGTTGGTGCTGCAACGGATAGTACCGAAAGTCCAAGCAGTATAAATAAGACCAAGCAGCCGCTCCTGCTAACAGCCAAACGATCAGCAGCCGGCGTAAGGGCAGTGATCCAAATTGGTGCCAGCCAAAAAACCCAGCGGAACCCACTTGTTGATCCACCGTAGTTGCGGTCCCACGGCTGTCGGGTCAAATAAAAGACAATAACGGTGATCGAAACAGTGATAATTGCAAACGATAAAAGCTGCCATCCATGTCCGGTCCTCCGAAGCATGAAGATGAGTCCAGGAAGTACGAGAATCCATACAGGTGTGAGTGAAAATATTCCGTGATGTCCAATGATTGCGTGGAAAGCATAGTGGGTAATTGATGGCTCACCACGGTCTATACCACCCGGTGATCGCCAATAGCTTTCAATCACTCGACCATTCGGCATCTTGAATCGATAGTCATACCAATTTTCTGGATTCCACTGATTTACGGGGACTTGTGTTTCAGTAGATATCGATGACATTTTAGAAGAAGTTGGTGCCGCACGAAATGCGTATGGTGGCCAAGCCGAATCATGAGCAAGAATATTTGATCCAACGGCTGCAATCAAAACGGCAATCACGGCCGGAAGAGTAGCGAGAGCAGTCTGTCGCCAGTCGAATAGAGCTAACATTCCTACGACAGCCGTAGTCCAAGCAAGTGCGGGTAGGTCAAAAGCTGCAGCAAGACCAGCCGCCAGTCCGGCTGCGGCAAAAAGTGACCACGAGCGGCAACCCTTTTTGGTAACTGCCAAAACACAGTAAAGACTTACAGCTGTACACGCTGCAGCAAAGGAGTGATTGGTAAGCGCCACTGCAAATGTTGTAAGGAGGGTGCCAAAGGCGATAGTTGCGGCAGACCAGATCTTTCCTCGATCAGTCATCCCAGTAAGTTCAATGCAGCAACACGATGCAAGAATGATAATCCCTAAAGGGATCAATCCATAAAGAACCAGCATGAAACGACCAAGAAAAAATGGATGATCTCCAAGAGTCCATCCCGTTGCTTGAACAATCAACCAATATGGCCCAGCCAGCAGAAGGGAAAGGAGTGGCGGTTTGCTCGAGTAAAGATGTAATGTGCCGTTTTTGTCTGGATGAACGACAGCGTCAATGGTATCCCATCCGGGTTCTGCTGCGAGGTCTTCAATCGCAAATGTCCCGCGTTCTGCGAGACTTCGAATTGTCAGCCATCGGCTACGATCATTCGCTGAGAGAAAGGGCCGAAAGAGTCCCTTCTCGCGTCGGATGCGATCCGACAGTTCTTGTCGAAGAGCCGATTCTTCAGCAGGGGTGAGTTGAGTTGCACTTCCTGTCGTTCGTCGTGCAACTGCTTCTTGAACCAGCCTCTTCTCGAGCGCTAATCGATCTACAGTTGTAACCGTAGTGATCCGACCGAGAACACTGCTGCACGCAATAAGAGCAAAAAGTCCATACACGAATTTACGAAGAGGAGCCTTAGGGTCGACTGGAGAATCCTTCCGGGATGCTTCGCCGAGTCGACCGGTCTGTAACTTCAGCCACACGGAAATGAGATCGAAAAGTCCACGGAAGAAACGTCCAACTCCATATTTGGAAACTCCTTGGGTACGTGCGCGGTGATGGACCGGCTGTTCGACAATACGGTTTCCAGAGGAGGCAGCTAAGACAGGTATAAATCGGTGCATGCCGGTTGCTAGCGGTAGCCGTTGAGCAACTTCACGACGCATTGCTTTCAGTCCACAATTGTGATCGTGTAGCGATACGTTTGTAAGCCAGCTG
>JAQWMC010000068.1 GCA_029246985.1 Pirellulales bacterium
TCCATAATGAAAAGTTGGCACCGCGAAGAACGCAGTATCGCCAAGTAAGAACGTTTAGAAACTTTTCTAAACTGCTTGGTTGGAAACGGAGTGAATGCTTACGTACTCCGGGCCAGGCAGGGGCCAGAAAGGAAGGGCTGAATATCATGTTTTCAGTGATTTGGGAATCAGTGAAAGTTTTGTGGACGTGTTTTGGTACCTCGATTCCTGCCCCGGATAGAAATGTTTTTGGGCGGGCATGTTTCAGGTGTGATTCAACAAAGTCTCTTCGGGGAATGGTGTCCCCATCACAAAAAATAAGGTAGTCGCCATGACAGTGTCGTACAGCAAGATTGAGAATTGTATTTTTCTGCCATCCACGGTCGGGATGCCACACCGTATCGATTGGAAGAAACGAGAAAGGCGTCTCGTTTAAAAAACGATAGTCCGCTCGTCGTGACCCATCGTCAGCGATAATGATTTGGTCAGGAGAAATTGTTTGTGAGAGCATCCCAAGAAGGCACATCCGCAATCCGGTAGGATTGTTGTACGTACTGATGACAACTGAGACGCTCACGAATACAGAATCCTTAAGTAGAAAAAGGATCTTCTTCCAATATCCCCCACCCTTAGGAAATCGGCTCATAACGGGCGGCTTCTGCAGACGATATTCTGTTTTTTTATGTCAGATATACAGACGTCTTGTTTTTCGTATTTAGCTCAGCATTACAAAGGCAATCGACATGTACAGGATAATGCCAACGACGTCGACGATTGCCGACACAAATGGATTGCTCATAAGCGCTGGATCAAGCCCAAGTGACCGGAAAAGAAGGGGCAAGATTGAACCAACGAGTGAACCTAGAATGACAACACTTAAGATGGTAAGTGGAATAACGAGTGCTTGAGCGGGTGAAGGTGCGTAAAGAAGGGCGAGTAGAAAGCCTGGTGTTGCGAGCAAGGTACCAAGAAGAAGGCCAAGAATGAGTTCACGACGCAGAATTCGCGGCCAGTCAGCAAGTGTGCAGTCACCCATCGACAATGCTGTGATGACAAGGGTTGCAGATTGATTGCCCGAATTGCCTCCGCTGGCGATCACAAGAGGAATGAAGGCAATGAGCCAGACATGTGTGATAGGTGTTCGTGCCAGAACCATTGCTGTTACAGCAGCTGTGAAAAAAAGAATGGTCAGCCACACTCCACGCTTCCATGTCATGGTGATCAGATCAGTCTCAAGATATCCTTCGTTAAGCGGTGCAACGGCGGCACTCATTTGAGCGTCTTCCGTTGCCTCTTCACGAACAGTATCAAGTACATCGTCATGAGTGACGATACCAACGAGACGATTTTGGTTGTCAACAACTGGTATGGCAATGAAGTCAAATCGAGCAAGCTTTTGTACAACCTGTTCAGTGGGTTCGTCGACTTTGACACTAATAATATCTCGTTGCATTAGGTCAGCCACAAGAGAAGTTGGGTTCGCGAGTATCAAGTCACGGAGCGAAATAAATCCGACAAGGGTGCGGTCTGACTCCAAGATGTAAATGTAGTAGATCGATTCACTATTTGGTGCCTGAGTACGAAGTCTCGCAATTGCCTCACCAGCTGGTATGTCAGCAGGCAGGGACGCGTACTCCGTTGTCATGAGACTGCCGGCAGAGTCTTCCGGGCAGGACAGAAGCATTCGAATGTCGTGTCGCTCAGCTTTGGCAACGAGCGGAAGAATGGCTTCGACGAAACTTGGATCCAGTTCACGAAGGAGGTCATCACGATTGTCAGGCGCCATTCCTTCCAAGAGTGGGCCCAGTTGCGAGTTGTTTGCATCTTCTACGAGTTGGATCTGTCTGGCGAGTGGATAATACGGAAAAATTTCTGCCCGCTGCTCAACAGGAAGTGAGTCGAGCAGGTGCCAGATTTCATGATCATCAAGGCCCTCAGAAAATTCAGCGACAGTAGCTGGATGTAATTCTTCCGCAACTTCACGAATACCCACTGCGTCCTGCTCGTGGAGCAGGCTACGAAGTTCCGGGAGGAGGATAGGGTTCGCGGTAACCATGATGGTTCATCGACTGGTTTGAAGGTGGTCGGACAATGCGGGTGAAGCGGCTATAATTTCTTCGGTACGACAGGCAAAATGGTAAAAATTGATTGAGGCGTCGGAAGCCCTGGTGATTAAGTATGCCATGAAAGTATGGTCCCCTGAATTTCTCTTGCCAAAAAAGTTGATGAAAAAAGTATTTTTGTTCCTTGTGGTATTGGCATATGTCATTCCAGGCCGGTTCGTCATTGGAGGAAGTCCTGAAAAAGGACTCCAAGTGCTGCTTGAGAAGGCATACCTACCTGCAGATCTCGACCAAGAAGTTTTTGATGCGCTTTGGACAGTTTGGCCGGAGCCTTTGAAGTCGCAGGCAGAGCAGGCATCGGTGGCGGGGCGACGGCAGATGGCGATGAAACGGTACGGCCTTCTTCCTCATCCGAGCGATCCGTCACGGTCAGTACAGTATGTCGTCGATTCCAGCGGAAACTGGACCATGAGTTGCCTTGCTTGCCACCAAGGGCAGGTAGCCGGCGAGATGGTCCCTGGCATCCCAAATACAAACTACGCCCTTGAGACATTCACGGAAGAAGTACGGTTGGTGAAAATTTCTCAGGGCAAGTCGTTTGGGCATATGGACGTTGGGTCACTTCTGTTGCCACTTGGCACCACGAGTGGCACGACGAATGCCGTTATGTTTGGTGTCGCTCTCATGCATCACAGGGACGCAGCCCTGAATATCATCTCGCGGGCCCCCCGGTTTGATCTTATTCACCATGACATGGACGCACCGCCATGGTGGCATTACCGCAAGCGAAACACCCTGTACGCTGATGGCTTTGCCCCGCAAGGAAGCCGCATGCTGATGCAATTCCTGTTGGTTCGTGAAAACGGTCCGGAGAAGTTTCTGGAATGGGAGCCAGATTTCGAGCATGTTGAGGCCTGGCTCGAATCACTGAAGCCACCGGAATGGCGTTGGAGCGTTAATAAAGACTTGGCGAGCAATGGCGAGGTAGTCTTTCGTGAGCATTGCGGTCGCTGCCACGGGTCGTACGGAGAAAGCGATGAATACCCGGAGGCGGTTATTCCCATTGATGAAATTGGGACTGATCGAGTTCGATTTGATGCACTAACAAACGTAGAGAGAAATGCGCTTAACGAGAGTTGGTTTGGTCATTTTGGTCGTGATGCAGCATCGATAGGTGATCGCCAACGCCCAGAGGGATACGTGGCTCCACCGTTAGATGGAGTGTGGGCCTCAGCACCATATTTTCATAATGGTTCAGTTCCCACATTATGGCATGTTCTTCATCCGGAAAATCGGCCACCTGTTTGGTGCCGGACGCCTGTTGGCTACGATACGAAAAAAGTGGGTCTGGAAGTTGAGGAACCCAGCCAAAAGGAGTTCGCTGCGGCTGTTTCAGAAGGGATGCCTTCTGCGCAGCGAAGGCAATTTTTTGACACCACAAAACCCGGGAAATCAGCAGGAGGGCATACCTTTCCTGAGGCGCTGAACGAATCTGAGAGGACTGCAGTGCTCGAATATTTAAAGACGCTCTAGCGGGCTAATTGAAAGCAGACTGTTTTTCATCATTGTGATACAGTGGTGGCGACATATGGCTCACCATATTTCCATTCATGCCAATCATTTGGAGAAAATTCATGACACAGCTTGAACGCGCTCGTGAGAACGAAGTTACACCTGAGATGAAATTCATTGCCGAGCGTGAGAACTTGTCAGAAGACGTGGTCTGTAGTGAAGTTGCTCGTGGAAGAATGGTTATCCCTGCCAACACGGTTCATCTCACGAAATGCCTTGAGCCAATGGCGATTGGAATCGCTGCACTGACAAAAATTAATGCAAATATTGGTAATTCGGCGGTGACAAGTGACGAGTCAACAGAACTCGAGAAGCTTCATATGGCAGTTCACTACGGTGCAGATACCGTGATGGATCTTTCGACAGGAAAAGACATAGACAGCATTCGGCGAGCAATTATTGACGCGTCTCCTGTGCCAATCGGAACAGTTCCGATCTATCAAATGCTTGAGGAACTTGGCGGTGATATTGATGAAATGAAGCCCCAGCATTTTCTCGACATGTGTGAAAAGCAGGCTCAGCAAGGCGTCGATTACATGACAGTGCATGCCGGGCTTTTACAAGAACATCTTCACCTCACAATGAATAGAGTTACAGGTATCGTCAGTCGTGGTGGATCACTTATTGCTCGATGGATGATGACTCATAAAGAGCAAAATCCGCTGTATACCCATTTCGATGATCTCTGTGACATTTTTCGGCAGTACGACGTAACCTGGAGTCTCGGTGATGGTCTTCGCCCTGGTGCAATTGCAGACGCGAGTGACGAGGCCCAGTTTGCAGAATTACACGTTCTTGGTGAATTGACTCGGCGTGGCTGGTCAAAAGGATGTCAAGTGATGGTTGAGGGCCCGGGGCACGTCCCGATGGATCAGATTGATATGAATGTCAAACGCCAGATGGAAGAGTGCGACGAAGCACCATTTTATGTGCTTGGTCCACTTGTCACTGATATCGCTCCAGGCTACGACCATATTACGAGTGCGATAGGTGCGGCCCTTGCGGGTTGGAGCGGTGCAGCCATGCTCTGTTACGTGACACCGAAGGAACATCTTGGTTTACCTGATGCAGAGGATGTGAAGCAGGGAGTCATTGCTTATAAGATTGCTGCGCATGCAGCAGATCTTGCAAGACATCGGAAGGGTGCCCGCACTCGGGATGACGCACTTTCACATGCACGTTTCAACTTCGATTGGAATGAGCAGTTTCGTCTATCTTTGGATCCGGAAACAGCAAAGCGATACCACGATGAAACGCTGCCTCAAGAGACGTTTAAGTCTGCTCAGTTTTGCAGCATGTGCGGTCCGAAATACTGCTCAATGAAAATATCTCAGGAAATCCGTGATATGGCTGCGAGCGAAGCAAAGAACGCTTCTGCTGAGCCAGTTCAAATTGAACTGCCTGCGACGTAAGAGTATTGCTTCGGGCCTACAGACAAAGTCTTGGGAACTCATTTATTTGATGGTCCAATCAGTCCCGTCAGCGCGATCCTCTAATTGAATCTTGGCTTCATTCAGGGTGTCACGGATGAGGTCTGCTGTTGCAAAATCTTTTGCCTGACGTGCACGAGATCGTAGTTCAATGATTAGCTGCATCAACGAATCCAACAATTTCCCATCAGTTCCTGAGGGTACTTCTGCCGGTGGAGTAAGGAACAGCCCGAGAGTGCTCGTGAGTTCTCGCATTAAGTGCATGAGACCATGAAGCGTTTCAAAGTCATGTTTCTTTGTTTGCTTTTCGAGCCCCTCGCTGTCAATGAATTTGTTGATGAATCGTACAAAGTCGAACAAAGTCGCCACTGCTATCGCAGTATTAAAGTCATCATCCATCGCCTCGAGGAAACGATTTCGTAATTTTGTGACGTGCTCCCCGACCGTTCCATGTAACTCTGAAATAGCAGCATCACCATCACAACGGTTGCGTGCTGGCAGTGTGTAATACGAAATTCCACAGACCCTTTCATAGCGGCTGAAAAGCCTCTCGAATGCTTCGAGTGCACGAGCAGATTCTCCGAGTGGTTCTTCACCAAAATGGATTGGGCTTCGGTAATGTGTTGATAGAAGCAGAAGTTTAATCACTTCCGGTCGGTGGCGGGCAAGGAGTTCTCGGAATGGTTCAGCTCCAGTCGACTTTGATATTTTTGTAGCGACTAGATCGTCGGGAGTGCCGCCGCCATCTCGCGGGCGACCGCCGACCTTGCCTGCTGCCCCTGCTGCCTGCATGAGTCCGTTATGCATCCAGTATGTGGCCATGGGGCAATCATGGAGCGATTCACTCTGCGCGATTTCGTTTTCATGGTGAGGAAAGA
>JAQWMC010000075.1 GCA_029246985.1 Pirellulales bacterium
CACATGCTTTCAGGTAAATAGGGAGTCGCACTCGAAAACTGCTACCCTGCCCCAGATGACTTTCTACGGTAACGTCACCACCCAGCAAACGACACAACTCTCGAACAATCGAAAGCCCAAGCCCAGTCCCTGAAATCTCTCGCGTCATTGCATCATCACCAGCCTGAAAAACACTGCTCTGCCTAAACTTTTCAAAAATAGCTTGTTGCTCCTCAAGAGCAATGCCCACCCCGGTATCGGAAACTTCGAGTAAAAAATATTCAGCATCAAGCAACTTGCCGGAAACAGAAATCTGACCGCCCTCTGGGGTAAACTTTACGGCATTAGATAGAAGATTTGACAAAATCTGCTGCAATTTTGATTGGTCTTGTTCAATCTTCGGAATCTCATCACTCACCACTATTGTGAGATTAATTTTTCTCTTTTCTGCCATCGGCCGAATCATGTCGCACTGCGCCGAAACAATAGAATCAAGTTCAAAACCGATCGCCCGGACATCCATTTTGCCTGCCTCCATCTTAGCCAGATCGAGAATGTCATTAATCATTTCGAGTAGCATGCGGCCGGACTTCCGAATATTTTCGACATAACGAACCTGCTTCTCATCAAGCAATTGATTTGACCCAAGCACATCTGAAAAACCAAGAATACTGTTGAGCGGTGTCCGTAACTCATGGCTCATAGTGGCTAAAAAATCGCCTTTTAATCGATTCATTTCGTAGAGATGCATATTGGCTCGCGCAAGTTCATCGACTTTTCCATCAAGGTCGCCATTTACCTTCTCGAGTTCTTCCTGAGACTCAACGAGCCCTCGAAGCATTCTATTGAAAGCTACACCGAGCTCTTCAAACTCATCTGCTGTATGAATATCGGCCCTTGCGTCAACATTTCCGCGACGAACTTCGTCACTAACATCTCGCAGATGCTCTAGTGGCTTCACAATGACGTAACGCACAATCAAATAGGCTGCAAGCATCGCAAGGAATACCGTAATAATTGCCGTCGCTAGCAGAATCGCACGATTCCAATTAATTGCTTGCCGTGTTATTCCATCTGGCATGACAACTTTTACGATTGCCATAAGATCGCCATCGGCATACTTCTGACGGTTTGGTGGCGGATTCTCTCCGCCCTCCCCTCGAACACTGCCACGAAATTCATGGCAGATGAGGCACGACTGCTGGACACGAATCGGCTGGTAATAGTGATACTCTTTCTTATCAGCAGTTCGATATTCTCGGTACTCTTCATCTGATGTTGGCAAGAGACTTGTTGATGACTCATCACTTTTTTTTGACGGTGGATTCTCAACAAAATAGTCGAGAACAGCCGCATCGAGTCGAGTGTAGCTAGCCAACTCCTCAGGCGAAGCATCCGGAGAAAGAATCCTCCAACTGTAGGGCTGATTTTGAAGCATCTTACCGAGTGTTTCAATCGGGTTTGTGTACTTCTTATCAGCCTCAAGATTTTTCCAGTGATGATTAATCATCACTGCGTCAACAAGGTGCCTTCCCGTACTCCTTGTTGTCGTGAAGACGATTTCCTCAGTTCGTTGGCCGTACCACCAAAAACTTCCTGTAATAAGAAGGAGCAAGCAAAGACCGAAGAGAAAGCGACATTTCCTCTCCAGGCTCGTTTCACCAAGAATTTCTTTAAATGACCTATACGCCATATAGCACTACCTTTTTCCGTATCTTACCGCATCACCGGGAACTCTGCGAAATCAATATCACCTGGTCGCAATAGTACGCTTTGAATGTGTGAAAGCACATTCAAATGATTTCAAAAACCCAAGAATCGAAAGTGTTCCCTTGAATCAAGCCTTAAAGCATTTCAACCGGATCAACATCAACAATCCAAGCAATTTCTTTTGGGGTTTTGAGACCAGCCGTACTCCGACGGACAAGGTTTCGAAGCGTCCCTGGGTCTGGCCCATGCACCTGCAGATGCCAACGGTAGCGATCACGGATACGGGTTATTGGTGCTGGCGCTGGGCCCAGAATCCGGATCCCATCGCTTTCCCGAGCACTTTCAGTGAGTCGTTGCACTAGATACTTCGCCCAATCAGCAGCGGCATCATTGACAGCAGCTCGAACAACAATTCGTATAACACTTCCAAATGGAGGATAAAGGAGAGACTCCCGAATTGGGAGTTCGCTTTGAACAAATGCTTCGTAATCATGAACTGCAGCTGCCCGCATTGCAGGATGCTCTGGTGTGCTCGTTTGTACAACTACACGGCCACCACGAGGCCCACGACCACTCCGCCCGGCTACCTGAGTGACGAGCTGGCATGTCCGCTCAGAGGCACGAAAATCGGCCAAATGAAGTGCCGCATCTGCATTGATGACTCCCACAAGCATTACGTTCGGGAAATCGAGCCCTTTCGCAATCATCTGTGTCCCAACAAGCAAATCAATCTCGTGCTTGCGAAAAGCTGTGAGTGTCCTTTCGTGGCTTCCGCGAGTACGCATTGTGTCAGTATCCATACGTGCCACCCGAACTCCTCGGAACTGCGACCGTACTTGGTCTTCTAATCGCTGTGTGCCGGTCCCACGATGAACGATCTCCTTGATCCCGCAGGAAGGACAGGACTCGGGCACTGCCGACACGAGCCCACAGCCATGACAGATCCCCCGATTACCAGGCTGGTGCAATGTGAGACCTAAATCACACTGCGGACAATGCATGGCATGTCCACATGATTTACACTGCAGATGGGTTGCAAAACCTCGCCGATTGAGCAGCAACATGACTTGACCACCAGCATTCAATGCCCATTGAATTCCCGCCGCCAACCGTGGGCTTATGGCGCCCTTGGAACGAGCCTTCCGATCTCGTAGGTCAACTGTCACGACTGCAGGCAATTCTGATCCACCGACTCGCACCGGCATTCGGCACATTTTCCAGTCGCCCGATAGACATCGCGAAAAGGATTCAAGAGAGGGCGTCGCTGAACCAAGCACAAGAGGCACCTTCTCTTTTTGTGCAATCCATTCAGCAACATCCCGGGCGTGATAACGAGGAGAAGTCGCCTGCTTGAATGAATTTTCATGTTCCTCATCGATTACGATGAGACCCAGACGCGGTGCCGGAGCAAAAATCGCACTACGAGCACCAACGATTACATTGACACGACCCGCAGCGATCTCTCGCCAATGAGCATGACGCTCGGCTGGAGTGAGATGACTGTGAAGCACCGCTACCTTACCGAAACGTGACCGAAAGCGGTCGCAGGTCTGTGGAGTAAGACTGATCTCTGGAACAAGCACAATCGCCTGTTTACCTCTGGCGATAGTTTCTGTAACTGCCCGCAGATACACCTCTGTTTTGCCACTTCCAGTCACACCGAATAGTACGACTGTTTCATGCTCGCCTTGCTGTAACGGATAGAGAATCGCTTCTAGAGCCTTCTCTTGATCAGAGGAAAGTACTGGTAGCTCATCACTCACAAACCCCTCATCTACCGGTCCTGTTTTGGTGTCTCGCTCAATCGACCCACTCTCTGATAGCAGTCCTGCCTTGAGTAGACGATGAACAACACCTCGCGAAACTCCAGTAACCTTCAGCAGTTCATCAAATGGCATGGGCTGACTAGCTGCGTCAAGAATCTTTTTTTGATTTTCTGTCGGACGTCGATGACCCTGTTCTCCTGTTGCCACCAACACAGGCACTCGTTTCACTTGACGGCGAAGACGTACTCCAGCGGGAAGCACCGCTTCAAGGACATCGCCTCGACGCGCCATCCAACGATCAGCCATCCAGCCTGTGAGTTCGAGCATCCTTTCCGAGAGAAGTGGCTTCTCGTCCTCCACACCAACCACCGACTTGAGTAGATGCTGTGGTAACTCTCCATGTCGCACAGCAACGCAATACGCCAATCTTCGCCGATTGCCTTTACCAAGTGGCACGTGAACGCGACGGCCTGGCTCTACCTCTGCAACCAGCTCGTTTGGCACAAGATAATCAAGCGGCTTTTCAACGCCTTCTGGCAACACGACAGTTGCAATTACGCCATTCCGTACGTCGTCCTCTTCCCAAACTGGGCGATTCGTAAAAAGTTCGCGCTGAGGTGACGAATCAGACGGCATACTTACAGTACAACTAAGAACAGTAGTGAGTGGGCTTCCTACCACAGATAGTAACGAAATACGTTCAAAAAGCGGCAGTCATGGCAAAAGAACTGGCAATCTTCGGTGGTAGCTTTAATCCGGTCCATCTTGGACATCTGATCATAGCCGAGTGCTGCCTTGAACAGGCCCACCTTGACCGCGTGCTCTTTATGCCCGCGGCAACCCCTCCACATAAACAAAACAGTCTTCTGGCGCACTGTACAGATAGAGTTGAAATGCTTAGACTCGCTTTAGCAAGTCATGACAAGTTTGAGGTTTCTCTCAATGAATGCGAACGTGGTGGAATTAGTTATACCGTCGACACAGTGAATGACCTTGTCACTCAATACCCAAAAGATCACTTTTCACTCATACTCGGACCCGATGCTCTTGCGGACCTCCCGTCATGGAAAAAACCACATGAAATTCTCAGCGCCGTCACAATTCTTGCAATTGAACGTGACGGCATTGATGACATCAAAAAGACGCTTCAAGACCCTCGACTCAAGGCACTACTTAGTAACGAGCAGTCGAAACAAATAAAAACAAAGCGAATTCAGGTTCCTGGCATTGGCATCCGGGCGAAACAGATACGCGAATCAATAGCATCCGGACACAGCACACGCTTCCGCATTCCCCGAGATGTCGAGCAATTTATTACGCACAACCAGCTTTACTGCACAGCCGAGAAAAAAACCGTGGAGTAGCTTCTTCGCGAGAAGTCAGTCGGTGCGAAGCGTTCGCTTCAGGAGATGACTAACCGGCACATTTTTCCAACGGTCGTCAGCTGCCAAAATTTTCGTAAGTTGCTGCAACTGATCGGCAGGAAGGTCTGAAACGTTTAAGAGAATGTGTCGGTCAGTACCAATACGAACCTCACCACTTGCGGTGTCGCCAAGTGGCTCTTCTCGAACGTCATAACCCAATTCGCATGCCAATTGGATTGCTTCTGCTAAAAGTCCTAGGGTGTCAACCATTTTCTCAACAC
>JAQWMC010000106.1 GCA_029246985.1 Pirellulales bacterium
GTACGTTCCCGGCAGTGCTATACCCGGAAATTTCGAGTCATTCGGCAAGCCGTTCCTGAATGAGCATTGCCTGGATTGCCACAGCGGCAGTGAACCTGAGGCCGGTCTGTCGCTCGATACTCTTGGTGCCATGAATGAAGCGAACGCAACAACGTGGAGGTCTATCTGGGCTCAGGTTTCACTCCAGGAGATGCCACCACAAGAGGCCGAGCAACCGCCAGTATCAGACCGCCTTCAATTCCGGGACTGGGTTGTGCACAACCTCGACGCGACCATGACAGAGAGCGGTGGCTTCCGGGCTTATCGTGACCCAACCAAAGGAAACTTTGTTCCTCATGATCTTTTATTCGGCCCGCTCCCTGACGATCTCGAAATCGAACCAACATTTTCACCGGCACGACTCTGGCGAGTGACTCCTCAGGAACATATCACTCGGCTCAATGAACTGATTAATACGGAGCCTGCTTACGATGCAAGCAAACCTGGCCTTCGAACGCATGGTGATGAGGTACCAACGAACCATGGTGGAGAACTGAAGCTTTACTTTGGCACCGACCGAATTATTCAGTGGCAAGGAGGGACGGTTGCCTATGCTACGGCCGTAAAAAGTATTCCTTCCGTGTTGTCGTCAGCACGAGAGCATGGCTTTGAAAATTATCCTGACCTGTACTCGGTAAACAGTGCAGAAGCAACGCAACTCCTCAGTACGGCAAGTGACATACTGCGCTACATGGCTTATGGACCTCTGAGCATAGCTGCACCTCAGCAGATTACCGATGACCCAGCAGCCTACTTCAAAAAGTATGTGCCAGGTGACAATCGCGGGCTTCCATCGAGCCTGGTCTACAGCACGAAGACTGTCCGACCGTTAACACCAGTCATCGCAGCGATAGACACACCTTCTGCAACAGACGATTGTCTGAGAAAGGCCGTCAACTATCTGTTTGAAGCACTTACGTTTCGGCCACCACAGCCATCTGAATCTGATCGCTACCTGTCGATAGTCAAAGAATCAATTCACAAACTTGGCCAGAAAGACGGTGCGGTTCTTGGTCTCTCAGCAATTTTTCTCGACCGTGATGCACTCTTTCGTCCTGAACTTGTTGAATATGGAACACCCGATTCATTCGGACGAATCATGCTTCAAGACTGGGAGCTAGGACTGTCCGTAAATCATGCACTTCGATACATCAAACCAGATGAGGATCTCAAGAAAAGTGTCCTCAACGGCACCATGCGGACTCGAGACGATGTCGAACGTGAAGTACAACGAATGCTTACAGATGACAGCATCCGAAAACCACAGATCCTGCAATTTTTTAGAGAGTACTTTGACTACGACCAAGGAGGATATATCTGCAAGGATACCCGGTCTCTAATAACAACGGGTATCAGTGGAAAAACCAGGGGACGTCACTATCGCTCAATGTTTGAGGCCTCAGCAAGCACCGACCGACTCATTGAGTTGATTCTCAAGGAGGACCGTGACGTCCTGCGACAACTACTGACCACACAAAAAGTAATTGTTACTAACAATGACAGCGAGTACTTTGGACAGTCACGCACGAAGGCTGACACAGCAGCACTGAAAATTGTGGAAAAAAAACTCGCTGAGGAGCAGAAGCTTCTGGAAGAAGCAGAGCGAAACGCATGGATAGCTGCAAACCCTGGCAAGGAGCCTCCAAAAAAGAAGAACAAGAAACGCTTTCCTACAACTAACTTGTATGTAGAGGAAGTACCTTTCGAAGGTCCTGAAATCTTCGCACGAGTAAGCCACCGTAGTTTTGGTGCCGGATCACTCAGCCCCAAGCGAATTTTGGCACAGGCACCTGAAGGCCAGCGTTTGGGCGTTCTCACCCATCCAAGTTGGCTCGTTTCTCACTCTGATGCCATGGACAATCATGCAATACGCCGAGGTCGGTGGATTCAGGAGCGACTTCTCGGCGGTGGTCTTCCTGACGTGCCCATCACTGTTGATGCCATGCTGCCAGATGAACCCACGAAAACCTTGCGTGAGAGAATGGAAGTGACAAAGCAAGACTATTGCTGGACATGCCATCAGAAAATGGACCCGCTTGGCCTTCCGTTCGAAATGTACAACCATGCAGGACTCTTCCGAACATCAGAACTCGATCGACCAGTAGATACGACCGGTAAAATCATCAACTCTGGTGATGCAAGTCTCGATGGTCCAGTCGAGAATGCACTCGACCTTATCCAACGCCTTGCTACAAGCGAACGCGCAGAGCAAGTGTTCGTACGCCATGCATTTCGATTCTGGATGGGACGAAATGAAACACTCCACGACCGCGTCGTTCTTCAGGATGCACACAAGGCATACAAATCGAGTGGGGGCAGCATGAAGGCTCTTCTCACGTCACTTCTTACGTCAGATGCATTTCTTTACCGGAAACCAGAACGAAACCCGTCACCCTGATAGAAAGCCGCTTGAATGTCTCGTCTATTCATCGCTCTGTTTGCTATTGTGCCATGCACGCTTTCATCAGTTGCGATGGCTGAGCAACCCAATATTGTGTGGATTTCGTGCGAAGACATCAGCCCGCATCTGGGCTGCTATGGTGACCCACACGCCATCACGCCTAACCTCGACCGACTCGCCAGAGAAGGCACTCGCTACACCAATGCATTTACAACCGCTGGGGTTTGTGCGCCGTGTCGCTCGGCAATCATTACCGGGATGTATCAAAACAGTATCGGCACACACCACATGCGTTGTAACGCAACAATCCCAACATGGCTGGAACCGTTCCCTGTGCTTCTTCGAGAGGCTGGGTATTACTGCACAAATAACAGCAAGACCGATTATCAGTTTTCAAAACCAGCAAAAAAAGAGATATGGGACATATCTGGTGCGAAGGGACACTGGAAGAATAGGCCTCAAAAATCACAACCGTTTTTTGCTGTCTTCAATTTCACAGGGTGTCACGAAAGCGGAATTGCTTCAGAGTCAAAATATAATTCCGTTACCGAAGAACTCGAATCTTCTCAGCGCCAAAACCCAAAAGAACTGACGACACTCCCTCCTTACTACCCAGACACTGCCATCACCCGAGAAGACTGGAAACGCAACTATGAACTGATCACTGCAATGGATGTCTGGGCAGGTGATCTTATCCAGCAGCTCAAAGATGCTGGCGAATATGAAAATACAATAATTTTTTTCTGGTCAGATCATGGAGTCGGTCTTCCACGAGCCAAACGATGGCTCTATGACTCAGGAACACACATACCTTTCATCATCCGAACTCCCAAGACGTTCCGAGAACCCAATCAAGTTGAAGTGGCTTCTGTCGACAACCAACTTGTCAGTTCCGTTGATTTCGCACCCACTGTGCTTAATCTCGCGGGCATTGACATCCCACCTTATTTGCAAGGCCGAGCATTCCTTGGGAAACACCTCAGTCCACCCAGAAACTTTGTCTACGGCGCACGCGACAGAATGGATGAACGGTATGACATCATCCGAACAGTCCGAGATACACAGTATCGGTACATACGAAATTTCGAACCACTCAAGCCATACTATCAATACATGAATACACCCGAGAAGGGTGCGACGATGCAAGAGATTCGCAAGAAGGAAGCCTCCGGTCAGCTTGAACCAGTGATGGCATTATTTTCAGCCAAAGAGAAACCGGTTGAAGAACTCTATGACACACACGCAGATCCATCTGAAATATATAACCTTGTAGGCGATCCGGCGTTTTCTCAGAGGCTTGGTGAAATGCGGCACGCACTCTCCGAGTGGCAAAACGAGATTGGTGACATCGGACTGATCCCAGAGGCCGAAATTGAAAATCTTGAACAGGATGCAGGCTCACGGTTCGAAATATTGCACGGCACCCCTGGAGACTCACCTGTCGAAAATCGCCTTGCGACGCTCGTCGACATTGCCACATCTGCGTCAGATGGGCCGGCAGCCATTCCGCAACTTTTTGGTGCCCTTAGAAACAAGGACGCATCGATACGGTACTGGGCAGCGACGGGCATTGGGAATATCGGTGCTCCAGCCAAGGGCACCCTCACACGTGTCACAGAATGCCTCGACGACCCATCACCGAGTGTACGCATCGCAGCAGCCAGGGCCGTTGCCAAACTTGGCTCTCCCGAAGAGGCGCTGCCGGCCCTTGAGGCCGAGCTAAAAAGCGATCATCAATGGGGGCGGCTCGCTGCTGCAATTGTTCTCGATGAAATGGACGACGAGGCCCGCCCGGCACTCCCCTCTTTAAAGCAGGCATTGCTGAACCAGCCGAACAAGTACATTGTTCGAGTCGCAAATAGAGCCATCAACGAATTAGAGAACACCGACCATCAAGTTCCATAACAAGTAGAGCCTCCATGATGAATCGACTTGCTTTGAATGCCTTTGTGATCATAGGTATCGCAATCTGTTCCCAATCGTGTTTCTCAGCAGATATTGAACGCCCTTATGTTGTCATTCATCGCCAGGGTGACGTTGGTTGTCATACATTTCGTATCCCTGGGATTGCCAGAACGAAGACCGGAACATTACTCGCCGTCTATGACATGCGATATACCAGCCGGCGAGATCTTCAAGCACATATCGACATTGGCTTATCTCGTTCCACAGATGGTGGTCAAACTTGGGAATCTCCCCGACCGATCATGGACATGGGAGAGTTCGGAGGTCTGCCGCAGGATCAGAACGGGTGCTCAGACCCAAACATTCTGATCGATACAACCACAGGTGACATTTTTGTGACGGCTTTATGGACTCACGCAAAACCCGGAACACATCAATGGCGAGAAGGTGGATCTGAACCAGGAATTAAACCAGCACAATCATCACAATTCATGGCTGTGCGGTCTCACGATGATGGCAAGACCTGGACCCAACCTGAAAACTGGACTTCCCAACTCAAAAACCCTGAATGGTTCCTGTTTGCACCAGCGCCTGGCAACGGCATCACGTGTTCCAATGGATTCTTAGTGATTCCGACTCAGGGTCGCGATGCGGCTGGCACACCTTTTTCCAATCTGGCGTGGAGCAACAATCACGGCAAAACATGGACGGTATCCAGCCCTGCTCGATCAAATACGACCGAGTCTGCTGTCGTGGAACTGTCTGATGGGTCACTTATGCTCAACAGCCGCGACAATCGAAACCGTCAAGACAAATCAGAAACAAATGGCCGGGCGGTGAGCATTACTTCTGACCTTGGTGCTCACTGGACGGTACACAACTCTGACCATGGTGCCCTCCCTGAGCCTGTGTGCATGGGCAGTTTGATCTCCCACCGTCTGAGTGACGACCGAACTGTGTTATTTTTCTCTAACCCTCATCACAAATCACAAAGAAAAAACATGACCGTTCAGATGAGCCTCGACGACGGAACAACATGGGCCAAGCAGATTCTGCTTGACGGGGAAGGTGGTGCATACAGTTCACTCGTTATGATAGATAACAATACACTTGGAATTCTGTACGAGTCGTCCAGGGCTGACCTTGTCTTCCAAACCATTCAGCTCAAAGAATTTGGACTCTGAGTGCCCCCAAGCGACCAGCACAAACCTTCTCCAGTCAGATCTTTTATGAAACCGTTCTTTTGCTTTGCGACTCTTCTTGTTTTCTTTTGTACGCACCAAATCCAAGCAGCTGAAAAGCCGAATGTCATCCTCATTCTTTGTGACGATGTCGGCTTTGAATGCTTTGGCTCGTACGGGAGTCGAGAGTACGCGACTCCACGTCTTGATGCACTCGCAGCGAACGGAGTTCGATTCGGGAACTGCCACTCGACTCCCCTTTGTACACCGAGCCGAGTGAATCTCATGTCTGGAAAGTCAAACGTATTTAATTACTTTGACTTTGGTGTGTATCCAGAAGGCCAGCCCACATTCGCAAATTACTTCCAGGAGCACGGTTATCACACAGCCGTTGCAGGCAAATGGCAGTTACTTACAGGAAAGGATGGCATCACTCCCGAGCAAGCAGGCTTTGACACGCACTGTTTGTGGAATATTCCCGGTGGTGGCAGAAATCGCTACTGGGATCCTTCATTGGTGCAAGATGGCAAACTGCTTGATCTCCCCGAAAAAAGCTACGGCCCGGACATTACCACTGACTTCCTGATTGACTTTATAAAGAGAAAACAAGCAGATCCATTTCTTGTTTATTTCCCGATGATTCTCCCGCACAATCCGTTTGACGTCACTCCGGACAGCGATGACCCGCAATCAACCGATAGTAAAAAAAACTTTATCGACATGGTGCACTACATCGACAAGAACGTCGGCCGCCTGGAAGACACGCTGACGTCATTAGGGATTCGCGAGCAAACCCTTATTCTCTTTACAAGCGACAATGGTACGAACGCCCAATTGACGTCTGAGCTCGATGGCGAGGCAATTCAGGGCGGCAAAGGTTATACGCACGACTACGGAACACACGTGCCACTCATAGTCAATTGGCCTGGCCAGATTCAAGGTGGCCGGGTCATAAATGATCTCATCTGCTTCTCTGATATTTTCCCAACAATAGTGGACGCAGCGCAGCTTCCTGCAAAACAGATTGATGACGGAGATGGCTGGAGTTTTTGGCCCCAGTGTGAAGGCAAACCAGGCCGCACACGTGACTGGATTTATTGCTAC
>JAQWMC010000080.1 GCA_029246985.1 Pirellulales bacterium
GGGGCAGCATAACTTGATGGTTCATCTGTTGTTTCCCAGGAAACGTTGCCAGTAGCCAAGTTAAAGCCAACCACGCCTGCGCCGTTACGGCCGCCTATGTTCACGACAACATGGTTGTCAATCACAAGAGGGCTCGACCCGGAGCCAAAATACCCCTCACCCGCATCGAATTCTTCATGGGTGCGGTGTTGCCACAGGATTGCACCTGTTTGTGCATTGAGGCATGTCAGCATTCCTTGCGTTCCAAATGTGATAACTCTGTTGTTGGAAACTGTCGGTGTGCATAGAGGGCCATCACCACCACCTACCTGCGGTCGAAAACGGGTCGGATGATCAGTTTTCCAGATGACTTTTCCGGTGGTTGCATCCAGAGCTTCAGTGATTTCACGATCATCGATTCGGTGAAAGAGAAAAGCGGTCCCGTCGACTACGGAGATGCCGGCATACCCACTGCCAACGGGACGACGCCAGACTTCTTGTGGGCCAGCTGCCGGCCATGTGTTAGCTAGTCGTTCGTCAGGATCGGCGATGCCGGTTCGATGCGGGCCGAGAATCTGTGGCCAATCACCAGCTACGGCTGCCTGTATAGAAAAACAAAGGATTACAGCGATCGCCAGCAAGGTCGTTGGTGTCGAAAAAATAGTATTACGAATGGAATGCATGAATGAAATGTCTCGAGTTGTGAAAAAGCCAAATCCTTTGTTTGGGAAATCATAAGGGAGATTGAGTATTATGTCCTACTGGAACGGTGAGCAATCAGGACAAACCGAAGTGAGAGAAATAGTATGTTTTCAACGTTGAGCCGCTGGAATCGTGTGTCAAAGACTGTTTGTTGTCTTCTGGGTATCTTTTTAAGTCTGGCTGCAACTCCTGTGGCTGCATGCTCCAGGGTTCTCTATCGCGGGCCTGACGGTGCGGTTGTGGTTGCACGCACCATGGACTGGGCGCAGTCGTTGGAGGTGAATCTGTGGGCTTTCCCCGCTGGGCTTGAGCGAGATGGAAATGCTGGTGCTCGGTCACTCAAGTGGACATCAAAATACGGGAGTGTTGTCGCGACCTGCTACGACACACTTGTGGCTGATGGCATGAATGAGAAGGGGCTTGTGGTCAATGTTCTCTATCTCTCAAGCAGTGTCTATCCGCAGTTTGATGGCACTCGGCCTACCCTCTCAATAGGAGCCTGGGGTCAGTATGTGCTCGACACCTTTGCAACAGTCGACGAAGCAGTGAAGGCGCTTCAAGACGAACCCTTTCAGCTTGGTGTATTGATACTGCCTGGCGGACATTCAGGGACGGTACACCTCTCTCTTGCTGATGCAACCGGAGACTCTGCCATTTTTGAATACATTGATGGCAAACTGGTTGTTCATCATGGGAAACAGTACAGCGTGATGACCAACGATCCACCGTATGATCAGCAGTTGGCACTTAATGGCTACTGGCAACAGGTGGGTGGGAGCATTATGTTGCCGGGAACAGAACGGCCCGCTGATCGCTTTGTCAGGGCAAGCTACTATCTCGGAGAAGCTCCGCAGACATCTGATGAGACGAAGCAGATTGCCAGCATGTTCTCAATTATACGAAACGTGTCGGTGCCAATTGGTGCAGAGCGTTCCGGGAGTCCAAATGTAGCAGCAACACTCTGGCGTATCGTTGCTGATCAGAAACGGCGTACCTACTACTTTGAATTGACAGATACGCCGAATGTTTTCTGGGTCGACCTGTCAAAACTTGACCTGTCTGTCGGTCAGCCCATGCGGATGCTTCCTGTTGAGGGTGCACCCGTGATGGCTGGGGAAGTTTCCAGCCGTTTTGAAAAACAGACCAATTTTCAGTTTATGGCTGGCAGTGACCCCGGGACACAGCAATGAGCCCGCTGGAGAGACGTTGATTCTGAGCATCGCAAGTCAGAGTCGACACCGTATGAGGGTGGCCATCAGGTCAGAGTTATATCCGGGTGTGATTTTTATTCCCCAATTTAAGGTCAGGTTAGAATGCGTGTTCAAGCTCTTATCTTGAGTCTCATGCTGTGCTGCAGTGCCTTTCAGTGGGAGGGTGCACTCGCCAAAGAAGCCCCACGGAAGCCGAATGTTGTCATTCTGTTTATTGATGACCTTGGATATGGTGACCTTGCGTGTTTTGGAAACACAAGAATACCGACGCCCAACATCGATAGTCTCGCATCACACGGTGTCCGTTGCACCATGTCATACATTACGAATCCACCATGTTCGCCAAGTCGTTGCGCTTTGATGACCGGGATGTACGCCCAACGGTTTGGGAAATCGGGGATGGCACGGGGGCTGCCCATACCAAGAGATCATCCAACGTTGGCTGAATTCATGAGAGACGCAGGCTATGTCACTGGTCAGATTGGCAAGTGGGATATTGGCTGCGTTGGGCAAGGCCCCCATGAGCGCGGTTTTATGGAAGTCGCCAAAGATCCGCCGGGAACGCAGTACATCCGTGAAACAGAAGATGGGAGCAAAGCCTATCTGACGGATCTCAACGGTGATTCCATGGTTGAGTTCGTTAATCGCAACGCAGGGCATCCATTCTTTTTGTATTTTTCGCCACTTGCGGTGCACTCCAAAGTGAAGGAAACACCACAACGGTACAGAGACCGTATTCCGGACGGGAAGGGTACCGCTTATGATGGTGCTGTTATTGCTGTTGATGACGCTGTTGGGAAACTTCTTACTGCTCTACGCAAGCACGGTATTGAGCAAGAGACACTCATTCTGATTACCGGTGATAACGGAGCAAATATTACCGAGGGTGGAACATCTGAACCGTATCGAGGTGGGAAAGGAAAGTACACACAACAAGAGGGTTGGGTGCATACTCCGACAATTATTACGTGGCCTCAAAAAATTCCAGCCGGTGAGACGTATTCTGGGTTGATGGGAACAATTGATTTTTATGCGACTGTTGCTGCTGCTGCCAGGCTTCGTCTGCCTGTTCGATGTGACGGGAAGAACCTCCTGCCATTTCTCACCGGGGACTTTCAAGGAGACGCACATGAGTACCTGTTTTGGCATAATGCCGATCCGACTGATGCGCCTCGGCGAAATATCTATGCAGTGCGTTGGAAAAATTGGAGATTGATTAAGACGGACGGCGTATGGACGCTCTTTGACCTGATACATGACCCGAAAGAAACACAAGATGTTGCCAAAGAACATCCAGAGGTTGTGAAACATATGGTTGAGCAGTACGACCACTTTGTTGACTCACTACCGCCCCTAAAACCAAGTGCTGATTACAAAGGAGGTGGATCTGTGCCCAAGGGTTGGGGGTGGGAGATCGGCACTGGAGGCGTATTTCCAGCGGTTCAGTGACAGCATGATGTCCATGCCCTTGAGTACATGCAGGAAACGTTCAAAAATTGAGTCAAAAGCTTTGTTGGTACGTCTTGGCGAACAAAGGTGGCTGGAGTCGTGTAAGCATTGAGTAGACTGAACATTCTGTAGGCAGCAATGTGGAAGAGCATGCATTTTATCTAAGGTAGCCATGAGTTTCATTCTTAATCAGATCTATCGATATACCGCATTTGTTGCAATTGGCTGCTTGCTGTTCAGCGCAAGTATCTGCTTGGCAGCGGA
Source organism: Pirellulales bacterium (assembly GCA_029246985.1). Taxonomy (GTDB): domain Bacteria; phylum Planctomycetota; class Planctomycetia; order Pirellulales; family UBA1268; genus UBA1268. The sequence continues at coordinate 3,606 of JAQWMC010000080.1, forward strand.
AGCCCGCTTCGATGATCCAGCAACCTGGGCAGACCCCACCTTCTGGAAATCTCTGAGACAGTCAGACAAATTGACCGGGTGGGAATTTCGTGATGGAGAAATCTCGCTTGTTCGCCCTGGTGCCACTGGAAGCATTTTAAGTGAACCGGTTCCGTCTGACTTTGAACTTTCTTTTGAGTGGAAGATTGCAGAAAAAGTTAATAGTGGTGTCAAGTATCGAGTTCGCAAACATGGGGCACCATATTGGAACTCGGCGTACAAGGGCTCTGGGCATTGGGGCTTTGAGTATCAGATTTATGACGGAAAACCCAGCACGGATGCACTCCATGCAACAGGAGCGATTTATGATCTCGCGGCTGCTGATTCAGACAGGTTCGTGAATCCGCCGGGAGAGTGGAATGTTGCAAAAATTGTGGCCAATGGATCAACGGTTGAGCACTATCTCAATGGTTCATTGGTTTCCTCAATACTCGCTGAGGGGCCGGAGTGGGAACGAACAATTGCACTGAGTAAATTCGCAGGTTTCGACGACTTTGGACAGTCTTCGATAAAAAGCCAAATTATGCTGACGGACCATGGTGGGCACGTTTCATATCGAAAGTTTCAATTTGTTGCACTCACACCAAAGAGCCAAGCGCCGTTGGTACGGACCGGTCCTTTTCTTGCCGATGGGATGAGAAATTGTTGGGCTGATCAAAATTCGATCAGTATCTGGACACGAACGACACAGTTCCCAGAGATGAATTCCACAGGTCAGAAGTTTCAGTCTCTCTCAACAAAACAGGCGAAAGTGTTGGAAGAAACAAAAGATGCAGCGGAATATCTATCGGATCAGCTGCCCTCAGGGGCTTCTTTGGGCGACATGATAGGAGCGTGCCCAGGCGCAGCCGGTGAAGTTCGTCTTATCTATTTCCCTCAAAAGCGATTCAAAGCAAAAAAGGAAATGACCCGGTGGAAGAAAACAACTGCGGCCCAAGACTTTACAGCGCAGTGGCACCTTGAAGGGCTTTCACCTGGTACTCGCTACGTTGCAGTGCTGGAAGTACGGAAGCCTGGCAGTCAGGCGACGACGGCAATCCTTCGCGGTAGTTTTGAGACAGCACCAGCACAAAATGAAAGAACAAATCTCACCTTCTGTATGACGACCTGCCATGATTTTATTCGCTCTGATAACGGCTTGCAGGGACATAAGATTTACCCAGCAATGGAGGAGATCAATCCCTCGTTTCTTGTCCACGCGGGAGACATTGAGTATTACGACAAGCCTGAGCCGTGGGCGCTCACGAAGGAATTGATGCGATTCAAATGGGGCCGAATTTTTGCATTGCCCGATAACCGATCTTTCTATACGAGCCACACAACCTATTTCCTGAAAGATGACCACGACACGCTAAAAAACGATTGCTGGCCTGGGCAGCAATATGGGTCCGTCACGTTCGAGGAAGGAGTTCGACTGTTTAATGAGGAGCAGTTTCCTTCACGAACACCTCGTTATCAGACGGTTCAGTGGGGGGAAGACCTGCAGGTCTGGTTTCTTGAGGGTCGTGATTTTCGAAGCCCAAATACCATGGCCGATGGACCTGAGAAAACAATTCTTGGAGCCGAACAAAAAGCCTGGCTTTTTCAGACACTTGATGCGTCTACTGCATCGTTCAAACTTGTCTTTAGCCCAACCCCGATTGTGGGGCCTGATCGGAGTGGGAAAAAAGACAATCATGCCAATACGATTTTTGCCCATGAGGGTGAGCAGTTGCGACAGAAGTTTTCATCCGTTGATGGAGTCATTGTGCTGTGTGGTGACCGGCATTGGCAGTATGCATCAGTTGATACGGAGACAGGGCTCTGGGAGTTTGGGTGTGGTCCAGGTAGTGAAAAGCATCAGTTGGGTTGGAAAAAAGGAGACGAGCGAGCGTCGCATCAATTCCTTCGAGTCGCTGGTGGATTTCTGTCTGGCCATCTTGAATCCAAAGGAAAGAAAAGTACGTTAAAGCTCCATCATCGTACGGTAACCGGAGAGGTTATGAGCACATTCGACTTCCCTCAGTGAGCGGGTTCAGAACTTGGGGTACGTTGAGAAACGCTATTCGTGGTGGGTGGGGTTCGCATTGCGAGCGGAGGTTGTTCGCGTCTATGGAAGTGACCCTCGAAGCGGTATCACGTAAAGACTTGATAGACGGCCGAGTGCTTCTTTGTTCAACTCGGACAGAAAATAAATCGTTTCGCAGAATAGATGAGGCACCCGAATGAAAAAGATACAATTGATGATTGGGTTGTTACGAAATCAAGAATTCCGTAGTGTGCGTCTCTTTTCTTGGTTGAGCCACATCGTGTGTGCTGTCTGTATTCTGAGTGTGGTGAGTACGGAACTCAATGCCAAAGACACTTTTGAGCCGTACGCATCTTCTGATGTCCCCAAGACTGCGGTTGCCCTTTGGAAAGACTACGACCCACGACATGAGCCACTCGATATTGAGGTTGTTCAGGAGTGGGAAAATGACGGGGTTATTACCCGGTATGTAACGTTTACCGTAGGCACATTGAAAGGCAAAGAATCTCGGATTGCGGGATACTATTGTTTGCCTGCAGGTAAAAAGAAGCTTCCGGCTTTTGTATGGGCACACGGCGGTGGCCAACGAGCCGATCGTCATCGTGGGGAATATTTTGCACGTCAGGGCTACGCATCCATTGATATCAATTGGCTCGGACGTCCACTTGAGGACGGAATTGAAATCAATACCGATTGGGGCAACGTTGACCCAACACAGGGTCCCCGGTTTTATAGCAAGGCTCTTCGGCAGGGATGGAAGCGAAGCCTTTTGCCTGATGAGTACTCACTTGATCCGGTTCCAAGCCCCCGGAATGCCAACTGGTTTCTGTTATCGGTCGCCGCACGACGCGGCATTACATTTCTCGAACAGCAACCCGAAGTCAACGCTGACCGGATTGGCCTTTCAGGATTTTCAATGGGAGGCATGATTACTGCCCTCACAGCTACTGACTCACGCCTAAAGGCCGTGGTGCCTTTCGTGGGAGGAACAGGGTTTAAATACGTTGACTTTCCTGGCGGAATTGAAGGAAGTTCAATTCGGGCTCACTTTCAGAATTTGGAACTTTATAAGGCAACCATCGATGCCAGCGCGTACTGGCCGTTTGTTCGCTGTCCAGTGTGCTTTATTAGTTCGACAAATGACTTCCATTCCGTGTTCGATCGAATTTATCGGTCAATGGCTCTCGTGCCACATTCGGATTGGCGGGTGAGCACGAATCTGCATCAAAACCATGGGCCTGCGCCTGAGCAATGGGTCATGCTGAATCTTTGGTTCGACCAGTATCTCAAAGGTGTTGATCAGCATATTCCTGTGACACCACCGTCAACCTTTTCTGTGGCAGGTGGCACAGCATCTTTTGCTGTCACGCCAGAAGATCAAGATCGACTTGTTGCAACGGAAATCTATTTTAGCTACGACTCCAATCCGCGGACAAGATTCTGGGAGCGGGCTCAAGCCCAGCAGGACGGGCAAACATTATCAGTCAAGGTTCCGGTCTTCGAAGATCTGCCGCTGTATGTCTTTGCACTGTGTCGGTACAAACTTGGGCATGTTCAGACGTTGGAGCGTGGTGAAACGTCAACATATACCCTGAACTCGGTCGAGCATTCGTTCATTCCAGAAAAAGTGAACCTCGAGTCCCTTGTTAGTTTGGCAGATCCTCATGAGTCAGTAGAGGATTTTGAAAATGGTTTTAGCAATTGGTCCTCGCGCGATCAGCAGACAATAAAGACATATAAATTTCAAAGTCCTCGGCTTGATCGAAAGAAAACAAAGAAACTGGCAATCGTCATTAATCCTTTCGGAAAGAAGTTGAATGTTCGGTTGCGCACCGACAGTGGGTTTCTCAGTCGTCCGAACAATATTGGAAGTTTTTCAGCCGGAAAGACAGTTGAGGGTCAAGGCCCACAGGCAATAGTTCTGCGACGGGAAGATTTTAAAGGGCCGGAAGGAAAAGAACTTGAGTGGTCGAAGATTGCAACCTTTGAAATAACTGTCTTCGATGCAGCTACGAATCAAAAGATTGCCTTGATGGCAGACAACGTCGAGAAAGTTCTGCAGTTAATCGAACTGAGAGATTAAATGTGGCGGTGCCGATCGTTGTTGGTATGAGAAAGGAATGCAGTTATGTCGAGAAACGCCTTGCGTATGTTCAGTTTACTCCTGGCTCTGTTTGGGGTGTTGGAGAGAAGTGCAGCGTGTGCCGCTGAACAGCCCAACATTATTTTTATCTTTGCTGATGATTGGGGATGGGGCGATCTGAGTTGCCATGGTCATCCGTATGTAAAAACACCAAATATTGACCGTCTTGCACGCGAGGGGACTGACTTTCATCGGTTCACCGTTGCCAGTGGTGTGTGTTCTCCGAGTCGTACTGCCGTGATGACAGGACACTTTCCTGCCAGATATAATATCAATGGACATTTTGCATGGGTTGAACAAAATGCCCGTCGCAATATGCCTGACTGGCTTAATCCGGCTGCGCCGTTGCTGCCTCGTATGTTGCAGCAAGCTGGGTACATGACCGGGCACTTTGGGAAATGGCACCTCGCCAACGACATGATTCCTGATTCACCTCTCCCAAGTGAATATGGCTACGATGCATACGGTGCATTCAACTGTGCCGGTGAACAGATGCCTGTTCATGATGATGTGAATCAGGCGATTGCACTTATTGAAGAGGCAGGAAAACAACAGAAACCTTTTTTCATTAATCTCTGGATGCACGAGCCACATACGCCATTCCATGTGCTCCCGAAGTACCGTTGGTGGTTTCAGGATCTTGATGACGCTGACAATATCTATGCTGCGACACTCGCCCACGCCGATGATCGGATTGGTCAACTCCTAAATACGTTGGATAAAAATGGCCTCACAAAGAAGACACTCGTGATTTTCAGTTCAGACAATGGACCTGCACGAGCAGCCAATCCAACAGAGCTGAACTTGTCATACGACACAGCAACGGGTGCCGGGTTTGGTATTGGAGCATCCAAAGGCGTCACTGGTGGCCGAAAGGGGTACAAGGCAGCGTTGTTTGAAGGAGGAATTTGTGTGCCCTTCATTGCACGATGGCCAGATAAAATTCCTGCCGGGATCGTGGACAATCAGACGCTGATTTCAGCTGTCGATCTTTTGCCAACGTTTTGTGAATTTGCTGGTGCGACTATGCCAGAAGAATACGTTCCCGATGGTGTCAGTCAGGTGAGCGCATTATGCGGGAAGTCAACTCCCGCGAGAAAAAACCCCCTTTTCTGGAAGGCAAGCTCGTTGTGGCCCGCTCCCAAAAATCGGCCATATCACTGGGGGTCATATGCGGTTGTGGATGGCCCTTGGAAGTTGATCAGCAATGCAGACCTCAGTCACGTTGAGTTGTATGCCATCACAGAAGATCAAAAGGAATCGACTGACTGTGCTGCAGAGCATCCTGAAGTCGTTCACTTGCTTAAAAGACGAATTCAGGAATGGCAGCAAACATTGCCCCTCAAGCCAGAAGGCCCGGTCTTTTCGACAGGGCGTGCTCGTGAGCGATGAAAAATCAAGGCGAACACGAGCGATCCTTACCACGAGCGATCCTTACTATGCGCAAATTGCATAGCGATAAGGTGCGACCCAATATATATTCCGATAGTTCCGATTTTAGGTGGGCATAAACGCATTGAAAACAGGAGACTCGGGTATGGAACGCAAGACAATCGGTTTGTCAGCAGAGTTTTTTTTGGCACCTCTAGGACGCGTGGCAATCGCTGCAATAGCGATAGCATTGGCCATTATGCCGGGCGTTCAAGCAGCCGAGTCGCAGGCTGATCGAACTGTGCTGCCGATGCCAAATACTGCTCGACCTGACCTTGTCGTGTATGACGCGAAAGACCCTGATGCTGTGTTCCCAGCCATTCCTCAGGTGAGGCCGCCGGAAGGATCACCGAACGTTCTTGTCGTACTGCTCGATGATGTTGGCTTTGGCGCGTCGAGTACGTTTGGTGGCCCATGTCAGACACCAACACTCGAACGACTTGCTGCAGGCGGTTTGAAGTACAACCGGTTTCACACAACGGCACTGTGCTCTCCAACTCGGCAAGCACTTTTGACCGGACGCAATCATCACTCCGCAGGCATGGCCGCCATTACAGAATTAGCAACCGGTGCACCTGGCTACTCATCTGTGTTGCCAAATTCAATGTCTCCACTTGCTATGACATTGAAACTCAATGGCTACTGCACGGCCCAGTTCGGAAAATGCCACGAAGTGCCAGTGTGGCAGGCCAGTCCTGTTGGGCCTTTTGATGCATGGCCGACTGGAGGTGGTGGATTTGAATACTTTTACGGATTTATTGGTGGTGAAGCCAATCAGTGGTATCCAACGTTGTACGAGGGTACGACTCCGGTTGAAAACAAAAAGACACCAGAAGAGGGCTACCACTTCATGGAAGATATGGCCACCAAAGCCATTAAGTGGATTGGGCAGCAGAAGTCACTCGCTCCAGACAAGCCATTCTTTATGTACTTTGCGCCGGGTGCAGCACATGCTCCTCACCACGTGCCAAAAGACTGGGCTGACAAATATGCTGGGAAATTTGATGAGGGATATGATGCGATCCGTGAAAAAATCTTTGCACAGCAGAAATCACTTGGTGTTATTCCATCGAATGCCGTCCTTACTAAAGAGAATGCAGAAGCACCACGTTGGAAAGATATTCCTGAAGACTTCAGGCCAGTTCTGGCACGTGAAATGGAAGTCTATGCAGGTTTTGTTGAGTACACGGACCATCACATTGGTCGAATTGTTGATTCCCTTGAAAAGCTTCAGGTTCTCGACAACACGCTGATCTACTACATCGTCGGTGATAACGGTGCCTCGGCAGAGGGTGGCCTCAACGGATGCTTCAATGAAATGAGTTATTTCAATGGCATTCAAGATCTCGAGACGGAGGAATACCTGACAAAGCGGATGGGTGAACTCGGAGGACCCGACTCGTATAACCACTATGCTGTTGGTTGGGCGTGTGCCATGAACACGCCATATCAGTGGACCAAACAGGTTGCATCACATTGGGGTGGAACTCGAAATGGAACCGTTGTGCATTGGCCAGAGGGCATTGATTCAAAGGGTGAAATACGATCACAATTTTGTCACGTGATCGATGTTGCTCCAACAGTTCTCGATGCAGCGAACCTTCCTCATCCTCGATTCGTCAACGGCGTCGAGCAGGATGCAATCGAAGGCACCAGTATGCAATACACCTTCGATGACTCAAAAGCCAAGGAGCGTCACAGTACTCAGTACTTTGAAATCCTTTGTAATCGTGGCATCTACCATGATGGCTGGACGGCAGTCACAAAGCATCGAACTCCTTGGGCGGATCCAACAGAAAAACTGCCTGCTTTTGATGATGATAAATGGGAGTTGTATGCCGATACAGACTGGACTCAATCAGAGAATCTCGCCGAACAGATGCCGGAGAAACTTCATGAGCTACAGAGGCTCTTCTTGATCGAGGCTGCAAGATATAAGGTTTTGCTACTCGATGATCGTGTTTTTGAAAAGCTGAATCCTGATACAGCAGGTCGTCCTGTATTAGTGAAAGGAACAACGCAGGTGCTGTTTCCAGGTATGGGCCGACTTCTCGAAAACTGTGTCCTGAGTATCAAGAATAAGTCGCACGCAGTGACCGCTGGGATTGTTGTTCCTGAGGACGATGCGACGGGAGTCATTATTTGCCAGGGTGCAAATATTGGTGGCTGGTCTCTTTACGCTCATGAGGGCAAGTTGAAATATTGCTACAATTATGGCGGTTTTGGGAACACGTTTGTGACATCGAAAGAAAAGCTTAGTTCGGGTCAGCACCAAGTCCGAATGGAATTTGCCTACGATGGTGAAGGTCTTGGCAAGGGTGGTACGGTGAGTCTATTCGTTGATGGTGATGAGGTTGGACAGGGGAAAGTTGAAGCAACCCTCTCCAATATCTTCTCGGCCGATGATGGCTTGGATGTTGGTGAAGATTCCGGTGCTCCTGTTTCACCTGACTACGGCCCTGTTGGAAATCACTTCAATGGGGAAGTAAAAGGCGTTCAGCTCTCAATTGCTGAGGGCGAAAACGGAGGCCAGGTTGTTGATCCGAAAGATGCTGTACGATCAATGTTTGGAAGGCAGTAACTCAAATGAATGTAGAAAAGGAGCGAGTGCCGATGGCCCTACGATTGTTTTTGTGCTCACTGTTGCTTATGTCTGTCACGCAGGCAGAAGATCTCTTGCCGTCATGGGCTGATACTGCGCCAAAGCAAGCGATACTAGATTTCGTTTCGAGAGTCAGCGAGGCCAATGGGAAAGATTTTGTTCCAGAGCAGGATCGTCTGGCTGTTTTTGACAATGATGGAACACTCTGGCCAGAGTGCCCAATGCCTTTTCAGGTGGCATATGTGCTTGATGAGGTGAAGCGGTTGGCAACTGAGCAACCTGAGTTGGCAAAAGATCCGATGATAAAAGCAGCTCTCGAGGGAGACTTCAAGGCTCTATTCGCTGGAGAGAAACATGATGGCTTTATGAAGATCATGGCACTGACCCATTCGGAAATGTCCAGTGACGAGTTTTCGAGGCGTGTCAAATCATGGTTTGCAACAGCGAAATACCCACCACTCGGGACTTCGTATGGAGAAGCAACGTATCTGACTATGCAGGAAGTTTTAAGTCTTCTTCGTTCGAAGGGCTTCAAGATTGCTATCGTGTCTGGTGGTGGTGCCGACTTTATGCGGCAGTTTTCTCAAGATGTCTACGATATCGAGCCGGAATGGGTTCTTGGTTCGACCGCTGATGTTGTATTCGAATTGCGGGACAATAAGCCAACATTCATGAAGCAGGCAACAGGCCTCTATATCAACGATAAAGTCGGGAAGTCTGTACGGATTTACCAACAACTTGGGAGGCGCCCAATTGCATGCTTTGGCAATTCGGACGGTGATCAGTCCATGCTCGAATATACGACGATAGACAATCCGTATAAGTCTCTTGGTGTACTTATTCACCATACAGATGGACAGCGTGAGTGCCAGTATGATGCGAAGCCACCGTTGAGTGGTAAGCTGATTACCGCTCTCCAAGAGGCTCCAAAGCGAGGCTGGGTCGTCGTTGATATGAAACAAGACTGGGAAACAGTTTTCTCTGGTCGATAAATTGAGAGTGGAATCGTGAGTACACGCTGGAAGGAATAAAAGATGAATATTTTGGTAAAAACAATTCTTGGTGTTTCTCTCATTACCTTGTTGTGCCAGCCTGTCGATCTGTTTGCTCGCCCAGGTGGCGGTGGCGGCGCACGGCCCTCGGGTGGTTCACGCCCAAGTGCACCAAGTCGACCTGCAACTTCCGCAAAACCAGCACCCAGCCGGCCAGCACCCAGCCGGCCAGCACCCTCTGCGAAACCATCAGCAGGATCACGTCCTTCTCCAAGCGGAGACATCCGAAAGAATCTTCCATCGAAGCCATCAGGAAAATTATCGGACGCGGCCAGCAAGGCTGCGGCAGGTGGGCTTTCTGGAAAAGGCGCGAGCGCGGTGGCAGATCGAGCTGGAAGTCGTCCCACCCAAGGAGATGTTCAAGACTTTCTGAAAGCATCCGGAGGCAACGGTGCTGCAGCCAACGCGGCAAAGTCTCGCGTCGATGCTGCAAAAACAACATCCGGTTCAGCGGTCTCAGAATTCTTGAATAAGGGGGATGGAGCAGCCGCTGCTGCAGCAACTACCTCATCAAAAAATGTTGCTGATACGCGTGCAGATGCCATTTCCAATCGAACCGAGACTCGGTCCGATGCGAGGGGTAGTCGAGGTGAGAATCGTGATTTTGCGTCTGATAATCGTGAGGGACGTGTTTCTGGGCGAGGAGATCGTCAATCAGTGCGAGTTGAGAACAGGGGTGATGTTCGTACAGACCTGGCTTCGGGTCGTTCGGATCGCCGTACAACCCGGCAGCAGAATCTTGGATCGCAAGCGGACTCAATTCGATCTCAGTTGGATTCAGCCTATGACAGTGGGCTTCATGATGAGTTCTGGTCTGGTATGCAAACTGGTCATTACTACTTTGATAAGAATCCAATTTTCTGGAGTTGGGCTGGTTTCCGAACCGTGTCGGCCGTCATGCCATGGAACTGGGGTGAGGGCCGATATTATGACTATGGGTCAGGCGGTGGGAGTTACTACGACGGTACGACGGTCATGGCTGACGGAGAAGCAGTTCCGGCCGAGGAATATGCCCAGCAAGCTGAAGAACTTGCCTTGAGTGCTCCAGAAGAAAATGCTGAAGCGGTAGATGCCTCGGGTGATGAATGGTTGCCGTTAGGTGTTTTTGCTGTCGCGCAGGAGGGTGACTCCTCGGCAACACCAACCATGTTTATGCAACTTGCGGTGAGGAAAGACGGAGTGATTGCAGGCACATATCAAAACAAGGAAACAGGTGAAACAGCCAGTCTTGAGGGCATGGTAGATGGGGATTCGCAGCGAGCTGCGTGGACCTTTGCAGGAAAAACATCACCCATCGTGGAAACAGGTATCCAGAATCTGACGATGAACGAGACGCAGGTGCTTGTCCATTTTGAAGGTGGTGATTCTAAAACGTACCTTCTTGTTCGGGTCGATAATCCAGAAGCAAAAACTGCGTCGTAAGGGTGACAGGACAACGGCATGCCGAGGTCTCGGCGACTGAATTCTGAACCGTTTGTCTATTTGCTTCACAGGAGGCTGACCAGAGGCACTGATCTACGTGATCTTTGCTCGTACCGTCTGTGCTGTGACGACAACAGCGAGTATTGCAATGCCAGTAAGAATGCCACACATGCCATTGGCAAATAGCATCAGAAGTGAGGCTGCATTTGGTGCTGCTATATGAATCTCATGTTCAATGGCGTGGTGGAGGGTTGGGATGCCGTGCAGTACGATACCACCACCCACAAGAAACATGGCAGCCGTTCCGGCCAGCGTAAGGAAACGCATGATCCATGGAGTGACGCGAATAATTACCCTGCCAAGAAACTGCCCTGCAGTAAATTGTTGTTGTAAAAGCAGAATGCCAACATCATCGAGTTTAACAATTCCTGCAACCAGCCCGTAGACACCAACTGTCATCAGTAGTGCGATAGCAACGAGGACACTGAACTGTGTGAGAAATGGTTCGTCGGCAACGACACCGAGTGTGATGACGATAATTTCAGCGGAAAGAATAAAGTCAGTACGAATGGCTCCGCGTATCCGGGTCGATTCAGTTTGTGCACTATTGGCAGTTTCGGCCTGATCAGGTGTGCTATCTGGCTTGTGATTTGAGCTTTCGAGGTGAAAGAATTTGTGGAGTACTTTTTCGGCACCCTCAAAACAGAGAAAAGCACCACCGATTATGAGCAATGGAGTAATTGCCTGAGGAAGCAGCAAATTGAGCACGAGAGCGGTTGGGACAAGTATCCCTTTGTTAATAAGAGAACCGATTGCGACTCTGAAAACCACTGGTAGTTCACGGTCTGCCGATATTCCGGTGATCTGCTTTGCATTTAACGCAAGGTCGTCGCCTAAAACGCCAGCTGTTTTCTTTACGGCAACTTTTGTCATAAGCGCGACGTCATCGAGGGTACTTGCGATGTCGTCAAGAAGAAGAAGGAGGCTTGTTGCCATGCAGTGCTAGTCTCCAAAATGAGGTAGGCTTATGGTGGTGACTGGAACGGTAACTACTCGCAGGATAAACAAATACTCAGGCAGAATACATCTCAGCATGTGCTTTGTGAGTGGACCGGATAGCTCGTGGGAGAATTTTTGTGCAATTACGTAGTGGTTTGATGCAGCAAGAAAATGTGCCTGGCCAACAAAATGTCCCTCCATCGCCAACTGACGGTCAGGCCCGAATGCATCGCCACGGAGCAATGATCTTTCTTGGTCAAATCTTTGTTCTAGGATCAGTTCCTGTGCTTGACATGGGTCAAGAACAGACTCCGTTGCTGTTTATTGTTCTCAGTCTCTCTGTGGCTATTACAACTGTTTGGTCACTTGGATACCAACGTCTTACGTGCCTGCTGGCTGGGCTCGGTTTGATCGCTTGTTTGTGGATTATCCAATTTCGAGACGAAGCGGCGGGAGTTCTCACGATGCCATTACTGATTTTCTTGTTGGTCAAACTTTTCTGCGCATATCTCTGTATTCGCCAGGCTTTTAAAGCAGGTGTTGCGGGTGCCCAGAGGATTTATTGTGGAGCCGCAAGTTTTGTCATGATAGGCATTATTTTCGCAGGAATGCATGGTCTTCTGCATGGCTATGGATTCAGCCAATACAGGCTGCCAATTGAATTTGAAGGGATGCGAAATATTCGCTGGGTTGATTTCATTTGGTTTTCGTATGCGACACTTACAACAGCTGGGTATAGTGACCTCGTTCCGGTTGGGTCCTTTTCGCTGACCGTATCTACTTTTGAGGGGCTCTGCGGTATTCTCTTGCCTGCAACACTCATCGCAAGAATTGCGTCGTTGCCTGCCAATGCTTGAGAGACTGAGCAAAAATTTGAAACTATAAAAAATCTGAGTGAACTATTCATGAGTATCGAAATGTTTAGAAACGTTGTTGAACAAGTTGGTCTTGTGATTGATGCAGTGGGTGTTCTTGTAGTAGTCATTGGTATTGTTATGGCTGCGATTCGACTTCTGACACAGCCTTCAGCACCGTTGGGTAAATACAAGCAGTTTCGGCAAGATCTTGGGAGAGGTATTCTTCTTGGGCTTGAGTTCCTCGTTGCTGCTGACATTATTCGGACAGTAGCGGTCACTCCTACACTTGAAAGTGTTTTGGTGCTTGGGCTCATTGTAGTTATTCGTACTTTTCTGAGTCTGGCTCTTCAAATGGAGGTCGAAGGCCGACTTCCGTGGCAGTCAGAAAAGGGCAGGATCGAACAAGCGGGCAGCCAGAAGTAGGGACATGAATGTTCAGCTAGGATCTTCAGCACGTCCGCTTCCTGACTATGAAACAGTTAGGCAGCATCTCCCACCTAATGCGTGGAAGTATGTTCTGGATCTTCTTCAGGAGCATCCTGTTCTCGTGCGGGTTGTGCCACACCGAGCGACAAAACTTGGAGACTACCGTCCGCCCCGTCTTGGTGAATGCTGGCATCGAATCACGGTGAACGAAGACCTCAATAGATATGCGTTCCTTGTGACATTGCTGCATGAATTAGCACACCTCCGAGTCGCTGCCATGTGTGCCACGGGAACCAAGAAGCATAAGCCTCATGGTCCCGAATGGAAAAAAGAGTTTGCTGTGATCGTTGAGCCTTTGATCGAAGAGTCAATGGTTCCGGGAGATCTTTGTGTGGCTTTGGCGGCAGCGATGCAACGCCCTCGAGCGGCGACGTGCAGTGATCGATTACTCATACTGGCTTTGTCCCAGTATGATCCTGTCGTCGACCAATGTCTGCGCGTCGAGCAACTCGAGGTGGGTGCTTGCTTTCAACTACCGGACGGCCGCCAGTTTATTCTTGGCGACCGAGTGCGAAGCCGATATCGGTGTATCGAGTTCGCGAGCGGCATTGAATTCCGGATTCACTATCTGGCTCGCGTTCTTCGACTTGAACTCGACTGATTCGTTTGCCGGCTTGATCGCGAACGACTCGGCTGCGAAACAGTTCGGTACGTTCGACGTCGAATCGTGTTCCCGTAAAAATGGAGAGGTCGATTCGGTCGCTGCTCAATAGGTGTGTTTTCAATTTTTTCCCGCTCATCTCCAAAGACGATGATACGCGGGTCGAATCCAGTTTGAGCAAAGGCAGGAACACTACTGGTTCCTGCCGTCAAAAGTGTAAGTAAGATAAGTGTTCGCATAGGTAAATAATGAGCTAGGGGAAGCCGGCACATTCCAACTATGGGTTCGATTCTTTGGCAATGCAAGGAACAGATTACGGAGCCACTACATTCGTTACAATCGGACCATGAAATACAAAGCCATGCCAAAGTCAGCGATCTTGTTTCGTTTCCAAGACTTCCGAGAGACTTTTCTCAACGCCAATTGCTAGTGACCAATCAGTTCTTTCATTTCCCGTACGGCTTGTGTCATGCCAACAAACACAGCCCGGGCGACGATTGAGTGTCCAATGTTTAATTCTTCCATCCCTTCGAGCTCTGCTACTGGGGTAACGTTACGATACGTAAGCCCATGGCCTGCGTTGAGTATGAGACCCGCTTGATGGACGAATGTAGCCGCTCGGGCAAGTAGCTGGAGTTCCTCGTGAGCATTCTTTTCTGCATTTGCATACGCTCCCGTGTGGAGTTCGACTGCCGGTACCGAAAGTGATGCAGCGGTTTCAATCTGCTCAGGTTCTGGATCGATAAATAGTGATACGACGATCCCGGCGTCTTGTAATTTTCCAATCGTAACTGCTAATTCCTTTTTGTGACGGACAACGTCCAGTCCACCCTCGGTGGTTACCTCCTCTCGGTTTTCAGGGACGAGCGTAACCTGATCCGGAGCCGCTCGGCAGGCTATGTCTACCATCAGGGGATGCATTGCCAACTCGAGATTTAATTTGACCTGAACAGTTTTTTTCAGCACCTCAAGGTCTCTGTCTTGAATGTGCCGTCGGTCTTCTCGTAGATGGATTGTTATGCCGTCGGCACCACCGAGTTCAGCCGCGGCTGCTGCCCACACGGGGTCAGGTTCGATCGTGCGGCGAGCCTCACGAAGGGTGGCGACATGGTCTATATTTACACCGAGCGTGGCCATGCACGTGGCTCCTTGAGAAATGCAGATGGCCCCAGCTTGCGGGCCGGGGCCACCCTAAATGGATGCTATAGCCTTTCTGCTTAGACCTCTTTTTTCAAGAGGATCACAGCATTTCCGCGAGGCGTGCGGATCTGAAGAACAATACCACCTTCAGGTGTTTCCCCTTCGATGGCAGACTCAAACTGACTGATTGATGACACTGGGGTTTTCCCAACCTTTCGAATCAGTACTCCTGGTACCAAGCCACCCTCCGCTGCAAGGCTTTCAGGGTCCACTCGGTCGACCAATACGCCTTCGAACCCTTCGTAGGCATCTTGTGCGACGGAACTCTTATCACGAACCTCAATACCGAATGGTTTTGTATAAAACGTTTCTTCGCCACCAGGGGCAATGCCTCGTCCACGCTCCTGCATACCGAATTGCTCCGGTAATGCTTTCACTTGCACTCGCACGGTCATCTCTTTGCCGTCACGAAGGACAACGACTTTGTGTGCTTCTCCAATCGATGACCGTTCGACAACTTCCTGCAGGCTTCGTGGACTATCCACAGGTGTTCCATCAAAAGAGAGAACTACATCGAGGTCCTGCATGCCAGCCATTGCAGCAGGTGTATCAGCCATCACCTCTGTTATGAGGACGCCTTTTTTGCCTGGCGAACCAAGTTTTGTAGCCATGTCAGAAGACAATTGCGAGATCGAAACGCCAAGGTATCCTCGCTGAACACTACCACGTTTGATGAGTTGCTCGCTTACCCAACGTGCCTGATTGATTGGAATAGCGAATCCAATTCCCTGATAAGCTCCACTGTTTGATGCAATCGCGGTATTAATACCGATGACTTCCCCCGAGAGATTCACAAGTGGTCCTCCCGAGTTGCCAGGGTTAATTGCAGCGTCTGTCTGCAAGAATTTGGCTCGACGGATACGGCCAAGTTCACGGCCTTTGGCTGAAATGATACCGGCACTTACTGTTGTCTCGAGTTCAAATGGGTTACCGATTGCAAGTACCCAATCTCCAATCACAAGCTCATCGGAATTTCCGAGTGATGCAGTTGGCAAGTTTTCCGCATTGGCAAGCCGAACAACGGCCAAGTCGCTGTCGGGGTCAGTCTTGATATCAACCGCTTTAAATTCACGTCCATCAGAGAGCTCAATCGTGACCTCATCGGCTCCCTCGACAACATGGTTGTTCGTGAGAACAATTCCAGCTGCGTCAACAATCACACCAGAGCCAACTCCCGATCGTGATGGCGAACCCCCCCTTGGAGCAAAGCCTTCAGGCATTCCATCTCGAAAGAAGTCTTCAAATGGAGTTCCACGAAAAGGGTTCTCCCCGCGATTCTGACCACCTTTTGATGTAACATTCTGAGCTTTTGTTTCACTGCGAACAACAACAACACTCGGAGTCGCTTTCTCAGCTGCATTTCGGAATGCCTGAGAAAGCGCATTTGCTGCAGCAACCGGGTCTGCTGTTGTTGGTTCGGCAGAAAGAAGCTTCGCCGAGCCAAACGACCCTAGAGTCAGTGCCACAATCAAAGAGGCGGGCACTATAGCTTTCCCGCCATGGTGTCGGTTCTTCAAATTACGTATCGTTTTCAAATGGTTCATGTTGTGTTCCTCCTTTAATGCTCAGACAAGGTCTGAATTTGGATGACTGACCGAATTCCGTTTCCGTTGACGGCAGTCGACGTTCTTCTCACTATCATAGGCCCACACAGGCATTCTAGGCGATCTCTAAGTCTAGAATCACCCTGTGCGGACAGAACACCTCCACTGACTTATACGGTGATCTCCCCGAGGGGGTTCGGAAGTTTTTTCAGAAAAAAGATGGGTGAATTATCGATCCAGGCAGGGGCTGCCGGGCGAGGTTTGACAACACAGGGAGCTGGCTTTTACCGTGTAGTTTTGGGAGACCCTGAATGTCAGAGAAGCCGATACCACTCAAAACCTCCTCTCCAGCCGGCCTGACCGCCTGTGAAGAGCGGATTGGTTATCGGTTTCAAGATCGGCGGCTGCTCGAGGCCGCCGTTACACATGCTTCGGGTGCTTCTCATCGTCTGGCATCGAATGAGCGGCTGGAATTCCTCGGCGACTCTATTCTTGGGTTCGTTGTCTGTAACCGGCTTTACATCGAGTTTCCAGAACTCCTTGAGGGTGATCTTACAAGAATCAAATCTGCTGTCGTCAGTCGAGAAACATGTAGCAGAATTAGTATTGAGCTTGGGCTTGTTGATTTCCTTATTGTTGGCAAAGGCATGGCGGTCAATCGGCCAGTACCGAATTCAGTCCTCTCAGACATGTTCGAGTCACTTGTGGCTGCTATTTTCCTTGATGGAGGAATCGGTCCTGCTCGGGCGTTTCTCGATACCTGGATTGGTCCGGAAATCAAAAAAGTTGTCGCTGGAGAAGAAGGGTCAAATCATAAATCACTACTGCAACAACTCGCTCAAGGGGCGTACGGTGTGGCACCAACCTACGAGGTAATCGACGAAGTAGGACCTGATCACAACAAAGAATTTCAGGTGCGGGCCCAGATTGGTCGGCGGCGATATGCTCCTGCTTGGGGCCGAAATAAGAAGGAAGCGGAACAGGGAGCAGCGGAAAAAGCACTTGAGGCATTGCGAGTTGACGGAGTGATTCCGTCCTTTGAGCATGCGTTTCGGCGTTCAAATGAAGCTGAAGGAAATTGAACGGCAATAAGCAGATAAATCCCTCTGACTTACATTGAAGTTTTTTGGCTCCGGAACCGAACATCTCTCTATCAGGCAACGTACTTCATCGTGCCGTGGGCAATGGCCCGTACCCGCTTGAAGCTTCTGGGGGGTGGTACTCAGGCCCCGGCGCGAATTTGAAAGTCCACCTCGTAAATCGGGGTGGACTTTCGCTTTTAGTAGCAGGCTAAAGGCCGGCGTCCCGGGTAAGCGGTTGACGATCGAACATGAGTCGGCTGCTGATGGCGATTGCCAAAATACCTGCAGGCATAATGAGCATTTCCCATCCAGGGCCCTGGCCTTGGCCGTCAAGAATCATTTTTTCAGCGAGTGTTCGCACAAACATGATCGCAAGAAGAACGGCAACGACTTCGAGTAATGTTTTCTTCAGCGAACCAATATTTTCAACCTTAAGCCAGCGAGGCGCAGTTCCTACCGGCATTGAGTTCGTCAGGAAGAGTGCATAGATGCCGTAGGCAAAGTATAAAAATGTCAGGCCAGTGAGAGCGTTGTCAAGTGACTCAAGTAAAAGAAGATTGGCGGCGGGTCGTGGTGCAGCGTCCGGTGACGTCGGTGTAAAAAAATGGTTCAGTAACGTATTTTGACCGTCGAACTCAAAATACCGCAGAATTGCCTCAACTGTATTGGCAGCCCCGATGACAAACATCAAAAGAGCACCAATGAGTGATGAGAAAACTGTAACAATACTGAACCAACGCGTCAGGCCAAGGATTTGAGTGATACGAGGCACCATCTTTCTATGGTGCGAGTGCTCGGGTTGTGTGTCTTTCGCGTCCATAAGAAGTGTTTTGATCCAGAGAAAAAGAGGTGTCGTGTGGTGTTAGAAACAAACACCACCATCATGACTATACCACGCAAGCCT
>JAQWMC010000114.1 GCA_029246985.1 Pirellulales bacterium
TGTGGTTATTGCGTGGCAGCTTGGCGGACAAGAAAGTTTCTGGGCCAGTTTACAGATGGCAAGCAGCTCCATACCTGTTGAAAAACTCACACGAATGCACATACCACCGGAAAAATTCCTTACCTACATGTTCGTTCCGCTCAGTGTCGGCATGTTTCCCCATCTTTTTCAACATTGGCTCACTGCACGAAGCGCAGAAAGTTTTAAGCTTCCAATCGTTGCGCATCCATTATTTATTGCCATTGTATGGGTTCCGTGCGTGCTGATTGGAGCATGGGCAACGAGTGATCTTATAACGATACCTCCGCCTGTCGCCGCCAACCCGAATGCTGTCCTGCCTTTCCTCGTGAAACAGTTAGCAGGACCCGTACTCGGCGGCCTACTGACAGCAGGAATTCTGGCAGCGATTATGTCTTCTCTCGACAGTCAATTTCTTTGTCTTGGAACAATGTTTACAGAGGATGTTGTCCGTCCACTGTGTGGCCAACGAAGTCTGTCTGACCGTCAGCAACTTCTTGTTGCACGGCTTTTTATTATCGGCATCGTTGCACTGACGTATGGACTGAGCCTCTTTGAACCACGACGTGTATTCACGCTCGGCGTCTGGTGCTTCAGTGGATTCTCAAGCCTTTTCCCACTTATTTTTGCGGCACTTTATTGGCCTCGTCTGACGAGAGCAGGGGCGTATGCATGTATATTAGCTGCTGCAGGGAGTTGGCTATGGCTGTTTCGTGCATCAGAATTTGCAGCGAATCCAAACTTCACAGTGAACATCCCTGTGCCAAATACACTTGACGGAGATGGTTATTGGCAACTCATGCCTGTCGCAGCAATGATCGCCTGTTCGACTGTTGCGATGGTATGTGTTTCGATGATTACAAAGCCACCGAGCGAAGCCACTGTTAAAAGATTCTTTCCCGAGAGTCGCTCATAACCAAGTTTCGCTCATCTCAGCCTACGGTCCGATAGAAGGTGGGCACTTTGCGAGAAAGTCACGAGGACCACGAGTTGTGTAGTACGGATAGGCCACGGCACCGCTCGGAGGACCAGGTGGGCACGTTGCTCCGTAGTCCGAGCCATCCAATTCACACTGTTCTTCCGGGGTCAGACGGTGTTTGGCAAGACCGCCATATCTCCCAACATGCCTTTCGTGACAACGGCCATCGGCGCACGCATTGCAATTTTTCCCGAGGCGGCAAAGACCGTCTTTGCAGCCACCCGTAGGACAGATACCGCTCTGGCAATCAGCGCAGGGTGCTTCATTACATTGTTCACACCCATCTTCGCAACCCGCTGGGCATCCTCCGTAATGGTTGGAATACGGACCATCGGCATTAATCAGGAACAGGCGGTCGATTAGCGAACAGCCGCTGGTCATACCCAGAACGGCGACAACAAGCAGGCAGGCGGAAAGATGTCTCATAGCTTCATTATCCCAAGCGTTTTCAACAATCTGGCTCTATACGAGGCAACACACCACGTGCCGCACCAAATAGCCAAAACCATTCGATGTAGATAGGTATCGGTCAAAACGGTTCAACCGGTTAAGAAAACCCTGCGGCCTTTTAAGCTTTTCGCCAAAACCGTGTTTTTGACGAAAAATTGAGCACCGAAATGCTCCTGCACCTGCTCTAACGGGCTGCCACGAATGGACTGCTTCACGAATGAACTACTTATAGCCCTTTAAGTGTCAGCAAAACTGCTCAGGATCAAGGAAATATTCTGGCCGCCAAACCCAAAACTATTTGAAAGCACTCGTCTACAGGGCGCCTCACGGGCAACGTTCGGGACGTAGTCTAAATCACAATCTGGATCAGGACTATCGTAGTTCGTGGTTGGCGGAAGAACACCATCTCGAATGGCTAGAAGAGAAACAATAGCTTCTGTTGCTCCAGCGGCGGCAATTAGATGCCCCATCATACTTTTCGTACTCGACACGGGAATTTTGTACGCCCGCTCCCCAAATACATTTTTAATTGCTAATGACTCAACCCGATCATTGACGCTGGTACTCGTGCCATGGGCATTGACGTAGTCAATGTCACCCAAGCCAAGCCCTGCATCTTCTAAAGCCATTCGAATACAACTCGATGCACCCCGTCCTTCGGGATGCGTGTCAGTGATCCGGTAGGCATCTGCCGTCGAGCCATAGCCAACAACCTCACCGTAGATCTCTGCACCGCGTGCCCTCGCGTGCTCAAGTTCTTCCAGTACAACCATTGCTGCACCTTCTCCAAGAACAAACCCGTCACGTTCATTATCAAATGGTCGTGATGCCTTTGTTGGATCATCGTTACGAGTCGACAACGCTGTTAAAAGATTAAATCCCGTGACACCAAACGGGTGTATCATACTGTGCGTCCCGCCCGAGAGCATCACATCAGCATCTCCGCGACGAACAAGTTCGGTTGCCTCACCAATTGCCTGACTCGAAGCAGCACATGCTGTAAGACAATTCAGGTTCGGACCTTGCGCATTAAACAACGCTGCCAAATGCCCTGCTGGCATATTTGGCTCCTGCTCTACTTCTGTGAGCGGATGAAGAGTCTCGAGACCAAGTTTTGTGAATTTGGCGACGTCCAGGGTATCGCCCTCAATAGAGACCATCATCATCTTTGTGAAGGAGTCAAAATCCTGCTGACCCTCACCACTCCCAAGATAGATACCAAGTCGTTCCGGTGCTGAGGAGAGTCCTTGAGGGAGACCCGCATTCTTCATCGCCTGTGACGCCGCACCAACAGCAAATTTTGTATGCCGGCCACAGTGCCGCCACCGGTCTTCTGTCTGACCTTCATCACATACAGACCAATTCTTCACCTCAGCTGCGATTTTGGTTGGAAACCGTGTTGCATCGAACACTGTGGTAGCAGCAACACCAGAACGACCCTCCTTCAGGTTTCCCCAAAGTTCTTCGACGGTCACGCCTAAAGGTGTCACACATCCCATTCCAGTGATTACAACTCGTCGTCGACCAGCCACCATTACAGCTCCTCAATGCTTTCAGATTCCGGAAAGACGGTCCGGCCTAATGCCAGAACCTGCTGGCTACTACAATAGCGACATCAGGCTCGCAGGCCTACCAGTCAGGTCTTGAGAGTGGATTTCCGGCCTCATCTCGGCCAATATCGTAGATGTGCATGTGATCGAGCCATTTGAGCAACTCCTCTGGCTCGAACAGTTTGGGAACTCCTTCACCAGGCTCAAGATGTGCAAAAAACAATTCTGCTTTACCCTGGGGCCGCTCCTCACCTTTTTCATCAACGATCACACTTTCCACACTAGCGAGAGAGCCCGTTGGCTTGAGTTCATCGATTACCGCACGAAAAAGAATTGAGTCACCCGGAACAGCGTCATATTGAAACTCTGCCTTGGCAACCTTAGCCAGAACAACCCGTCGGTTGAATTCCAAAGCGTCTGCAATAAGCAGACCGGCAGTTTGTGCCATTCCCTCAACGACCAAAGAATTTGGCATCAGGGCAGCACCCGGAAAATGATCATGAAGATGTTCCTCTGCAAGAGAAACGTTCTTCACGGCTGTCGCTTGTTTGCCACGAACAAATTCATTGAAACGATCGATCCAGAACCAACGCATAGCGCAGTTTTACTCCATTTAGCATACAGCGAGACTAACTTTGGCTCAAAACACGACGAGCATCGCGCGTCGTATTAACTGCCAAGTTTACTCTGAACGTAGCGAACCATGTCCTCGACAGTAAGAATATTTGGGAAATTCTGAACACTCGGGTTCGCTTCAAACTTTGCCAGATCAACAAAGGGCATTCGCTCCTTGAGTGCTGCGATGCCTGCATCATTTAACTTGCCGTCAACGACAAAGTCTGTGCTGGACAAAACATCTTCTGGAAACAGTTCACTTCTTGGAATCTTGATACTAAAAGCCTTCTCTAACCGGAAGACGATATCAAGGAAATCGATTGACTCTGCGCCAAGATCACCGACCATTGTCGCTTCTGGAGTCACTTCATCATCATCTACCCCCAAGGCATCAACGAGGGCAGCCTGTACTTTTTCAAAAATTTCATCTCGAGACGGCATCGACATCACACCTTTACGTAAGATTGGAAAACTCGTTCGCCATCGTAGGTTGTAATCTCGACCATCTTAGATGGAAAGCCGAGTAATTGAATTCTTCGCCGGTACAAGTGGCACAATCATCAGATTCCGCACTTTGAACAGGCAATCTACGCAAAAACGAGCGATTGTAGGCTTTTCTGGATTTCTCCAAAGTCAGGCTTTCACCTTAGACAACGCCTGACGGAGAGGTAATCTCCGGCGAGATTCCATAAACCATCTGCCCTGCCCCGGAAGGCCCGCGTTTCCCTGGATTCAGAACTGTCCATAATCGTCGCATTTCTGAACGGACCCGGACATCCATTGCATCTCCATAAGGACGCTTATCCGCAAGGTTGTAGCGTTCAAGCTCTAGCCGAGCAGTCAAACTTGTCCGGTCACCCACCATCCCGCTTGCTTTCACTTTTGTACGATGAGAATCCTGAGACAGCACTTCCGCGTGGACCGTCAGTACTTTGCCAGGTTCCACAAAGTCACCGTATTTCACATTGCGGGCAGTTCGCAAGACAACGATGCTATTTGCAAAATCCTCTCCTAGGCGGATCGTCCAGGCAGCCGCCTGCGTCATCGCTTCCAACATGAAAACACCGGGAAGAACAGGAAATCTCGGAAAATGGTCCGCGAGATACTCCTCCGACAAAGATACCGCCTTCACTGCGGTGATACTCTTCCCTGGCTCAACCTCGACAATTCGATCAAGAAGCGTGAATCGCATAGCCCTACCATTTCCGGAAACTAATCAATATCTCAAATTTGTGACCAAAAAATCTCATCAGCCAACTTGGAGGAAGTATAAAGTTTGTTGTCAGAGACACAACGCAGAAACCTCACAGTGGGCTTAAATCTGAACAGAATTGAACTCAGCCGAACGACAAGACTCGCGCAACCCGTAAGGTCAAGCCAAAAACTCTCCAGCCGGACTCAACGATGTGCGTGACAAAGGCCAAAAAACTAATACTTTTATGTTCGGAAACAGCAGACTTTTGCCTCTGCTACGAGTGACCGGTACCACGCTGACCCTGCCATGCTTTGCCTTCACGACATTTTCGTGATATTTACTACCGGTAAATTCTCGAGACCATATTCGTTGGAAAACACTTCTTTCACACCGCTTTTCTCAAATCCTTGCCATGTCTCTTCTACTCTCTCTCCGGGCTGACTCATCAGAACAGGGATTGCAATGTCGATCTTTGTCTGTCCAGGGTCTCCTCCCAGAGTTTGTATCAACACAAAGTCTCGCTGCCATCAAGCAACTACCAATACTTTGTGATAATCAGCCAGCACAACTTGGTGACTTTTTTCATATCGATGGGAATCCAGAAGACGAACAGATTGAGTGTCGTGGTGACTTCTCGCGAGTACATTTTCTTGGGGCCGGCATGCAATCAGGAACAATCATTGTCGAGGGTAATATCGGCCGACATTCAGGAGAGCAGATGACGGGGGGGAAACTTCTCATCAAAGGTTCCGTAGCTGATTGGCTTGCGTGCGGAATGCAGGGAGGTGAAATTCGTGTTCACGGAGACGCAGGAAACAATGCTGTTGGATCCCTGCCTGGTGATCGCCAAGGCATGATTGGCGGCCGAGTGATTATTGATGGCTCCGTGGGCTCGCTTGCCGGCAGCAGAATGCGAAGAGGACTCCTTGCTATTGGAGGAAACGCTGGCGAAGCAACAGGCTTTGAACTTCTGGCTGGCACGATAATCATTGCCGGAAAGCCCGGACCTCATACTGGCCTCGGGATGCGACGAGGTTCAATAGTGCTTCTTGGCACCAAAAGTTTTTGCCATGAGGCCTCAACGTACATTCCGCCAACCTTTCTCAAAGGCGGCATCTGGCGACCCGCTTTCATGGCACTTTTAGGGAAGCACCTCGTGAACACTGGTTTTTCACCTGCCCAAAAAACTGCATGGGCCGACCCGTGGCAGCAGTGGCACGGAGACAGCCTGGCTGGATGTCGCGGTGAAATCCTGACACCCGCAATTGCATAGCCTGCAATGCACGGCTTCCTCAGACCGGTATTTTGCCGCCGTTTTCTCGAGGCCGCTTCCTCTACATCCTTTTTTTGGCTACCTTATTTAAGCTGAGGACGTGATTCTTCCACCTATGAGAATCAGATAACTCGGGCCCCTAACCCTGATGTTGTCGTTGTCCTCAAAAAACAAACAAAACTCAATTAACGAAACGCTCCATGCCCACGATCAGCCAACTTGTCCGAAGCCGTCGACGACCGAAACGCCGGTTTTCGAAATCACCCGTGCTCGATAGATGCCCACAAAAACGTGGCGTCTGCCTGCAAGTTCGAACGATGACTCCAAAAAAGCCTAACTCTGCTTTACGGAAAATTGCTCGTGTTCGTTTATCGAACCAGAAAGAAGTTACCGTCTACATCCCCGGCGAAGGGCATAACCTTCAAGAACATTCAATTGTTCTCATCCGCGGTGGTCGTGTTCGTGACCTTCCAGGTGTTCGGTATCACGTGATCCGTGGTGCGCTCGACACCCTTGGTGTTCAGGGACGCAAGCAATCTCGAAGTCTCTACGGCGCAAAACGCGACTAGACGACGTATCAATTCACTTAGTTTTTATTTGAGGAAAATCAGTTCATGGGAAGTATCACTGCCAGCCGCACACAACTTAGGCCGGACCCAAAATTCCAGTCCCTACTTGCAAGTAAATTCATCAATTGTTTAATGCTTGATGGCAAGAAGAGTGTGTCGCAGCAAATTTTTTATAAGGCTATGGATGTAGTCGGTGAAAAGATCAATGATGCTGAACCAATCGAGGTTTTCACGCGTGCAGTTGAAAACGTAAAGCCTGCTGTCGAAGTTCGATCGAAACGAGTCGGTGGTGCGGCGTACCAGGTTCCTATGCAGGTCAACAGGAGTCGCCAGCAGTCTTTGGCGATACGTTGGATTTTGTTGGCCGTTCGCGAAAAGAAAGGTCGACCGACCTATCAGAAATTAGCTGAAGAAGTCATAGCGGCTTATAAACGCGAAGGTGCTGCGATCACTCGACGAGAAAACGTCCACCGCATGGCAGATGCCAACAAGGCATTTGCTCACTTTGCCTGGTAGTCCGGCCTTGCTGTTTGCAGGAAGAGCTTGCCACCCAAAGCACTACCTAGCGAATTTCGACAACTGCTGGAAGCAGCATCAGCGGCTGCCCCGACGCGACCAGACTGAGAAGATGGAACTTGCTTGAAAGCTTGGCAATCAATGCATCATTCATGCTGGATTGACCAAAAAGCTTGAAAAGCTGCACCGCAATGGCGTCCACAGTTTGAGATTCGAGAGGATTTGGTTGACGAATTCCACTGACCCCCAGGAATTCATCGAATAAGCCACGCGGCTTCGGTAACAACAGTCGTTCTGCTGCTACCGGATCAGGAATCTCTGCGAGCTGACCCGCTCTGAGAATAGCGTCTTCGAGAGTTCCGAGAGCATCGACAAGTCCGGCAGCCTGAGCCATCCGACCCGTAAACACCCGCCCCTCAGCAAGTGTATCAAGGTGCTCCCGATCAAGCTGTCTCCCCTGCGCTACTTTTGATGTGAAGAGCCGATAGATGTCTTCCATCGTAGCTCGAAACGCATCTCTTTCACTGGCCGTGAACGGCTGCTGTGAAGACAACCATCCTGCGTTACGACCGCGGCTGACGACGTCGGTATGAATACCGTATCGATCAAGTGCATCTCCGATTGCAATCTTTCCACCAACAACTCCGATAGAACCTGTCAGTGTTCCAGGAGCTGCCACAATTTCGTCTGCTGCTACAGCGATATAGTACCCACCACTCGCAGCAGTGTCAGAAAGGCTAGCGACGATAGGCTTATCACAACGATCAAGTTCTCTCCAAATAAGATCACTAGCAAGTGCTGATCCACCCGGTGAATTAATTCGCATTACAAGGGCAGCTACCGATGTATCTTCTGATGCCTGTCGGATAGCCTTTGTAATGGTTTCAGAACCAGCGGCACTTCCACCAAATATACCGACACTACCTTTGCCATCCACTATCTCACCTTGAACATGGATGATGGCTATCCGTTTTAACGCTTTCTTTTGTGATTTCTTTTCAGCACCTGAGAGAACATCTACCAGCTTCATGAGTCCCGTAAATCCTGAAAAGTCTGTGTCAACGTCCTGTTTTCCATAATCCCGTTTGAACTCTGCTTCTGAATCAGACGAAAGACCAGAAAGACTACTTAACACTTCATCTTCGTAAGCAATGCCATCGATAAGCAATGACTCCACAGCCTGGTCTGGTGTAAAAACACCAACGTCAATCAATTCTTGAACTTTTTTCTTCTTAAGATTTCGATCTTTAGCAATCTGTTCAACCATCTGATCAAAGAGATCACCAACAAACATCTCGTATTGTTGACGCAGCTGAGGACTCATTGAGTCTCGAGTGAGAGGCTCACCGGCACCTTTAAATTCACCGACCTGCAAAATCTCTGCCTGGATACCGAGTCGATCAAGCAGTCCTTTGTAAAATGTCACTTCCGTTCGAACGCCAGTAATTGCAAGTGTCGCAGCAGGTGGCATCATAATTCTGTCACACGCTGCAGCAACGCTATAGTCGAGCGGCTCTCCGCTAATGAGATACGCTACAATCGGCTTACCTTGCGCACGAATATGCTGAATGGACTCACGTAATTCCGACACCCGGGCACGACCAAGTTCTGGAGACTGGATCGAAAGAAGCACTCCGCGCACATTTCCATCTGTTGCTGCCTTTTCAAGTCGCTGTAAAAAGCGACTCAATTGCGGGGAAACATCGCCAAGCAATCCCTCTTGGCCAACGCCATCTGGCAAAGGCCCAGTGAGCCTAATTCCAGCAATGACTCCGCCTTCTGCAGCACATAGATTGTCCCCAACCATTCCAGACAGTTGAAAAACAAAACAGAACGCCATAGCGGAAATATAAAATTTCGATTGCCAGCAGCGAAAAACCCTGAGTTCCTGAACCACGTAACGAGTGTCCATCGTCTCTCCTGTTTGTGGGATAGCAGGCCGCCGCACCT
This sequence comes from Pirellulales bacterium, assembly GCA_029246985.1. Lineage (GTDB taxonomy): Bacteria > Planctomycetota > Planctomycetia > Pirellulales > UBA1268 > UBA1268. The sequence goes on from JAQWMC010000114.1 coordinate 9,116, forward strand.
CACTCAAGGCATTCGCCGCCATAGACCATAGTGTAGTGACTCTCTCTGTAATGGGGCGATCGGAGTCTTTTGCACACACCTCAAAACGACCTTGACAATGTACTCCCGTACAGTAGGATATAGATGTTTAGGTGTCTTGTTCGTTGTGCTGCGAGAGAGTTTGAGTCATGCCGCGATCTACAAAAGAGTCACGCCAAATCGCAGGGACGGGAAAGTCTCCCAGTTCTCCTGGAAAAACATCCGGATCAGCACGTGCACGTGCCCATACCGCAGCCAAGCGTCCGGTTTCGGAACTCTCCCAGTTACTTCAGTCTGGGGAAGAGAGCCAAGATTCCGCAGACATGCCAACGGCACGGCAGATGGAAATCTATGAGTTCATACGCGACAAGATTTACTCGCGAGGCTTCGGTCCAACAGTACGTGAAATCGGAGAGGCATTTTCTATACGCTCTCCGAACGGTGTCGTCTGCCACCTCAAGGCCCTAGAAAAAAAAGGGCTGATAACGAGAGGTCGCAACATGTCTCGGGCGATCGAACTAGTCACTGAATCACCTCATAGTCGAGGTATGCCAATGGCTGGATGGGTTGCAGCTGGCACTCTCAGAACTGCTGAAGAACAAAAAGAGCGGTTTGACTTTACTGAGCTTTTCGACCGAGAAGATCATTTTGTTCTCAAGGTCATGGGAGACTCCATGATTGATGCGCAGATTGCTGATGGCGACTGGGTGATTATTGAAAGGCGTCAAACAGCACGGCATGGGGATATTGTCGTTGCCCAGACAGAAGACGGTGAGGCTACTCTCAAACAATGGTATCCCGAACGTAATCGAATTCGCCTTCAACCAGCAAACGATTCCATGAAACCGATTTATGTCGATTCAGCCAAAGTCCTTGGAGTACTTGCTGGAGTCGTCAGGAAAACATAAGTCCAACCGCTAGTGAGCATTTCTCACAGTGACTTCATCATGCTGCCTCAGGATTCATTTCTGCATTCTCAATTTGGTTCAGTTTGTTGTAAAGAGTTTTTAGACTGATACCAAGCTCGTCAGCAGTCCTCGACTTGTTCCCGCTGTTTCTAGCAAGCCCATCAAGAATCGCCTGCATTTCCAACTGCTTGAGGCTTTGTGGCTGATTCAACGCTGCGGTCTTTTCAGGAGGGGCTGGCTCCGAATCACCAGTCCTACTGCAAGCACTTTGCGAACTCGTAGGCGCGATTTTCTCCACTGCATGTTGTATCCTGAGTGGGATGTGCTCTGGATGAATTGGCAACTCATCACAAAGAACCATTGCATGCTCAACACAGTTGGCAAGCTCTCGAACATTTCCGGGCCAACTATACGCCTGCATGATCTCGATCGCATCATCTGTTACGAGTTGCATTCCTTCGGACACGCCCTGTTGTTTTTGTTCGATGAAATGCTTGACCAACAACAGCAAGTCGCTCATGTGTTCCCGAAGTGACGGAACCCTAATTTCAAATGTGTTGAGACGAAATAAAAGATCTTCCCGGAAAGTACCCGCTGACACCATTTCCTCAAGAGACCGATGTGTTGCGCAGACTACTCGAACGTCGACAGTAATTGGATGATTGTCTCCCACTCGGCGAATTTCCCCAGACTCAAGCACTCTGAGCAGCCGTGATTGAAGCGATGGAGGCAATTCTCCGATCTCATCTAAAAACAGGGTACCGCCGTTCGCTACTTCGAAAAGGCCTGCTCGATGTTCACTTGCTCCGGTGAAGGCACCTCGGCGATGCCCAAATAATTCACTTTCAACAAGTTGCTCAGGAAGACCGCCACAATTCACTGTCACAAGTGGTCCGTCAACCCGATGACTCAATTCATGAATAGATCGGGCAACGAGTTCTTTTCCAGTACCCGTTTCACCTCGAACCAACACCGTCGCCTCACTGGCCGCTACTTTTGCTACAAGCGATTGCATCTGGTCAATGACAGACGACTTGCCAACAAGTTGCATGCGACCTTCGGCCTGCCTAACACGTCGTTCAAGCGAACGCATCCGAAGGGTCATCGCTCGCTTTGTTCGAACTCTCTGGAGTACCGCCTCGATTTCAACTAACTTGCAAGGCTTTGTAAGATAGTCAAAGACTCCTTGCCGCAAACCAGCCACAGCCGTCTCAAGAGAAGACTTGCCAGTGATGATCACACTTTCAGTATCTGGCGCAATTTCACGAACTCGTCGAATAACATCAAGCCCGCCCGCCCCAGGCATATCGAGATCAACGATAACACAATCAAATTCACTTTGATCAAGGACTGCCAGTGCAGTCACTCCATCTGGACAAATTGTTACCTCATGCCCGAATCGGGGTAATTCTAATCTCATGAGTTCCTGAATAGATGGCTCATCATCGGCAAATAACACGCGTAGCGATCGGCCTGACGATAAATTATTTGTTTCTTTGTCATGCTGCATGGTGGGCACGATTTCCCTCCCTACTAGTTACCTTATTTTTTTCTACCATGACTGGCTCTTCTCTTCCTTCCAGACTTTGACTCGTGATACTCGCGACGGGAAGAATAACGGAAAAAGTAGCACCACACCCTGGCCCATTACTTCTTACTTCGATCCGTCCATCATGATCACTGATAATTCGATGAGCGATCGAGAGACCAAGCCCTGTTCCTTTTTTCGACATACGTCTCGTGAAGAATGGTTCGAAAAGATTTTGAAGCACCTCTTCATTCATGCCACAGCCATTGTCAGTAAGGACCAGTCTCGCCTCGTCCCCATCACGCCTGACTGTTAGCTCAACTTCACCATCTTCATCGATTGAATCAAGTGCATTAACGAGCAAATTGAGGACTACTTGCTTCATTTCTTGTGGGTTGGCCATGACAAGAACATCCGGCCCATCAGAAATCGTTACCGTTTTCTGAGCAAACCTTCCTACATGACGCAGCATATCAACTACGTCATGCGTCAGCGCACCAAGGGCAGTTGCCTGCCTCCGAACTTCCCCCACACGAGAAAAATCAAGCAGTTTTTCCGTGATTCCTTTACACCGAAAGGCTTCACTCTGAATGAGTTGGATATAACGCGAAGCAACTGCATCAACATCGTTACCAATACGGGATTCAAGTGACTCCGCACACATTGCAATCGATGCGAGTGGATTGTTTATTTCATGAGCGACTCCAGCTGCCAAAAAACCGACACTCGCCAACTGTTCGCTTCGGATCACTTCTTTTGTCCTTAACTGAACCTGATGATCGAGGTCATCTCTGATTTCTTGAAACCGAGTTGTCATGTCATTGAGCGCCTGCCCTAATTCAGCCATTTCATCACACGTATCAAGATGGATACGGTAGCTAAAATCACCACCGGCGATTCTTCGGGAACCGTGACCAAGATGTCGCAATGGACGAAATACCCACGAGTACGTGAGTATTCCTAGCCCAAAAAGCAAGAGCACTGCAGCAAGCGCGGCTGCCCACGTTGTAATAATAAGTGTGCGGTAACGACCACGTACCTCGTGTGCCAAATCATGCATACGGGACTGTAAAAAAGTTGGTAGCTTTGCTGATAGAACTGCGAGCGTATCGAGGTGAGATCCAATAGCTGTCAGTTTCACCAACTGTTCATCGACGAGGTCTGATAACCTTTGCTCGGCCACTCTCTCTTCAGAGGTAACTGCCTCGTGGGCCAACTGCCATATAGTTTTAAGCTCAGACGCTATTCTCCGTGCTATGTCTCTCTCATGACTGCGATCTCCAAATGGCTGCTCATCTAACTCGCCCGCAGTAAGCTCTTGGCAATAATTCTGTAAGGCAGCACCTGTCTCAGAAATTTGTTGAAGAAACGAACTATCTGATGTCGTAGCGAGTTGCATCTCTTCACTAACGAGATCTGATTCAGCGGTACTCCTATTCCCCCGCTCTTGGAAATCTGGCTCTCCAGATTCGAGCAACTCAATCCGTGGTTCATTTTGTCTTGATCTCTCTGTCCAAAGGCCCAGATCGACAGCAGCCATTGCACGCGAATGTGACAGTCGCAATTGCCCGACTCGTGATGCAAGACGGCTTGCTTGGGGCAACTCGCTCGCTCGGCTACTGAGTGCTTTCACTAACCTTCTATAAGAATACACACCAAGAAAGCTACTAGCTGATAGGAGTGTTACTGTGAAGCCAACAAGTAGCCCAACCACAAGTAGCTTGTTACGAATTGGTCGTCGCTTTTGCAAAGCCGACCTCCTAGCCTGAAAGCTTTTATATTTCCACGACAAAAGTGGTTCAGACCAGACCGTAGCAAGACTGACGTGGAAACCAAATATGAAAAGCACGCGTACCAAAGCGTTGCCTCGTTGAAAAATGCCTATTTGATAGGGATTTTAAGCCAAACCTGACAGGGCCGTATCAAACGAGACCCCACCGCTTGCGAAAAAACCACTCTGTGCAGAGGCAACCTGCGAATATCGAGATGATGATCCAATTATCCCAGAGTGTTGATGACCAGTCTTCACTGGTCGTAAAGACTGGTGGAGCCTGACCGATATCTTTGAAAATGCCGGGGAGTTCCTCTGGAAGCCTGACTCCTCCATCAGTCGCACTCGCAATCTGCTGCATAAGCAATGTGTTGGCACGCGGATTCGCAAGCTCCAGATCTTGTCTGTATACAACAAATCTCGCAGCAGCCTCTCCTCCCTGATCATCTGCTTTTACGACCACTTGCCAGTCTCCTGGTTCGGTACATCCCACTATTGTTCCTGAAAAGGATTCACTATTTTTCGAAAGCCTGACATATCGTGAATTTCCTGCTGGATCAATAACGGTAGCGGATAGAGAACTACCTTCAACAAGTGTTCCATCAGGAAGTGTTAGACCCGCATCGAAAACTAATGGACTTCCTACAGAAATTCGACGGCGTGCAAGTTTTAACCAGAGCCGTTCCCCGTCAAAGTCATCTCGGCGTGCCAACCAGAGAACAAATTGTCGCCAAAATCGTTTGTATGATCCTGCGGAGCCCTGCATCGCCCATCTCCATGTAGAGTCCACTGCAAAGACAAGCACCCGACCCAATCCATATTCACGGGCAACTAAAAGCGGAAGGCCTGTCTCGGTGGCAGCTAATGTTTTTGCTACTGGCAAAAGTTGAGGCAAGCGATTCGCTCCATCCAATGCTGGCAAACCTTGCCAGACTTCATCTGATTCATCCCTCGTTTGGCCAAGGCGTAAAATAGAGACGCCTCCAAATTGTTCATCCGGAATGACCGTGATAGGCCCCTTTACATGGAGATCTTTACGAATGGGCTCATCAAAGCGCTGGCGAGAAAGAGGATCCCGAGCATAAGGTAGCAATCTTCCCAGCGATGAACTTCCCCAACCGCCAGCCTCAAAAGAATGAAGGCCACCCAGAAATCCAATGCTTGCTCCATTCTCCACCAGAAGCCGAATCTTCTCGACATCTTTCGGGCGTATGGCATCCACATCGAGATCCCCTATGAGGAAAACCTTGTAATCTCGGGACAACTCCTGCTCAAGACTAATTGGCCAACGACTTCTACGAACAGAGTCGACCCACTGAAAATCTATCTGTATGTCAGGACTACTCGATAGCGCTCGACGCAAAAATCTTTGCTCTACACGCGGACTTCCCTCGAGATACAGGACTCGCAACCCTCCATCAATCACTTCAACAAAGGTTGAAACAAAATTATTCGTGAGAACAATTTCACCCGCTACCGAGTCAATCGCCAGCACAAGTTTTCGTTCACCTAATGAATCAGCCGTCCAGTCAAAACGAACTGATTCTTCTGTGGTGCTTTCGGCGGGCTTGATTGTACGTCTCGCAACCTCAGCTAGCTCACCATCTGCCTGTTCAACCAACAATCGCACAGTTGCTTCACGGTCGGAAAGGCCCTCTAACCGTACTCGACCGATAACCTCAACTGTATTTCCGAGAAAGACTTTTTCAGGTGTTGTTAAGCCCACGACTGACGCATCTCTTGCCTGGGCGGCACCTCTGGACTGTCCATATGTAATTGCCCAAAGGGGAACACCTCGTTCCCCTAAACGGCGTGACTCCGCCTGAGGTGGTAAATCATTCGGTGGGTAGGCGTGTTGACCTCCATCGCTAAGCAAAACAACCGCGCTCAGCGGCTGTTCACCTATTGCACGTATAGCTGACTCCATTGCCGAACCAATTGCTGTTTCTTCAGAAGACGGAAGTCGTTTCCATTCACCAATGTCAAGCGTCTGGACGTCTAAAGCAGCTTCTCTCGCTTCACGATCAAAAACCCATGTCCGAACAAGCATGCTTTCATTCACAATTTCTTTTTTCGTGGACTCCATGGCGGATCGAAGTGTCGCCCTAAGATACTCCCATCGCGTCTTTCCATTTGGACTATCTGCCACATTCATACTTTCAGATGAATCTGCTAAGACGAGCACAGAAGCAGGCTGCTGGAGTCGTCTTGTTGAAACCAAGCTTGGCTTCATCAGGCAGAAGAGAAGCACTAAAAATGCACTTGTTCGTAATAGAATCAGGGCCAACCGTCGGCCTGGTGACAGACGACTCTTATCAGGAGCCAAAACAAACAAGAGGCAGGCAAAGGCAACAATCAATAACGTAATGCCCAGCCATGTACCTGTTGGGTCAAAATGAATTGATGTTGTAGCAAATAGACCCTTCTTAGTCATGATGTATGCTCCGTCTCGGAGCCCATTCCCTCGGAAAGAGGGGGCGGCATGCTTTCTTCTTCAGCTCGCGGTGATGGAACTGGTGGAGGCGGGATATCGCCAGCGTCTCCATCCGCCTGAACACTCTCTGCGAATATCTCTGCTGCGCCTGCTTCGGGTTCTGCTCCCTCACGAGGCGCGTAAAACCTATTTGATATCCACCAATCCAGGCCAAGCAATGCTGCCGCTAACAGAAGAATCCATCCAGACAATTCTGCTCCGACCCGGTAATTCATAACATCACGATCAAGGCTCTCGGTGTCGAGTACAATACGGCGATCGGCACCAAGCATGAGCGGTACTTCATCATCTTTCAGTCGTGAAAAATCAGTTGCTGATTTGGGTAAGCGTGCACTGAATCCTTTGACGAACCCGCCCGTATTACCTCCAGAGCGAATTCGGTAATTACCTGGCTGCCGAGTCGCAGACACAGCAATGGCTCCTTGATTCTGATCAATAGCTACTGGAAACGTGTCCCCGAGTGGTGTGCGGACTGTGGCCGTTGGCAAATCATGCCGCTGAAGACGAAGCCTCGCAACTTCACCTGACTTGATATTTAGAGAATCTGGAGTTTCCACGACGTATTCCAGAATCTCATTTGCAAGCATCACAAACGGCCACGGCTCGAACCCAGTGGCAAGTTGATTCCACGCTTGCGGATCATCTGCTGCCTGAGAAATTGGTGTCGTGACGATCACAACTCTCCCCTTGCCAAGAATCCGCTCAAAAAGTGCTGGCAACCCGTTACGGTAACTGGCAAAAGATAGTGCGGGTGACGACTGCGCAACATCGTCTTTAGAAGTTGGCTGAAACTCCCAGTGACGAAACACCGGGAAATCCTGCCATGGCACCGAATCCCCAACGCGACGAAAGGCCGATAGAACAGGATGATCGAGTGAGGAAGGAGCAAAGTAATTTGAACGGTCTGGAGACCGCCACACTCGTTTGATTCGTCCACCGAGAACAGACTCACTCTCAGCTGAACTAAACTCGATCGGCTTGCCAGCTGAAGGCCCCAGCCATACGACAAGCCCACCTCCCTTACTGACCCACTGATGAAGCATCTCCCATGTGCGCGGAGGTAGCGGTGGTGGATCAATCAAAACAATACTGAGAAAATCAGACCATGATGCCTTCTCTAATTGACCAAAAGAGTCCAGTGTGACAGTAAACTTACTACGTCCAGCACTCACAAGAGGAAAGGGTGCAACAGCTTCAACAAAAATAAGACCTGTCGTTCCAACTGGTTCTGGAGAAGCCACCAACACCCGTGTTGGTGGACCGACATCTACGGTGAATGCAATTGAATCATCTGCAGGCAGGCCATCCCCTCCCTCAATAAGCACTCGTCCTTGATGGACGCCAGGCTCCAAGCCATTAATTTCAAACCGTACTTCTTCGTCTTCTCCGTCTTTCCAGACAACGGGCTTTTCTCCTCGGCGAACAAAGCTGCCCTCCTGATCCTGAAATTCAATAGCAACCGACCGGGCAGACTCTGGACCCACTCGTCGTGTTATTACTGATACATTCAGTGGACTGCCGACAGTAAGACGCTCAGCAGAAAGATCAAGACTTTCGAGAATAAAATCCTGGGGATGCGTTGCTGAGACATCAATAAAAACGAGATTGACACTCGGGTGAAGCGTGTCCCAATCGGCTTCTACAGGCTGCTCCCACCCACCATGGGACAGATCCGTAAACACATAAAGTTCTCTCCGCTTTATATCTGAGCTCTCTAGCAGGCGCACAGCATCATTCATTGCTGTCGCCACATTGACCGAGGATGCGCCGGCTGTCAGTCGTTCAATCCTATTTACTGCAACAACTTCAGATGCTGAAAAACTTGCTCCTCCATCACCGGTATCAACAATCGCAATTTTACTCTCCGGCGGAAGCTTTTCAAAAAGATTTGAAGCAATATCTCGAACCTCATCGAGTCTCGTACGATTTTCTTGTCGCAACAACATACGCGGTGCGGTATCCACCACACATGCAACAGCAACTGGTCCTTCCTGATCAACAATCCAGCCCGTACCACGAAGAACTGGTCGAGAGAGTGCTAGAACCAGGATGCAAAGAGCCAGAACACGTACCAGCAAGAGAAGCAAATGCTGCAGTTTCAACCGCCGCTTTTTCTTATGTGATCGGGCTTGTAGAAACCGAAGTGCCGGGAATCGGTGGGGTACAGGTTTCCGTCGCATAAGAAGATGCAGCAGCACAGGAATCGCGATAACCGCCATCCCGCTCAGCAACAAAATGTTCAGGAAAGAAAGGCCCATAATATCAATAGTACTCGCTGAAGAATGGGCGTGTTTACCTAGGCTCGCTGCTGACGATTAATTAAGTACTCCATGAGAGCAGTATCGAATGGCATGCTTGTATCAAGAGGCACATAATCGATACCCGCTTGTTGACAAACCTGCCTATAGTGCTCTCGAAAGTCATCAACGCCAGTCACATAGTCACGACGAGCAGCATCGGCATCAACAACCATGCTCTGGCTACTTTCTGGATCTGTTAATTCTACCATTCCCTGAAAAGGGAATCGCACTTCTGCTTCATCAAGAACATGAAATAATATAATGTCATGATTTCGATGTCGAAGCCGAAGCAGCGCATCACGAATTGCTGCTGGTTCCGCGAGCAAGTCGCTAAAAACCATCAACAGCGAACGATGACGAAGCATTGCTCCGATTTGCAATAAACTGGCAGAAATTTCAGACGTACCGACAGCCTCAGTCTTTGACAAAAGGGACAAGACTTCTGAAATCTGGCTACGCCTTGATCGTGCCGGCAGACTTGCAGTAATTTTTTCACCAAAAACCATTAATCCACAAGGATCTTGCTGGTGAACCATTAGCCAGCAAAGTGCTGAGGCTAGCGATATCGCGTAGTCCAGTTTTGTAAATTGCTGTCTGTAGGTGTACCCCATCGACCCGCTCGTATCGACTACGAGATATCCTGTAATATTTGTCTCGGCTTCATATTTTTTTATGTAGTGCTTATCGGTCTTTGCGTAGACAAGCCAATCAATATCTTTCGGATCATCACCAGCCGCATACCGCCGATGCTCGCTAAACTCGACAGAAAATCCCTGAAACGGACTCGCATGAAGGCCCTGAAGAAAGCCTTTCACAATAAACTTGGCACGCAGATCAAGCCTTGCAATCTGCTGCACCACATCCGGCTTGAGATATTCTTCAACTGCGCGCGACATGCAGCACTCATTTCACCAACGGAGGAACCGAGGGTTCCGGAACTTCTCGCAGCAATCTCTGAACAAGTGATTCACTCGTAAGGCCTTCTGCTTGAGCCTGAAAGTTTGTTGATATTCGATGCCGGAGCACCGGCACGGCAATCCGGCGGACGTCCTCAATGGACACGCTAAATCGCCCATCCATAGCCGCCATTGCCTTTCCACCTTGTATCAAAAATTGACCAGCACGTGGGCCTGCCCCCCAGTCGACTAACTCTTTAACATACTTAGGCGACTCAGGATCTTTTGGGCGAGTTGAACGGACAAGCGTTGCAACGTACTTAATGATGTACTCGCTTACAGCAACACCAGCGACGAGTTTCTGAATATTTGTAATCGCTCTACCGGACAGTACTTTGCGGACTTCCGGACGCTCTGGTCGAGTCGTCGCCATCAATATCCGCTCTTCCTCGTCTGCGCTTGGGTATCCAACTTTAATATTGAACATAAATCGATCGAGCTGCGCTTCGGGTAGTGGATATGTTCCTTCCTGCTCAACTGGATTTTGTGTCGCGATTGTAAAAAATGGATCGGGTAATGAATATGTTTCTTGACCCACCGAAACTTCTCGCTCCTGCATTGCCTGAAGTAGAGCCGCCTGAGTTTTCGGCGGCGTACGATTGATTTCATCAGCGAGCAAAACATTAGTAAATATAGGCCCCTCTACAAACCTAAAATTACGACGGCCTGACTCGTCTTCGTCAAGCACGTTCGTCCCTGTGATATCCGAAGGCATCAAATCAGGCGTGAACTGAACTCGCTTAAAATCAACATCGAGAATTCTTGCTACTGTCGATACCATGAGGGTTTTCGCCAAACCCGGCACTCCCTCAAGCAAGCAGTGGCCGCGAGTGAAGATCGCAGCAAATAACTGCTCGATCACTTCGTCTTGACCGACAATGATTTTCTGCAACTCTTCCTGCATGAGCAGTCGATGCTGGGAAAATTCTTGCAGAACATCATCGAGTGACTTTTGTTTTCCAGCAGTCGACACGAAGTCGGTTTCCTTCCTTACGGGAATCATTGTGAACATGATGGCAGAAGTGATAAAATCCCGGCCACTTCTTCATAAGTATCGGACTTTGTGCCACCAAGAGGCAAACAAAAACGTTGGCGCAGCGATAAGAAGGCACGTGAGACATGTCTCTATCGATGACAATGCCGTAGAATGAGGTTCATCAGACAGGCACCTCTCCCTCATCTGGAAGGCTTCATGCATCACGTGTTAATGAATGGTTACAAGAAGATTTCGTGCATTGCGTTGCTTGCTGCCGTCCAGCTTGTGTCTGCACCGGTTGCATTTTCTGCTGAAGATGAACTCCGACCTGAGCAAATAAGCAATGCAATAGAACAAGCCAAAAACTGGCTTATACGCAAGCAGAGCCCAAACGGCACATGGAAGTCAGCGATGCGGACAGATGAAACTGTTGTAGGAGCAACTGCACTGGTCGTACTTGCTCTTGCGAATGCTGGCGTTGACGCTGATGAGCAGGCTATGAAAAAGGCGATTACATGGCTAAGGGAACAGACCCCTACCGACACCTATTCGGTTTCACTTCAAACCCAAGCCCTTGCGATGGTTTCACCGAAGCAGGACCTAGCCATTCTCGAACGGAACACCCGCTGGCTTGAAGAGCGTCAATCAAGTGGCCCTGGAGTAACTGGTGGCTGGTCTTATGGAGCGAACCGTTCGGGTGCTGACAATTCGAACTCCCAATTTGCAATTCTCGGATTACACGAAGCCCAACGTGCAGGTGTGCGAGTCAACTCGAATGTGTGGACGTTATCACAAAAATATTGGGAAGCAGCCCAGCGACTGGATGGCTCATGGAGTTACACCGCCGGGGGTGGTAATGGAACTGGCAGTATGACCTGCGCAGGCATCGCAAGCATTTGGATAACGAACGAACATACCGAGCGTCCCGACGCATTTGTGAATGGAACAAACATTGCATGTTGTGGTGGTGGCTCTTCAGCTAAACCTCTTGAAAATGGACTTCAATGGCTCGGCAAAAATTTCTCCGTTACAAGAAATCCTCCTGGTGGTCAGCAATGGCTCCGGTACTACCTCTACGGACTCGAGCGAGTAGGACGATTTACTGCCAGACGATTCATCGGCACTCATGACTGGTATTTGGAGGGGGCAAAAATGTTTGTCTCATCCCAGGACCCTCTTTCGGGAAGCTTTCAAAGTAAAGGGTCTGAAGATGCCGTCGTGGCGACAAGTTTTGCCCTGCTATTCCTTGCAAAGGGTCGTCGACCTGTTGTCATTGCCAAGAGCCATCACGGGCCTCGAAATGACTGGAATCAGCACGGCCATGACATTTCACATCTTGTTGAATTTATTGAAAAAAGATGGCGTGAAGATTATCCGGCGGGCCTCTCGTGGCATGTTCTCAACACACAGGAAGCGAACACACAAGACCTTGCTCAGTCTCCAGTTCTCTGGATCGGAGGTACCACTGGATTAGATCTTGGTAAAGAACCAGGTCGCCGATTGCGTGAATATATTGATCAAGGTGGATTTATTTTCGCTGAGGCGACCTGTTCTGAAGGAGCAGCTTTTGACAAATCTTTCCGCCAACTGGTGAGTGAGATTTTCCCTGAACCCGAACACCAACTGAGCCTCCTTCCACCGGAACATCCTGCGTGGTACGCCGAGAAAACTGTTGCCCCGGAATTTCAACGGCCGTTACTTGGTGTTGACTACGGATGCCGCACCTGCCTGATCTATGCACCTTTAAATAAACCGGAGAATGAGTCCCCACGTCTTCCGAGCCTGTCTTGCCTTTGGGAACTTGCTGGCCCTTCATATAGTGAATTTGATGAGCCCATTCGCAAGCAAATTGATGCATCATTGGCAATCGGGGCCAATGTCATCGCCTATGCAACAAATCGTGAATTAAAAAAGAAAGATGAATTATTTGTTCGAAGCCAATCGGAAGATGTGCAACAAGATTCAATTGGTCGTGGCCAACTAACTATTGGAAAGTTGCGTCATGGTGGGCTTTGTGACGCCGCCCCCAAAGCACTTGCCAACATTCTCAGAGCTGCTGCACGAGAACTTGGAATACTCGTCGACGACACGCCAGCAAAGCTCGACCTCATTGATCCGGCAATTTTCAAACATCACATGCTTTTTATGCATGGCAGACAAGCATTTGTATTTGACGATGCACAGCGAAAAAATCTTCGAGAGTTTCTGGAGCGAGGAGGAACGCTGCTAGCTGATAGCGTCTGTGCATCTCAACCTTTTACTGATGCTTTCCGAAAGGAGTTTTCAGCTGGTCTCCCTGATCACACGATTGAGTCAATCCCGAATGACGACCCACTCTTTTCAGCATCTACGTACGGAGGCTTTGACCTGCGTCGAGTGACACTGCGAGCACCGGCTGCTGGCGGCGGTCCACTTTCTTCCGAGAAACGAACGGTGCCGCCACAACTAGAAGGTATTCGTATGGGTGATCGGTGGGCAGTCATCTTCTCACCTTTCGACATATCCTGTGCACTTGAAAAGCAGAATTCCATGGAATGCACCGGCTATGATCGAGAAGATGCTGAAAAAATCGCACTGAATATTCTTCTCTATTCGCTTAATCAGTAGTTGCATGAGTAGAAAATAGATGGAATCCATGGACTATCCAACCGTCCTCACATTCCACACCAATCAGCGAGTGTCCACGTCCGTACCATTGCATCACCGCTACAAAGTGCATTCACAGGCCTGCGGACGGCCCTCTTTTCCTTCCTGTGATGAACTTTTACTTGCACCGGCGAAACTGCGAAACAATGCTGTAGTGTGTCCCGCCTAAACAAGAAACGCGTCAACAGAAACATGTTTGTCAAATCAAATCATTTGCGTCTGGTAGTCATCGCCATTAGCGTCGTTCTCTGCCTAGGCTCCGCTGGATGCAGGAAGAATAAACAAGAGGCAGCTCATAGGGGCGAGCTCACCACGATTAACCCAGATGATCTCTGCGAACGAATTACAAAAATACTCAAGCAAACCCGGGACGGAAGAGAACTCTCAACTGAACTTCAGGGAGCTTGGCAAATTGTTCATGGAATACTCGCATTCGGTGAACAATTTACTATCCTGCATGAATCCGTTACCGTGCCCGCGCTGGACTACTTACTTGAGGGCGGTTCTCTTCAAGGGTGGAAACTACGACACGGTGAGCACGGAATTATCGCTCTCGTCGAGGAGGGAAGCACCCTCGGCCAAGGACACAAAGATCAGTGGCTTGGATATTTTTCACAGTGCGGTAGTAAGGGCATTCCACTCGAAACACCTCTCGTCGTAGGTAAAACGTCAGCAACCGTTGATGACCTGCTGCGACAAGCCCAGGCTGATCTTCACTCTGGCCAGGAGGCAACATGGACATTGATGGCCTTCGCCACATATCTCCCCGAAGACGAAATATGGGAAGCCTCAAACGGAGAGACATGGAATCTCTCTCGAGTCATCGAAATGGAGCTTGATGCCGACCTGCACTCAAGTGCCTGTGGTGGATCTCACCGCCTCTATGGACTGGCGACCGCAGTAAATCGATACCGAGATCAGCATCCAGAAGCGGGCGAAGCACTTCCCGAACCATGGGAATCAGCAGCGCATACAATCACCGACAGTATCGATCTATCGCGCCGTTTCCAGCAAGCAGACGGCAGTTTCTCGACACAGTTTTTTGAACGACCAGCTTCGTCTGTTGATGTTTTCGCAAAGCTTAGTTCAAGCGGACATATATTTGAATTTCTTGCTGTTGCACTTCCTGCAGATCGACTTCGTGAGCCCTGGGTATTACGTGCTGCGGACCGTTTGGCAATAACACTTGAACAGACTGCAGATATCGACATCGAGTGCGGCGCTCTTTACCACGCTGCACATGGTCTTTTGCTCTACCGAAACCGTCTCTGCCAGTCCCCGTAAAGATTTTATTTATAAATCCTTGAAGGGACCGTAGCTGGCTTCTCTTATCACACCCCAGTATGTTACGATTTTCATCGATACTAATTAGGCGAACATGTTTGATACCCACCAAATTTGTTGGCTATGACAATGAGATTTATTCGTGCACGGAATCATTTTTTTCTATATTCAAAAGTTTGCTGATGAAGCCACTTCGGGCAAGACCACATGGCTGAAGCTTCGAGAGACGGTTACAGCAAGTGATAGCAGGTACCTTCCAAATGAGGTGTACCCTGATGGAGATGCTATCGAGCTTCTGCAATCAATTGCCGACACATGCGGCGAGCCATTACCAGAACTGATTGAACGATTTGGTGAATTCCTGGCACCCCACCTGATCAAGGTTGCTAGCCAAAATATTGATCCTGCGTGGCGAACACTTGATCTCATTGAAAACACCGAAGACATCATCCACACGATGGTCCGCACCGCAAAGCCTGGCGCTGAACCACCGGTGCTTGAAACCGTACGGCATTCACCAAATGAACTACACCTTGTCTACTCGTCAGGCCGTCAGCTATGCCTGCTTGCAAAAGGGATTACTCGGGGGCTTGCCGACCACTACGGTGAAACTATCCTGATTGAAGAAACGAGCTGCATGCACAAAGGAGATCCTTTCTGTTGCCTTGTGATTCAGGACGGATCAAACGACACACACTCAGCAAATTCACCTCTCTCCGAAACCCTCACCTTTGACCCAAAGAGTGGTGATTCGCTGAGACCACCGAAAACAAACTGGCAATCGACTCCTTCAGGCACTTCAACAACACCTTCGACTGTTGACAACTTCGCAATCAAGGGCCTCATTGGTCGCGGCGGAATGGGTCATGTCTACAAGGGTTTCGACGCCAAGCTCGATCGCGACATTGCTATTAAGGTCATGCATCCGAGTCGAGCTCAAGACGAAGTTTCGAAGAAGCGATTCCTTCGTGAAAGCAAAACGGCTGCATCGATTAACCACCCATCAATCGTAACGATCTATCAGATTGGTGAACATGACAGACTTCCGTACATCGCTATGCAATTTATTAACGGGCCCAATCTTTCTGAATACAAAACGCAACAAGGTGGACTGATCCCTATCCCCGAGGCCGTACGTATTGGACGTGAAATAAGCGAAGGACTTGCTGCAGCCCACGAGAAGGATCTTGTACACCGAGATATCAAGCCCGATAACATTCTTCTTGAAGAGCCGAATCAACATGTTCGGATCATTGACTTCGGTCTAGCTCACGAAGCGGGAGATCAAGAGGGGCGATTAACCATCGACAATGCTGTCATTGGTACACCTGCCTACATGTCTCCTGAACGCATTGGCACCGATGAAGTGAATGCTAAAAGTGATCTCTTTGGGCTCGGAGTCATTCTTTATGAAATGATTTCTGGCAAACTTCCATTCGATGGAAAATCAATGGTTTCCATTCTTGCTGCCATTTCCCGAGGTACGCCAACGACTATTGATACACTTGTTCCTGACATACCCCAAGATCTTGCTGATCTTATTATGCAACTACTCTCAAGCGAACGAGACAAGCGGCCTGCGGATGCCAACGAAGTCACCAAACGGTTGCGAGCTATTGAAAAACAGTAGGTGCCAACCGTTCTCTTTCACGATTTTATTTGCGGAGATCATTTTTGATCGCATCAGCAAGAAGGTTCAAATCACCTTGCCACGTAATGTTCATTGATTGCTGAGTAGTCAGGTCTTTCAATTGCGCGGTACCCGACTTGAATTCTTCGCTGCCTACCACAAGCGCTCTCTGAAACCCTTTTTTGCCTGCCCACTTAAGTTGCTGCCCAAGTTTTTTCGGCTCTGGATAGAAATCAACTGACAGGCCGTGCTCTCGAAGCCTCGCTGCGATCCGCAGATAATCACCGAGATGCGACTCATCGAAATACACCAGAAATATTGATGCTGGCGTTTCGGACGACTTCAGCTTGTCAAGTTCTTCAAGGCCTGCCAGCAGGCGATCGACCCCGAGTGACGCGCCAACTCCTGGCAGAGATTGTTTTGTATAGAGTTCTGCAAGGTTGTCATATCGACCACCCGAACAGACACTTCCAAGATCAGGCAATTCATCAAGAAAGCTCTCGAGGACGATGCCTGTGTAATAGTCCAGACCTCTTGCGATAGATGGATCAAGCGTGATGCGATCATCACCAACCCCAACCTCAACCAAACCGTTCAAGAGTGCACCAACAGCTTCAACTCCCTGTGTACCGACTGCAGATTCCCCGACTAAATTATGAAGTTCACTCAAAACATCTGTTGCCGACCCGGCAAGTTCACCAAGTCCAAGAAGACAATCAACCGACGACACAGAGACACCCTGTTCTTGAAGTTCGTTAGCTAACGTCTCGCGAGGGATTTTCCCGGTCTTATCAAGGCATCGAAGCACATGTGTTGTCTTGCTCGTGAGCCCAAGCACCTCAAGGATGCCTGAAAGAATTCTTCTGTCGTTAATACGAATTGTAAACTTCTCGACACCAATTGCTGCGAGTAGGTCATGCACGACCAAGACTGTTTCAAGATCTGAAATCGCACTGGTTGTACCGATCGTATCAAAATCACATTGCATGAATTCTCGATACCGGCCTCGCTGTGTATTTTCACCACGCCAGACGGTGCCCATATGATACCGTTTGAATGGGGTACCAAGTTTTGAAATGTGCTGGGCAGCAAAACGCGCAAACGGAACAGTAAGATCAAACCGCATACCAACTTCTCGCTTCCCATGATCGGTAAAGCGATAAAGTTGTTTGTCTGTTTCGTCACTTCCTTTGCCGGTCAAAATTTCAAGGTACTCGAGAGCTGGCGTCTCAATCGGTGAGAAGCCATACGACTGGTAAACCTGACGTGCTATCTCAAGAATACGCTCTCTTTCGAGTGCCTGAGCTGGCAGCAGATCGCGAAAACCTTTCAGTGTCCGTGGTGTGATTCGTGACAGAATGATACCTCCTCAAAACGTTCTCGTAGCCAATGGACAATAATTAATTTATCGAACTGATGAATTTACAGGATTTTTAACAATGCCGGTTTTGGACTGCGAATAGATCGTTGACGATATTTCTTTTTTTTACCATCACCGACGTCTTCACCACCGGGCCCAAGCACTGCCTCCATGTATTCAACTACTTGCTCGGGGGTTTCAAAATATTGGTCATACACCCACTCATCCTCATATTCGCAATGTTCAGTCGTGTACTCACGACAGATTGATGGGCGAGAGTTATAAATGCCACAACGATTATCTTCCTGTAGGTGCTTACAGACTGTATGCACACAAATAAACCATTCCCCGTCTTCAGTAAAAGCGGTGGCATGCTCATGGAGCAACGACCATCGCAAGGCATCGAATTCATGCCTGGTGGTTGGCTTTTCCAGCGGGAGAGCGAAGTACCGACAGCATTTCGCAGTGCAGTATTCACAGAGATTCACTCCTCGGCCCAATTCCTCACGAGATGGCTTTGTTCGCCTGCGAGAAAGCTCTTTGCCTTTTCCAGAATTTGAAATAATTGAGGACATCGCGATATCTCAGCCAATAAAAATCAAGGAGCGACCGAAGTGTCAGCATTTTCTAATCGTGTCACTATACCCGACGTTTGGTGAAGAAGCGGCTATACTGAGAAAATCTGAATTCTTGAAATGCTATTGGCCAGGGAGGCTACCGTGCCAAAACGCTGGAACATCGCACCACACGACGCGACAACGGTTGCATCCCTAGAAAAATCTGCTGGTATATCCCCCATTCTTGCACGCTTATTAGCTGCACGCGGTGTAACTGACCCAAAGCAGGTCCGCGGTTTTCTTGATGCCTCAATGTCTAACCTCCGCGAACCTGAAGAGCTTTTTGGTATCGCAGAAGCCGCCGACAGCATTCTTGCTGCCGCAAAAGCTGGACGAAAGATCGTTATCTATGGCGATTACGATGCAGACGGCATGTCATCAACTGCCATTTTGTGTCATTGCCTTGCAGCAATCCATGTTGAACCCCATTGGTATGTGCCAGACAGATTTGACGAAGGCTATGGGCTCAATTCAGATGCCTTACGGCGATTGAAACAAGATGGTGCAGAACTCGTTGTGACCGTCGACTGTGGTATCGCCAGTGTTGCTGAGGCTGATGTGGCACGTGAAATTGGCCTCGAATTAATTATCACAGACCATCACAATTTTGCTGATCGTCTTCCTGCGGCAGATGTTCTTGTTCACCCTCGTCTCCCTGGCTCTGAATATCCATTTGGGGATCTTTGTGGCGCGGGTGTTGCTTTCAAACTTGCATGGGCTGTTGCCACTCGTTCATGTGGGGCAAAGCAGGTGACGCCGCGCCTACGAGAAATGCTGCTTCAGTGCGTCGGGCTCGCTGCGGTTGGTACGGTTGCTGACGTTGTGCCCCTGCTTGATGAAAACAGAGTGTACGTAAAGTATGGCCTGAAGTGCCTTCGTGAAAAGGGTGGGCCTGGCGTCTCTTGCCTCCTTGAGCTTGCCAAACTTAGTGAAAAATCTTCCCTTGATAGTGAGGATATCGCTTTTCGATTTGCCCCTCGGCTCAATGCTGCGGGCCGCCTCGGTCAGGCTGGATGCGGCATTGAGTTATTGACAACGTCGGACAAAGACCGCGCCACGACGCTGGCAAACTATCTCCATGAGTTAAATGGACAGCGTGAAACCGAAGAGCGAAGCATTCAGCTTTCGGCAACAAAACAGGTAAAAGAAAAGTTTCATCCAGAAACTGATTCCGCACTTGTTCTCGCGGGTCGCGGCTGGCACGCTGGTGTTATTGGGATTGTCGCAGGCAGACTTGCCGAACGCTGGCACCGTCCTGTTGTAATGCTAGCGCGCGATGAACTACTTGCAAAACCAGCGATTGGAAGTGTTCGTAGTGTTCCTGGTTTTGATGTTCATGCAGCCCTTCAAGCGTGCCGGGACCTTCTGCTGACTTGTGGTGGGCATGCTGCGGCAGCGGGTCTTCGCATTGAAGACGGAAAAATTGACGCCTTCCGAGAAGCATTTCTTGCAGAAGTTACAAAGCGGATGCCGAAGGAACTACGACAAGCCCAGATCCAGCTTGACGGTGAAACAACACTGGCAGGCGTAACACTTCAAAGTATTGGCGAACTTGAACGACTCGCCCCGTTTGGTCAAGGAAACAAGCGTCCCTATTTGTGTGCGTCTGGGGTCGCCTGTGCAGAGCCACCACGAACCATGGGTAATGGCGATAAACATATGTCGGTCAAACTTGTTCAAAATGGTGTCCAGATTCGAGCAGTAGCTTTTGGTGGTGCCGAGTGGATTCCTCACCTGCCGCCACCAGGCGAGCCTTTTAATATTGCCTTCAAGCCAAAGATCAATGAATTTCGAGGGAGAAGAACCGCCGAGATAGAACTGCTAGACTGGCGTCCAAACGGAATTGATGTTTCTGTAGACCTGCCCACAGCAGAAACTACGTCGTAATCCTTGAAGTAAATCTCGCTCGAATAGAGAAAGATATCGTCATGAAAAGAATCCTCGTGTTTATTGCTTTGTTCACTGCCCTCTCGGCATTGCCAAATAATGCAGGTGTCAGGGGTGATGACTGGCCGCAATGGCAAGGATCGAAGCGTGATGGGGTTTGGTATGAACAGGAGATCGTAGAGCGTATTCCTGAAAACGGACTGCCGATTGTATGGAGAGTTCCACTTGGGGGCGGATACTCTGGTCCTGCCGTCACTGGTGAGCGTCTTTATGTAGCCGACTATATAAAAACAGAGGGTGCTTTAGAGAATAATCCAAACAATCGATCACTTCTCTCTGGCACTGAGCGAGTGCTTTGTTTTGATACTACAACAGGAAAAGAACTGTGGAAGTACGAGTATGACTGCCCTTATTCGATTTCGTATGCAGCAGGGCCACGATGTACCCCCACGGTGCATGACGACCGAGTCTATGCACTTGGCTCGGAAGGAAATTTTCTTTGCCTTGATGCCGACAATGGCAAACTCCTGTGGGAGAAAGATTTCAAAAAAGATTATGACGCATCGACACCAATCTGGGGGTTCTGTGGTCACCCACTCATAGTAGATGACCTTGTAATATGTGTTGTTGGTGGAGAAGGAAGCGTTGCGGTTGCGTTTGATCGTGTATCGGGAGCGGAGCGATGGCGAGCCCTTACTGCAAGTGAGCAGGGGTACTGCCCTCCAACAATTATTGAATCTGCTGGTGTGCAGCAACTTCTTATCTGGGACGCTGACAACCTCAATAGCCTCGACCCTACCACCGGCCGTCAGCTCTGGTCAGAACCACTGAAGCCTATGTACGGCATGTCGATCATGGTGCCACAGCTTGGGGAATTGAACGGTGAACAGGTTCTCTTCGCCAGTGGTATTGGGAAGATCGGTGCTCTCTATTCCCTTGCAAAGGATTCACCAGGTGCCCAAGTCGTCTGGCGAGGTGGGCCCAAGAATGCCGTGTACTGTGCTAACAGCACTCCTTTCATCGAAAAAAATACGATCTTTGGGTGTGATTGCCATACAGGAATGCTGACCGCCGTGGATCTTGAATCTGGTGACCGACTGTGGGAAACGAGTGTTCCCACATCAGATACGGACAGGCCGGCCAAACATGGAACAGCGTTTCTGATTCGGCAGCCCGTTCCAGATGACCCACTCCGTGTCTGGTTGTTCAGTGAAACAGGTGACCTCATTCTTGCGAGGCTGACACGCAATGCCTATGAAGAACGTGGTCGAATGCACGTGCTTGAACCTACCAATGAATGTTTTGGTCGATCAGTTGTCTGGAGTCATCCGGCTTTCGCCAATAGATGTTGTTTTGTAAGGAATGACAAGGAACTTGTGTGTGTGTCACTTTCTGCAAGCAATGACCACAACGAATAGTTCGTGCAACCGTGCATATCTTCATGTACTCATCATTACATGTCGGTGTAGGGTTCTACTGCTCCTTCATAAAGAGGTGAGACTGCCACTTGTCTTCATGTTTTTCAATCAGGGACGTCGCGCAGCCTGGCAGATCACTACGTTCGGGGCTGAAACACTAAAAAACTCGATGAAATTAGTGGCACCGCGGCCTTCATCTGTCATGCTGGAGATTGAAAAAAGAAACTTGCTCTCTCATTCACAGCCCGTAGTCTGATCGGTATCTATGAAACCCTTCCTATGCCTTCTCTTTGTGCTCCTTACCCTCCACGCCTCCGTTGCTCACGCTAGGGTTCAGCCCAACATTATCTTCATTCTCACCGATGACCAGGGCTATGGCGACCTTGGCCGGCATGGGCACCCGCTTTTAAAGACCCCACAGCTCGACCGCCTGCATGATGAAAGTGTCCGCTTTGATAACTTCTACGTGAGCCCATCCTGCTCTCCTACCCGCGCAGCCCTCATGACCGGCATGCACGAGTTCCGAAACGGCGTCACCCACACCCGTGCCCCACGCGAGCATCTCAGAAATGACGCCACGCTTTTGCCCCAAATTCTAAAAACTGCTGGGTATACAACTGCTCACATCGGCAAGTGGCATCTTGGTTGGAACGATGAGTACCATCCACACCGCCGAGGATTTGATTGGACGCTGCAGGGTGCAAAGCACTTTGACCCGAAGTTGACCATTTACAAAAACGGTCAACGACCGACACATGTCCAAGGCAAAGGCTTCCGTGAAGATCTCTATTTTGATCATGCCATGTCCTTCATCAAACAAGCAGGTGACCAGCCTTTTTTTCTTTACCTAGCCACGTACTCGCCGCATACGCCACTCCTCGCTCCAGAGAAGTATGTCGAACCCTACCGTGGGAAATGTACCGACGAGGAAGCAACTTACCTCGGCATGATCGAAAACATCGATTTCAACGTCGGCCGTCTACTCAGTTTTCTCAAGAATCAAGAAATTGATCAGGACACCATCATCATTTTCATGAACGACAACGGTGTCACTGTTGGTCTTGATATTTACAACGCCGACATGCGCGGCAGTAAATGCACGATCTGGGAAGGCGGCAGTCGGGCCATGTCCTTCTGGCGTTGGCCTGGTACGTGGAAACCCAAAACGGTGACCACACTCACTGCTCATCTCGATGTCTTACCAACTCTCTGCGAACTTGCAGGTGCCGATATTCCCACCACGCTTCAACCTCAACTCGAAGGCTTCAGCCTGACTCCGTTGCTTTCATCCGAAAAACCAATCACAGGGCATAACGATCGCCTCCTTTATCAACACGTTGGCCGTTGGCCGAGTGGCATGGCGGCTCAACACAAGCATGCAATGGCTGGTGTGCGACAGGGCAACTATCTGCTCGTACGGAGCCGACCCTGCGATGACCCGGAATGTACTGTAGAAGTACTTGGCATGCAGTGCCGCACCCTGAGATCCATTGAAGAAGGTGGCACCCGTGCCAACTACACCAAGAACAATGGTCAGTTTCATTGGGGAGTAAGCCCCCGTGGAAAGTGGGTTCTCTACGACACAAAGAAAGACCCCGGATGTCAGGACGATCTTTCAAGCAAGCAGCCTAAGCGTGTCGAGGCGATGGCGGAAAGCTACGACCGATGGTGGGATAACGTCTACCCAACTATGGTGAAACATGGTGGCGAAAATCAACTCATAGATGTACTCAAGAAAAAGAAGACGATCTCGCCCTAGCCAAATTGAGCCAAGACACCGTCAACTCATATGACAAAACTCTTGGTTCAAATAACAAAGAGGCTCCCAACTTACCTCGAGGTGCGAATCGAATAATCAACTCAACGTATCAAAAAGTTTTATAGATCCATTGCGTTCACTAGCACAAAGAAAACACTTACTCTCTTCAAATTACGAGCACGGTCCACTCTTGGTACTGATACAACAATCGTTGAAAAGTCATTGGTGTTCATGACGGTGACATGCTCACGCTACGCACTAAAGATGAAATACTGAGGGCAAGGCTGTCTGGTATCGATACCCCTGAACTGGCCCAGCCATTTGACAACAAACCATAAATCATTTTTGGGGCATATTCGTATTGAAAGCAAAAGTTACGCGAAGGCCCGGCACGGGCTATCCATACAAACATGCAGAAACTTTTCAGAAGTTTAACCAATACCGACAAAAAATTGGACTATGTCAAAAGTAACGAGATCAATCATTGGCCTTTTAAGGATAGTACCGACAGACAAACAAAACTATGCTCATAACCATTGCCAGAATAATTACTCGCTTGAACCACCAAAAGTTTTGAGTGTGAATACAACAATTGCTAAACCCTCTTGGCTTACCGGGACTGCTGTTGAAGTTCTATAGGCATGCCACAAAACGAACAAGTAAAGCACAACACAAAAAAGAGCAATGCAGGCCATTGAGCAGCGACAGACTCTTGCTACGTGCGTTAAAGATTCAACCTACGGTTGTTCTCATTCCTCACCCAGGTTCGACAGTAGACGGCGTCCCCAGCAAATGCTCGACAGGAGGTTATTTACCTTCTGTGAGACGGCACTGTTCTGATATGGAATAGTTATGATGACTGGGACGGGCCACTATAAACAGCACCTGACCAAGCAAGAATTGGATAGAAAATAAATGGCAGGAACATTAGCCCGAGTGTAAACGGAACACCTTTTCCGAAACTTGTAGATATTCCGTGAGTGATGACTATTGCTACAACGACATTGACAACTGGTATGAGTAGGAGCAACAACCACCACCAAGGACGCCCAATCATTTTCAGAATGAGATACAGATTAAAGATTGGTATCAAAGCGCCCCAGCCGGGCTGTCCACCTTTGGTAAAACCTTCCACCAAGAGGCTACTATTGCAACAAACACAGCAAGACCAACCAGTCCGGCGATAGGGCTGGGATCGCCTTGCACCTGTTGAGCAAAAATAGAAAGGTTCATTTTGATTTCTCCGCCTAAAGAAGAGTGGGACCACAACTAGATATCGGCATTTCAGCAGCCTCTCGCCAGTCTTGGACACCGATATGATCGCTCACCAGATACACGAGGCAGGAATGACACGACCAGCCCCCTTTTTAGACCACACATCATTTCTGTATTATTGGTGATGCTGTGACCATTGAATAGATCTTCAGTTCGTCGACATTGACACCACATGTGGCTTTGAACGAACTACCGCGTCAAACCACAAGCAGGCTGAGGGGCTGATATTACATCCGGCTGGGGTGAGGGTGAATCCAATATAAAGCAAGATAATGAGCAGTTTTGAAAACCACTTTCGGCTAGGTTTGGGATACCACAACCGTACACGATGTACTTTCACTCCAGCCTGTGCATCGTTCAGCATGGTGTTAAACGAAGCATCTAATGGTTGAGCTTCTTGTGGGTCCTCACTCATGCCTGGAGACTACTCAATCTGCACTGCAGATCGACAGTTGCGCCTCTTTACAAAACAGGAACTGCATTTGCACATTTCCACTCGCTCTTCATATGCATCCGTGATCACTCAGAAAAGTGCTCTTCATTCTACTGCTTGATTTGCACGAACTTCGACCTGCCACCTTCGCTTCGCAGTTCTCTGCAGACTCGCCTACAAACAGAATCCAGGCTATCTATGGTCAAGATAAATGTCTTTCCACAACCCGCCTTCACAAGAAGACACTTCACAATGATTCTTCGTCTCTTGCACAATCAATACTTGTTTTGATAGGCAGACCATCCATCTCTGCTTTGAGATCTTCAAAAACCTCAGCAGCGTCTTGGCCAGGAACATGAGTCTTCTCACATCCAAGAATGGCTTCGCAGGTAATCGTGATGAAAAGGCTCAAATCCATATTTACTGTGCGTTTAAAAAACCCGTCAGCAGGAGAACCATGAAAACCTGCTGACGGGTCCACACAAGAGATCTTTCTAGTTGCCATGAATGACATCACTTGGGTTTTTGTGTTGCACAATACCCCGCCACGGATGCGAAAGGCAGAGCAGCACGTGGCGGGATATTTGTTGCGGAAGTTACAAACGATACGCCATACAAAATGTCCTTGTTCACCACGGGTAATCACTATCCGAAATACGAAACACTTACATGTCGCTGCTATAGAGGGGCCTACGGCACTGATTAGCCAAGAAGTGCACACAAAAAAACGCCGCCCAGGTCTGACCAAACCAGGGCGACGTTCTTTCATCAAAAGCAGAAAGGTAAAGACTTTTGATGTTTCCGAATTGTTTAGCGTCCCATGAGGGCGAACGCTCGATGGCGTGGTGCCTGCATGTGATCGTACATTGAAACATTCAGTGGTTTTGGCATGAAGATGTCGTCACCACCAGGACCAGCTGAACCACCAAGACGCTGCGTGAGTTGAAAATCACCTTTGATGTCACCCAACTTAATGAAGCCTTCGGCACCAGCACCCGGGTGCCCCATGCCCTGCCGAGCACGAATACTTGTTGCATTTCCATTTGTCCAGACACCAACGCGGCCTGAGCCGGCAGGCGATCCACTCACGCAATGAACCGAATCATGCAAACTGAAACCACGGCCATCTGGCTTTGGCATGAAGATGTCATCGCCGCCAGGACTAGCTGAACCAGTGAGTCGCTGCGTGAGCTGAAACTCACCTTTGATGTCCCCAAGCTTGATGAAACCATCTGAACTTCCATTCCGGTTTTCTGAGGCGTGGAGAACAACGTCGTGTAGGTCATGATCGTTATTCGTGCCAGCCTCCAAAGACGTTCCTACATCACCGGGCCGATCACTATCGCCAATTAAGGTTGGTATATTATTGGCTTGTGCAAGGACGCCAGGAGCCTGATTGGCCTGTGCAAGTGAGTTACCGACAGAATGAAACTCAGGGTGCACAATAAACTCAGGGTGCACAATTATGCGGCCATCCGTACGAGTACCAGTACAGAATGTTTTTACAAGAACTTCGGCAGGCTGATTCACAGGGCCAACGTCCAGATCAGGAGATGCGACGTTTTCAACAGCAGGCATACCCGTGGCAGAAAACATTGCCTTTGGCTCAAGCCTTTCGGTGCTCAATGTCTGGCATGTTGTATTACGTCGAATCTTTTTCTTCTTGAAGAACATGGTTTTGCCTCTGGTAGCGGGAAACATTGTCTGATGCCTTACCCTTCATACAAATGGTGTGCCAAAAGTCCTGCGAACCAGAAAGGCTCTTCTTTCGTAGTATGAATGCGACCACGGCGAAATTCATTGCAAAGGAGTACACCGACGCAAAATGCGTCAGTGTGTAGCGGAATGCGCAGAGACGTGCATCCGTTTAAACCTTCCTTTACGAATAATCCTCCT
>JAQWMC010000140.1 GCA_029246985.1 Pirellulales bacterium
CTCGACATCATCATGAACAAACAGGCAGAAACCGGTCTCTGGTATGCCTTCACTCAACCACTGGGATTTGTTGTTTTCCTCATTGCGAGTTTTGCTGAAGCTGCCCGCCTGCCTTTTGACCTTCCTGAAGCTGAGCAGGAATTAGTAGGTGGCTATCACACAGAATACGCCGGAATTAAACTCCTTCTTTTTCTTGTCTCTGAATTTCTGCATATGGTCACAGCTGCTTTCCTTATCGTGATCATGTTTTTGGGAGGATGGCACTTTTGGGGAATCACAGGAAGTAGTCAAGAAGTCACATGGCTCGGTGCTTTTTTGAGATTTGGCGTGCTTTCCGCCAAAATATTTGCTGTGATACTCTTCTTTATGGTCGTCCGTTGGAGTTGGCCCCGATTTCGCTTTGATCAATTGATGAATCTTGCATGGAAAGTCATGCTGCCTCTTGGGCTCCTGAATCTTGTTGTTGTTGCAACGATTGAGGAATTTCGGTCCGCACTGCAGTCAGCTCTTGGAAGCAGCCTGACAACTAGTATTGCCGTCGGGGTGCCGTGGATCATCTTTTTTGGAGGATTGATTTGTGCTGGCTTACTTACACCCTCCGCCACTGACAATCGACCAATTCGCACCCGTGATCCTTTTGATCACGAGCGACATCTGAAACAAGATGTGCCTATGAATGAACCGTCTTCTGAATTAGTAGAGGTCTAGCATGAAACCATCTGATCCCGGAATAACATGGATTGACGACAAGCCACTTGGTCTCGCAGAGCGACTTTACGTCCCGCTTTTTGTTCAAGGTCTTGCAACGACAAGTCGTCACCTAGTGAGCAAAAAGAACACCGTGAACTTCCCGGAACAACGTCCCAATGTTGGAAACCCTCTCATCTACCGAGGCGTCCACCGGCTCAACCGTGATGAGAATGATCGTGTGAAGTGCGTTGCTTGCTTCCTCTGTGCCACAGCATGCCCTGCTCATTGCATTGATATCGTCGCCACCGAAAGTCCTTGGGAAGATCGAGAAAAATATCCGGAGAGCTTCCAGATTGATGAACTCCGCTGCATTTTTTGTGGCATGTGCGAAGAAGCATGTCCTGTTGATGCTATTGAACTTACGAGCCTTCTTGACCTCACAGGAAAGAGTCGAGAGGAAATGATTTTCGATAAAGAGAAACTGCTGAGCGTCTATGACATGACAAAAGATGCTGAGCCAATGAAGTCAGCTGACTTAGGGGGAACCCTGTGACCCCTTTGTTTCATTTATTTGCTGGAACAGGTACCCTCGAATTTGTTTCTCCTGGCATTTTGCTTGCTATGGCGGTAACGTGCCTCGCTGCAAGTCTTTACCTACTTCTTCCTAAATCCGGCCGGCATGGCAAGACCTCTAGACGAGTAGGTTGGCTCATTGGTCTGATTACACTTGGGCTCTTTATTGCCACTGGACAACGGCTGGGGAATCTTGGGGAAGAAACTGTCTTTCTGATAGTTTCACTTGTTGCTGTTGTGAGTGCAGCTGCAACGATAACTTGTCGCTCCCCTGTCTACGCAGCAATCTGGTTTGCTCTTTGCTTGGCTGGTGTATCAGGCGTGCTTCTTGTTTTAGGTGCCCAGTTTCTCGGTGTTGCAACAATTGTTGTCTACGCAGGTGCCATTTTAGTGATGTTTCTTTTTGTTCTGATGCTGGCTCAGCCATCTGGTCTCACCACATCAGATCGCGTAACCAATGAGCCAATGCTTTCTGCAGTGGCAGGTGCTGTACTGCTTGGTCTTTTATCACTTTCAATTGGTCGGCTATCTGCCGAAGAGCCTCTCTGCTGCCGTCCTCCATCCAAGGCAGCTGCCCTCGGCGCAACAACAGTCGAGAAAATACCAACTGAAAGCGTGGACCTTTTGGCATCTGACCAGGTGGCCAGGCTTGGTGGTGAGCTGTTCGGCCACCACCTCGTCGCTGTTGAGGCCGTAGGCATTCTTTTGCTCGTCGCACTCATAGGAGCCATTGCCATTGTTTCAAATGGCCTCGAGGGTAGCCAAGTAGAAACTTCTTCTTTGCAAGAAGGGAGCCGATCATGACAACACTTGTATTGTTTGGCACTTCGCTTGCACTCCTTCAAAATGGATTGGTCGTTGGAGCAATTCTCTTTAGCCTTGGCCTTGTCGGTATCCTTTCAAGGCGAAACCTGATTGTCATGTTTCTTTCTGCTGAGTTAATGCTTCAAGGCATTTCAGTTACTCTTGTGGCCTGGAGTCGCTATCACGGTGACTTTGGCGGTCATGTTCTGGTCATCTTTGTACTCTCGGTAGCCGCATGTGAAGCGGCCATTGCTCTTGTTTTTGTTCTGCAGGCTTTCACTCGAACTGGTCGTCTCGATTCTTCGGCATGGCAGACTCTTCGAGAAGCCACACTTGACCGTAGCATCGACCATGAAATCCCATCGCTTGATAATTCAATGCCCAGTTTTCCACGCCTCACCCCAGCGGGCCGATCACCTGACACTGATGAGCAAGCCGGGATGCAACGTGAACATGTTTGATATTTATTATTCCCCTACAAATTTGTCGATATGACTCCGTCTTTTCTTCTTGTACTCGTTCCATTACTGCCCCTTCTCGCAGCTATTGCCACCGTTATTGGTGGGCGGAGACTTGGTGCACGAGCACACCTGCCAGCTGTTGTTGGTATAGCGGCAGCAGCGGTTGTTGCATTATCGCTTCTTGTAGTCACTGCCCGCAGCCGAGGAAATGCAGAAACACCTCGTCCTATTGATGTGGTGGCCCCACTCTGGCAATGGGCAACTGTTGAGGATGCGTATGCCCCTGCTCATGACTCACACGCCGCAGTTCCAGGGACGGCAGTTGGTGAAGATGCTTACAGTGCTCGCCCATTTTCAATATCGATTGCCATGCGACTCGATCCGCTTACAGCAACAATGCTTGTAATTATTACGAGTGTTGGACTGCTGGTCGCCATCTACTCAATAGGTTATATGCATGACGATCCAGGGTACCCACGATTCTTTGCACTCGTGGCCATGTTTGTTTTTTCGATGTCAATGCTCGTGGCAGCGAGCAATTTCCTCTTGGTCTATGTCTTCTGGGAGGCCGTCGGCGCGTGTAGCTACCTACTCATTGGCTTCTGGTTTCAAAAACCGGAAGCGGCGAAGGCTGCTAAAAAAGCGTTTCTTGTCAATCGGATAGGAGACTTTGGTCTTGCCGTAGGTGTCTTCCTGCTCTGGCTTACCTACGGAACCCTCGATTTTCATGACACTTTTTCTCCTGACGGAACGATTCTGCCTGGCATTCTTGGGCAGACTCGGCTTGCCGATGTAAGCGGTTACGTTGGAGGTATCGTCGGCACAGCAATTTGCCTTCTTCTGTTACTTGCGGCCTGCGGAAAGAGTGCTCAACTTCCTCTCCATGTATGGTTGCCAGATGCCATGGAGGGCCCTACCCCTGCGAGTGCCCTCATTCACGCTGCAACAATGGTAACAGCGGGTGTTTATCTTATTGCTCGCAGTGCCCCTCTTTTCATGGCATGCCCCGGCGCATTGGTGACCGTCTCAATTATTGGAATGACGACTGCGCTTGTTGCTGCACTGATTGGAACTGTTCAGAATGATCTCAAGCGAGTACTTGCTTACTCGACAATCAGCCAACTCGGTTACATGTTTGCATGTCTTGGTACTGGAACACTCCTTGGATTCACTGCCGCAATTTTTCATCTTCTTACCCACGCATTTTTTAAAGCTCTTTTGTTTCTTGGTGCCGGATCTGTCATGCACTCGATGGGTGGTGTGATTGATATGCGTCGATTCGGTGGACTCCGAAAACTTATGCCGATAACAGCCACCACCTTTCTCATCGGGAGTCTTGCACTTGCTGGAATTGCACCTTTTGCGGGTTTCTTTAGCAAAGATGAAATACTTGCTTCCCTGCACTCGAAGGGTTGGCCCGATGTCCACCACAGCACTGAAAATGAACACCATGCCATGATTCCTGATCTACCATCATCGCGTTCTCGTAGTGGCACGATGCATGATGTTGGCTACCGGGGAGTATCCGGCGATAACAATCACTCAAATAGTCATCAGGCATCTAACTTGGTCGGACTTGATGCACTGAATCAACCTGCTGTCTGGAAAACACTTTTTTGGATGGCACTTATCACAGCCGGTCTTACCGCGTTTTATACCTTCCGGGCTGTTTTCATGACATTTACCGGTCCGCTCCGTATACCCGATGAAGCCGGTGACCATGCACATGAATCACCCTCAGTCATGACAACGCCGCTTTTGATTCTGGCAATTCCGGCCACTCTGATTGGTTTCATTTTATTTACGACCGAAGGCCTTGCTCATTTTCTTGCTGCAACTCCTTCATTTACGGCACCCTCTATCGTTGAGACTGCTACCGCTTCTGTTTTCCACTGGGACCTTGCGATTCAAGGCACACTCGCTGCAGCTCTTGGCATTGTCATAGCAGCTGTCGGCCATCTTGGACGTCGCAGCGATGGACCTCAGCTCGAACGTTGGCTTGGACCAGTACGACCATTCTTAGAGCATCGAATGTTTATTGATCAATTGTATGCTGCTGTCATTGTAAAGCCGATTGAAGCTGTTGCTTTTCTGGCTGCAATTTTCGACAGATCATTTATTGACCGTTCTGTACGATTTATTGCTCATCTTCCATTAGCTCTTGGTGGCGTTGTCCGTCGGCTACAGTCGGGGGTGCTCCAACGCTATGCCCTCGCCGGTGTCATTGGTGTCTTGGCAATTATTGTCTTTCTTGCTTGGCGACTTTGAATCTTGTCTAGCCTTTTCAGGACTCATTATCTTCTCTTTTATTTTGATAACTTCATGAACTTGCTCTCCCCATCAACACATCTGCTACTGGTCATTCTCATGCCTCTCGTAGGTGCGGGCATCGTCTGGCTTGTCTCAAGCCGTGGCCTCCAAGCGGTTCGCCAAAGTGCAGCAACGACTGCAGTTTTGACGCTGATTGCAGCAGGATGGCTTATTCTACGATATCTCACGAGCACTGAGGCTACGAGCAATCAAGTATTTGGACTGCTATCAGTCCCGTGGCTAACGGGAGGAATGTTTGATATTCGTCTATCGATCGGGCTTGATGGCCTGTCACTTTGGCTTTTTGGATTGTCAGCACTGCTTTCTGTGACTGCGATTTTCGTGAGCTGGGAAGCTATAACTGAGCGAGCTGTGGGCTTCTACATGCTTCTCTTGCTTCTTGAGGCAGCCATGCTTGGAGTGTTTGTAGCCCGTGACATTATTTTGTTTTATGTCTTCTTTGAATTCACTCTCGTACCACTCTTTTTCCTCATTGGTATATGGGGGCATGATGAACGACGGAAAGCAGCAATCACATTTTTTATCTACACCCTTGCAGGAAGTGTTCTTGCATTCCTCGGTCTTATGACCATTGTGTTGTGGAATGCTACCCACACCGGCAGCGTCACGTTTGATATCGAAGCACTAACCGCTGGCCTCAGCGCGCACCCACTCCCTATGGATGCAGAAGGCGGCTATCTTCAGTGGGTTGTTTTTCTTGCACTTCTCATTGGGTTTGCGGTAAAGGTTCCGATCTTTCCTTTTCATACTTGGCTTCCACTTGCTCATGTCGAGGCGCCAACCGGTGGGAGCGTAGATCTAGCAGGTGTCTTACTAAAAATTGGCATTTATGGTTTCCTGCGATTCTCGATGCCAATGCTCCCTGAAGCAACTGCGGTCGCAGCACCCTGGCTCTTTGCGCTTGGTGCCTTTGGGATTGTTTACGGAGCTTTAGTTGCTCTTGTCCAGCAGGATTTAAAACGACTCATAGCGTATTCTTCAGTAAGTCATATGGGGTACGTCGTCATGGGCTTGTTTGCCTTAGAACCAGTTGCGATTGAAGGAGCAAATCTTCAGCTAATCAATCACGGTCTATCCTCCGCCGGTCTCTTTGCAATGGTTGGTATGCTTTACGAACGCTTTCATACACGTTCCATTCAGAGCCTTGGGGGTATCGCCAAAAAAGCACCGTGGCTCACTGCAATTTTTATGGTATTCACCTTCTCAAGCATTGGTCTTCCAGGACTGAACGGCTTTGTCGGGGAATTTATGATTCTTGCTGGATCTTTCCAAAGAGCGTGGACTGGCGTTTCTCCGGAGCTACAGCAAAGTTATTTGATTCTTTCACTCATGGGAGTTGTTGGCGTCGTGCTTGGAGCCTGGTACATGCTCTGGGCAGTCGAACGCGTGTTCTTTGGACATTCCCGATTACCTCCTTCGCATCTCAACAATGAAAATCTGGAATCTCTTGACTTACGGTGGCATGAGATAGCGGCACTCGCACCACTCACTGTGTTTGTACTCTGGATAGGCATAACACCGGCAACGTTCCTTGCTCCGTCTTCTCAGTCTGTTCGTGCAATGACTCTTGCATCGAGCAATGCTTTCGACCGACAGATGCAGCTGGCCAAAGGCCTCCATACGGACACAGAAATAATCACGCACAACACGACGAATGGTTCTGAACAAGATCAGCCTAAGACATATCCACCTTTTCAAAAACCAATTCCAGTAAAGCAATAATGACGACGTCTCTCGAAACTTTCCTGCTTCTGTCACCAGAAATAACGTTATTTCTAGCAGCACTCATTGCGTATCTTGCCGCTGCCTTTAGTGGCCTTCGGGCCGGATGGCTCGTTGCCGTCACTGGACTCGGCATAGCTATTCTGGTATCCGGGAGTCAGCCTGACAGCGGCTCAACCATTTCATCAGGCCCAATCACGATTGATGGATTCTCGTTCTACATACGTCTCCTTACCTACACCACGGGACTGGTACTTGCACTTATTCAGTCTGGGGATTATTGGAAAGCAGCGGTTCAAGATGATAGCAGTCAACACAGGCGACGTGGTACAGGTGAAGAAGCTGGTACTTTTTTAATTCTTCTAGCTGGACTCTCTCTCGTGGGTCTCGCAAACGACCTGGTGCTGCTTTTTATCGCCCTTGAGCTTGTCTCAATACCGACGTACATCTTGTTGGCGCTCAAACGAACGGATGCTGCAGGCCAAGAAGCCAGCTTGAAGTATTTTTTCCTTTCGCTTATCGCCTCTGCGTTGTTCTTATACTCGGTAGCCTGTCTCTACGGACTGGGTGGTTCGACATCATTGCTGGCTATTGGAAACCAAATCCAGTCACTGGGTAGTCTTTCCCCGCCCACAGTCGAAGGGTCCATTGTTGTCGGCACCATCACAGCCAGCATGGCCGCGGTACTTCTACCAGTGATGCTTGGAACGGCACTCGCCGGAGCGGCTTTTCGAATGGCTGCCGTTCCGATGCACTTTTACGCCCCCGATGTGTATCAAGGCACGAGCACAAGTAACGCTGCTGTACTCTCGACACTCCCGAAAATAGCAGGCATTGTCATGCTTGCTCGCATAATTGCTCTGGCTATTCCCCCGCTGGGAAGTGGACAAACTATTGGTCCGGTCGCTGAGACTCTACTTCTTCAGTCATGGCATCTTATTGCTATTGTTGCGGCCGTCACCATGACGGTTGGAAACTGCATGGCATTACTTCAAAACAACCTACGGAGACTTTTAGCGTGCTCCTCTATTGCTCATGCGGGATATCTATTAGTTGGTCTGGCAGCAGTGACCGCAGCAGCAGCATCTGAACAAGGCCAACTTGGTGGAGAATCAATAACGGCAACTGCTTTAACACTGGATGGTCTCGGTTCATCACTTTTCTATTTAGCAACCTATCTACTTGCGACGGTTGGGTTGTTCGGTGGACTTATCTACCTCGGGCACCGTTGGCCTGAATGGTCGACATCAAGCAGCAAAAGGCCGAGACTTGAAGAGATTGAAACTGTTGATGATCTCAATGGATTATCAACAACGAATCCTGTTGCTGCGTTTTGTCTGGCAACGTTCCTCTTAAGTCTTGCTGGAATCCCGCCGCTACCTGGTTTTTGGGGAAAGCTGTCACTTGTGACCTCGTCACTTAGCATAGACGGTGGCGATGCAGCCTTTGGTGATCGAAAGGCATGGTTTATAGGCTTAAGTATTGTCTTGGTGCTCAATGCTGCCATAGCAGCTGCTTACTACCTTCGCTTAATTACAGCCATGTACTTCAAGTCTAATGACAAAGGAGTGCAAGCAGACGGCGGTCTTTCTTCGGGATTGGCTATGGTTGTCTGTCTCATTGTGCTTCTTTCGATTTCTATTCGACCACGTGGACTGTTTACGGCAGCCTTGCGTGCCGGCAACACACTTTCTGGAAATATCGCAACAGAAACAATGCCTCCACAGACAATACAGATTCCTCCTGAGGACTCCATGTTTGCTAGTGAAATACAAAAGGGTACTCGATGAACAATGCACCAACCTCAGAAAACATTCGAGAGATACTTGCTGACATGACTGATCCCGAGTCAGGAAGACTGCTTTCTGATTTGGGACAGATCGGTGATGTGACCGCGGATGAACAGAAGATTACGCTTGATGTCGCTCTCACAACACATTCTGCAATTCTCTGGCGACAGACGCAGGGACGTATCGAAGAGCGACTCAGAACAGCTTTCCCAAATATCGCTAATGTACAAATAACTGTCAGGCCTCATGAAAGACCACCTACTAAAATCGGCCAGGTCGGCCTCGAAGCAAAAAGTGTTATTGCAGTTGGATCAGGCAAGGGAGGCGTCGGCAAAAGTACAATAGCCGTATCACTTGCAATTGGCCTGGCCAGGGCTGGAAGCAAGGTCGGCATTCTTGATGCGGATGTCTACGGACCGAGTGTCCCGCACCTTGTGGGGCTGGAAGGACGTCCGGCAATTCAAGAGGGACGAATTGTTCCGCCACAACTCAACCCAGGCCAACCTCATCAGGCATTGCCAACGGGACTGAATCCCGAAACCGTACCGGTCATGTCGATGGGGTTTCTTGTGCCTCCAGGCGAGGCCGTCGTCTGGCGAGGCCCTATGCTTCATGGTGCCATCACTCAAATGCTTCGTGACACGGATTGGGGACCACTGGACTACCTGATTATCGACATGCCACCAGGGACTGGCGATATTGCATTAACCCTTTCGCAGGTCCTTCCACTCTCCGGCGCTGTTGTCGTTTGCACTCCCCAAGATGTTGCACTTCTTGATGCAACCAAAGCAATTGCAATGTTTCAGAAGGTCAATATTCCATTGCTTGGCATGGTAGAAAACATGAGTTTCTTTTTATGCCCGGATAATAATAAACGATACGATATTTTTGGAACCGGTGGTGCAAAACGTACTGCAAAAGAACTCGACATTCCATTGCTTGGCGAGGTTCCTTTACAGATACCAATTCGTGAGCATGGCGATGCTGGAAAAACAGTTGCCAATTTTGATGATGCACAAACACGACCATATCTTGAATCAATTTGCGAAAACCTTGTGAGTGGGCTTGCTCACCGGCATGCGTCGGCACCACCCATGCCTTCCTTGCCAACGCTCTAAAGAGCTCTATGAGAAACCCGCTCCTGCTGAACATTCTTTTATTTACGCAACTGGAGTGGCTCTCCGTAATAGCAGGACTTTTATTTTCCTATTTCCAGAATATTAAAACTGCTCCAAAAAGGCAGTGGTTGATGACACTCTCTGCAATCACACCCCTCCTTCTTATTCAAGCTCTCTGCACTGTCTTACTGATCTCGCAGATGATCTGCGGCCATTTTATCAACACCATCCTTCAAGTGTTCGGCGGCATTACCTTCTTCACACTTGGTGCTTTCTCATACTCCTGGCTGCCTCGAAGACCCCTACTGCCTCATATCGCTTCGGGTGGTCTTCTTGGTGGGCTCATTCTCTTTGGCTGGCAAAGAATCCTATTGCACCGTTACTGGAGCGTCGAGTGGTGCATGCTGTTTTTTGCTCCATGTATTTCCCTAATCGCACTTGCGACTATCTTCAAGGTCGCTTTTTGGTATTGGGGGGATTCCGAAACGAGAATGCATCAGAAACAACACAAAATACTAAACCTTATTTGTGTTGGACTGTGGTATATACTTTTTACGATTATCGCCTCCTTTTTTTCTGCGATGGCGTTCGATTGTGGATTTTGATTTTTGCCAAGCGTTCGAACGCGTGGCCTGCTCTTAATTCTCAAGTATTCAATTTGGCGCGAACTCAAGCGAGATAGAACGATGGAAGATGACAAGTCATTGAATCCTGATAATATTTTTTGCCAGGCACAAGTTGATGTTCAAAAGATGATTGATCAACTTGAGGAGCAGGTTGAATCAGATCAGGAAGAGGAATAAGCCACACGGAATCTATCTTTGGATTTCTTGCTTCTCGTTCGAACTCATAATCAATTCCGAGTACTGAAGGGACATTAAATGCTGTTGCACTGCCCTTTACCGTTATCCTTAGTCTAAGAATAATCAGCGTATCACGATCGCTCGCTATAAAGATTAGCCTTTCATCTCAAGAAGTCACCTGAAAGCATTTATTGAAATACAATGAGCCCCAACGTATCACTATTGAAAATCACTCTTTTACTCTTCGCCTTACTGCCATGTATAAACATGGAAAATGTGCTGGCAAAGCAGCCAAACATACTCTTCATTGCAGTTGATGACCTCAATCATTGGGTTGGCTATACAGGCAGAAACACGCAGTGCAAAACACCGAATATCGACCGGTTAGCTGCTATGGGCGTCTCATTTACCAACGCACACTGTGCCGCTCCTGCGTGTGGCCCATCAAGGGCAGCCCTCTGGTCAGGAATCCGCCCGCATTCCTCTGGTTGCTATCTCAATGCAGACGATTGGCAGAACCATATTGCAGAAGGCCTTAATCTAAATGCACATTTGAAAAAGCATGGGTACTATACAGCGGCAATGGGTAAGACCTACCACTCAAGCTCCGGTGGTTTAAAAAAAGTGTACGCGTCTGAATGGGACACCTACCCACCCACGAGACGAAGTAAACACGCCGGGCGAACTCCAAGAAAATATGAGGGCTATCACGAACCTCTGGAACTCGATTTACAGGATGAAGACCTACCGGACTGGCACACAGTGGACTTCTGCATCGAGCAAATGAAGCAACCTCGAAAGAAGCCCTTCTTTGTAGCCTGTGGCTTAATCAAACCACATCTTCCCTGGGCGGTCCCAAGGAAATACTACGAAGGCTATCCTCGTGATGACATTCAACTCCCACCATATCAAGAGGGTGATCTCGATGACGTCCCGGCATCTGGTATCAAGATGGCTGGCCCTGAAAAAGATCACGCGAAGTTTCTCAAATCTGGACGATGGAAAGATGCCATTCAGTCATACCTTGCGACCATTGCGTACGTAGATATGAATATTGGCCGTCTTCTCGATGCGTACGACACGAGCCCAGAACGAGACAATACTATTATTGTTCTATGGGGTGATCACGGCTGGCATCTAGGAGAAAAAGAACACTGGAGGAAGTTTAGTCTCTGGGAGGAGGCTACCCGATCGCCTTTGATCTGGATCGTTCCCGGCGTCACAAAAGCCGGAGAAATCTGTCAACGACCTGTCGACTTCCTGAGTATCTATCCAACTCTTTGTGATCTTATTGATATACCACTTCCTAAGCATCTCGAAGGCAACAGCATTGCTTCCCTTCTAGAGAAACCTGACTGTCATTGGGATGGTGTTGCACTCACTACACATGGGTACCGGAATCACGCTATTCGTGATGGCCAGTATCGCTATATCCGTTACGCAGATCTCAGCGAAGAACTCTACGATCACACCACTGATCCATACGAATTTACAAATCTTGCAAATGATCAAAGGATGACGGCAACAAAACGCCGTTTAGCAGCATTTCTTCCAAAGAATGAAACTCCACCTAAAACACTACCAAGGAAGGAAAAACATGATTCTTTTGACTGATTGAACTTCTTTTGCCGAGTGACCGATATTAAAGAATATATACCTTCAATGAGACACGATCTCGTTGAGGACATTCTTACAGCAGGTCACACGAATGTCTCCTCTTCCAAATATTCTGACACTTCTCAACTTACACCGCTCAACAAACGGATTAACAGAAGAAGAACTTGAACTTATTGCTTCGCGTGCCTCGGTTGTCACATTTGATGCTGACTCACACCTTCACTCCATTGAGAATCCATTTACAGACCTGCTTCTCATCACTAGTGGAGCCGCTCGCATCTGGATCGCAGGGGCAGACGATCTTCCTCATACCGTGCAAATGATCGGTCGAAGCAGTCAATTTGGATTGCTCGCACTCTTCCGTGATGATCAAGCGCCTGTCAATGTTGACATCACGCAAAATGTAACCGGGCTGACTATCAAGCGTCAGGATGCTATTGAATTACTCAACCAAGTTCCACGATGGCACCGAAATCTTTTAAGTGCTTTTGGAATGAGACTCCATCAAGCATTCACATCAAAACGTGTTGGTCATCGCCCTCGCCTTATCGCAATTCTCCATGCAAGCGAAGAATATCGCAGCCTATCAAGTACACTCATTCGTCGCCTCCGATCACTCGGTGAAGATGTCACCGCTATCTCTGATAATGAAACGACACTCGCTACCGTAGATCGCTCGATTAGCCTTCTTGATAAGCATGAGCAGCTACGTAACCCAAATGAAATTCGCTCGGAGGCATCTGCATGGAATACTGTTGAACGATGCTTCCTCGATGTTCGTCTCAATACGAACACTGAGTATCTATCCGAAGTTCTTCAGGACGCCGATGCTGTCTATTGTTGCTTTGACTCAACTCTTTCTCGAGAAACCGAGCATCTTCTTTCTGAACTCTCTGAATGCTACCCTACTGTCCGAAACAAGATATCACTTGTTCGAATTCTTCGGAATACACAGCAGGTCGCTGAACCTTTGAATAATCTGCATTCAATCTGCAGGGGTGACTTCAAAATTCATTGGGATGGTTTTGGGCAATCACGACACACTACGCGTGAAAGCGGTATTGAGAGAATCGTTCGGCATCTTCGTGGCTCCTGCATCGGCTTTGCACTTGGTGGCGGCGCGGCGAGAGGCATGGCTCATCTAGGTGTTCTTAGTGTCCTCGATGAAGAGGGCATACCAATTGATTTTCTTTCTGGCACGAGTGCCGGCGCGCTTACCGGTGTCCCCTATGCCGCTGGGTACGATAGCGCATGGTTGATTGAAACATTTGCCCGTGATTTAAAACCAAATAAAAAGTATGGATTTCTCCCCTACGGTGACGCCTGGTATATGATCGGAAAATTTCGTCGCGGTGGCTGGGATGAAATGCTTCGCTCACATCTTTCCAACTGGACTCTTGAGCAGCTGATTATCCCGTTTACTTCAGTCACTGCTGATCTTGTGACTGCAGAGCAGGTGCATCGTTCGCGCGGGGACGCAGCAAATGCAATTCTCGAAAGTATTAATCTACCTGGTGTTTCACAACCCATCTGTCGGGATGGTAAGGCACTTGTCGATGGCGGAATACTCAACAATGTCCCAGCTGATGTACTGGTAAATCAGGGAGCTACTTTCATTGTTGCTGTCGATGTCGCTGCAAAGATCGGACATTCCTTTGTGGGAAATACCCCGGCAACCCCTACTGAAGAAATGAACATCCCGAGCATGTTTCAGACTCTAGGGAGAGTACGAGCTGCTCAAGATAGAAATATTCGAAAGATGGGTGCTGAAGACGCAGACCTCACCATCGAACCCGATGTCTCATCCTTTCAGCTCACTGATTTCCAGAATGCATCTGCTATCGCACACCAAGGGGTTGTTGCAACCCGCAAGGTTTTGCCTCAGCTAAGATCTTTTCTGAAACAGCTTGATCCCGAGCTTTTCCCATATTCTTAGATCTTTCGTTGTATTGCTTTCACAACGTTGCGACTCAATCTACCCGCGGTAGCAGTCCACCCCCTGATGCTTTTCACGTATACCACTCGTTCAGTGGCCCCAGCGGGTCAGGACCACTATCGTGTATAGTCATTAATCCAAACATATCCAGCAGTAGTTAATGTAAGGAATTAAGCTATTTCCTTAGCCGTTTTTCTCGTTCTGATTTTTTTCTGAATTCTGGCTCTTCTGACTTTGGCAGCCATTGACGCAATCGATTTTTAGTTGACTCGTGACGAGGATCATTAGCAAGATTCTGGAATTCGTCTGGGTCACTTCGATGGTCATACAGCTCTTCTGCACCATCCTCATACGTAATAAGTCGCCAAAACTGACTCCTAATAGCATGATTTCCAAAATATGAAGATGTGATTGCCGGCCTCTCTCTTTCCGTTTTTGAATCTTCGAGCTGGGAAACCAAAGAAACTCCTTCGAGTTTTTTATTTTCTGGAAGACCGCATAAATCGATGAGCGTCGGATAAATGTCGATCAAGCTTACTGACTGTTCACATGGTGTACCTGGTGAGATACTCGGTCCAGAAATAAGAAGTGGCACCCGTGTTGACTCCTCCCAAAGCGTACGTTTTGCCCAATGCTTTTTTTCACCGAGGTGAAAACCATGATCACTCCATAGAACAACATACGTGTTCTTGGCGTGTGTACTTACTCTAAGTGCATCGATTACGAGACCAACGCACGAATCAACGAAGCTAATAGAAGCAAGATAAGCCTGAGTTAATTCTCGCTGCTTTCCGTGCTTCAGCACTTCAGCATGCGTTGGTGCAACTGCATAACTATTAATATTCAGAAAGTTTTTTGGTACATCATCAAGATCCCAACTGGGGATATGCGGGAGCCAAATCGCCTCGATGTCATATTTCTGAAACCAAGATGGTGGAGCAAAGAGAGGTACATGTGGCCGAAAAAAACCCACTGAGAGGAAGAATGGGTTTTTGAAATCACTATCGAGAAAGTTTGCTACATTCTGTGCCAATTTGAAATCAGCCATTTGTGTGTCTTCATCAGGGTACCGGCCCCAATCCCATGCACCACTCCAACGAGCAGGCCTATTCATTACATCTTTGGGACGTCGACCCTTTTCTCGTCCCAGTGATTGATCAATCGCCTCGGCAAGCCTCCCGGTGAATCCGTGATGAAGCACTTTGCCGCCAGCTAACGTGTAGTACCCGTGATCTTTGAAATACCGCTGCATTGTTGGGACGTCATTCAGCGCCGGCAGTTCGTCGTACCTCGGGCCGAGCTCATAACTACCATGCGTTGTCGCAGCAACACCCGACATAACACTGACGCGTGATGAGGAGCAGACGGGTACCGCGCAATGTGAGTTACTGAAGTTCCTTCCTTGCCCTGCGAGTGCATCCATGTTTGGAGTCGACACATCTGGATGTCCTCCGAGGAAACCAGTCCAGTCATTCAAATCATCTATGCAGATCATCACCACATTCGGCTGCTCAGCACCGTAGCACGTGCTACAACTCCAAAGCATTCCGAAAACAATACAGACAAGCGATACAGTGCATCGGCACATCGTACGTCTCCACATTGAGAAAATGATATTCATGTTTGGTGAAACACTTACAATCCCACTTGCAAGCAAAGGTTCAGTGACTTTGCAATATTTGGCTGTTCTACAAACGTATCACTACTTTCAATCGAATAGCTCTTTAGGGCCTTGGCCAACGTACGCGTCACCTCTTCACTTCCGGGGCGTCCGAAAAAATTATGTAATTCATCAGGATCCTGTTTGCTATCGAAGAGCCAGGGCCGATCATTTACCGAGAGAACTAACTTGTAGCGTGAATCGACTACACAGATCCAACTAGCCTTTGTTCCTGCATTTCGAAGAAAGGTATGCTTTGCCATCTCCCCAGAAACTCCACGGTGGAAATCCTCCGACAAATCCCTTCCTTGAAAATCGCCCGCAGAGGAATTGTTACCAGCCAAGCGAAGAAGTGTCGGTGTAATGTCAACGGTGCCAACCGGCTTTTCATAGACAAAGCCAGCAGCCAACTTATCTGGAAATCTGATAAGCATAGGCACTCGTGCAGACCCTTCGTACGGATTTCCCTTATTGAGCCGATCGTGCTCATAACAAAGATCACCATGATCGGAGGTCATCATAATGATTGTTGAATCAAGCTTGCCATTTGCCTCCAAAGCTTGAAACAAACGCCCAATGTTGTCATCAAGACATTTCACCATGCCAAAATATTGCCTCATCTGACCAACTCGAAACGTTGTGTGACCTTTTTCATTACCCAGCCACTTCGGCCCAATCACATCCTTAAGGCCATACGTTCGAGGTGGTAGGAACCGTAGGTGATCAAACATCGTGTCATAAGGGGCACGTACGGTATTGGGACCATGAGGATCGGGATAACTTACCACTGCAAGAAACGGCTTATTTTCTTTTGTAGTGATAAAATCAATGCAGCGATCTGTAAGAAAGTCTGTTGAAAATGTTTTTTCATCAGCGTTATCTAGGCTGTAGGAAGGCACACCTTTTTTATCGTGCGCAGCCACCTCTGCACCCGTCTTGGTCAGTTCAAACTTTTTCCAATGACCGCGGTTAAACATGTATTGTTTATCGACAAAGCCACCATCAATTTCTGGAGACCATTCAGGCTTGCCCTCGCCTCCCAGATGCCATTTCCCAATAAATCCTGTTTCATATCCGGATTTATTAAGTATTGACGCAAGCGTTGGAATATCTGTCCGAAGTTTGTAATTATTTGTCGGCACACCGGTATTTTGTGGATAGAGTCCCGTAATCATTGCTGCTCGACACGGCGAACAGACTGGCGCAGTTGCATATGCTCGAGTACAAATCACTCCTTCCCTTGCAAGCCTGTCGATGTGTGGCGTTTGAACAACGACTCCTGGCCCCCACATCTCCGCCTGTTCTTTTGGCAAGTGATCTCGGTAACAGCCAAGTGTTCGAAAATTATGCTCATCAGTAACAATCAGCAGAATATTTGGAGATTCTGCGGCTCTTACCATTTGGAATCCAGCCAAGGATAGAATGATCATCAGAAATTTCATGGCACCCATTTTTTCTAGCCTTCTTTGATAAAAAGTTTTATTGATCTATTGTGCTTTTTTTGAGACCCCGTAGCGAACAGCCAATCTTCTCTCATTCAAGCCGCCATCACAATCTTTTTGATTGAAAGGGCGTTGATGGAATTTTCCCAGACGCACGTTTACACAATGCCGCACGGAGACGCTCTATTACGTCAGACGCTTCTGAATCTGGATCAGTCGCTAAATTATGGAATTCCATTGGATCAGCCTGATGATCATAAAGCTCAACTCCGGCCTCTCCCTCAGCCCACTCTGTGTATCGCCAACGATGATCACGAATGCTACAGCCCATCACTGGCTGTCGCAGTCGTGCATCAGCTGGACGTAGGACCTGCGTCACTGCATAGCCTCCCCATGGCACAAGCGGGTCTACTAAAAGTGGGCTCAAGTCGCGGCCGGGCAATCCGCTCGGTGCTTGTATTTTCGCAAGAGCAGTGAGGGATGGATACACATCAATGAACTCAACCACTCGCCGACAAACCTGCCCATTCCCTGCCATATCCGGAGCCCGAATAATCAAAGGCGCACGAGCGGCTTGTTCAAAAAGGGTACGCTTCTGCCAAACTCCAAGGTGATCTCCAAGATGGTATCCATGGTCACTCCAGAGCACAATGATTGTGTTTTCAGTTAGTTCACGCTGATCAAGTGCAT
Source organism: Pirellulales bacterium (assembly GCA_029246985.1). Taxonomy (GTDB): domain Bacteria; phylum Planctomycetota; class Planctomycetia; order Pirellulales; family UBA1268; genus UBA1268. The sequence continues at coordinate 17,638 of JAQWMC010000140.1, forward strand.
CGAGCAGACGACCAATCTGTGCATCAACAAACGAAACACAGGCGTAATAGGCCTGTGTGGCCTGAATCAAAACATCCTTATCAAGTCCGTAATGCGGCTCTGAACAATTATGAGCAAAGGCTGCGATTGGTATATCTTCACGATCATCTTGCGGAGCGTATGGCAGCTGCATTTTTTCGGTTGAATAAAGATCGAAATATTTCTTTGGAGCGATATATGGTGTATGCGGACGAAAAAATCCGACAGCTAAGAAAAAAGGGCTAGACTTATTTGATGACATCATTCGTATAGCTTCTGTGGCGATCATGCCATCTGTCTGTTCTTCATCACTTCCTTCTGCCGCAAGCCAACTGAGTGCCGCAGAAATTTTCTTGTTCGGCTCTGCATTAAAAACCAGGTTTTCCTCAGCGGTGTCTCGCCCTTTTGGATTGACTACACGCATCCACGACGGTGGATCATCGAGGCCGTTGGTTCCTATTGAAGCTGGAACGTTGTAATGAAAAATCTTACCCACTCGGGCAACGTAATATCCAGCCTGCTGAAATGCCTGAGGCAGTGTTACGACATCTGGAATTTCTTCTCGAAAATGTCGATCAAGGTCATAGACTTTTATCTGATCTGGCCGGAGACCAGTGAGAAGCGAAGCCCGAGTCGGATTGCATAGTGGCACCTGGTTGTACGCCCGTAGAAAACATACGCCCCGTGCGGCGAGCCGGTCAATATTTGGCGTTTTTGCAACCTGATCACCATAGCACCCAAGCGTGCAAGCAAGGTCATCCACAGCAATAAACAAGACATTCGGCTTCGTGACCTGCGTCGTCTCTGCACAAACAACACAATCATATGTCAAAAAAAGAAGAAAGAAGAGTGTCCATGTTAATTTCAACAAAATGCCCTCCTTGCTGGACTTTCTTTTCTTGACGCGGGCTCAGTCTAGCAACTTTAAACGAACGGAACCTATAAAGCATCTTTGAAATGTCACAATTCGAATAATTCGGTCACCCATGCCTGACTAAAGATATTTTTACTCGAGACTCGCTAAAGCATCTTCAACAACAGCAAGACCTTCGTTTAACTCTTCATCATTCATGGTTAATGGCACAAGAAAACGAAGGACGTTTCCGTGTGTACCGCATGCCATGAGGATTAAGCCATGTTCGTAGGCATATTGAACAACTGCTTGAGTAGCCGCCTTATTGGGCTGCTTTGTTCCTTGGTCAGTCACAAGTTCGATTGCGCGCATCGGACCAAGCCCTCGTGTTTGGCCAACACATGGAAAACGTTTAGCAAATGCTTCGAGTCTGTGGCGCAGCACCTCTCCAATGTGACAGGCATGTGCAAGAACTGCTGGGTCTTCAAATCGATCAAGCACCGCATGTGATGCAGCACACGCTAGTGGATTCCCACAGTACGTTCCACCAACACCACCGAGTCCGACAGCATCAACGACCTCTGCTCGACCTGTCACAGCTGAGAGGGGAAGACCATTCGCTAAGCCCTTAGCCATTACAACAAGGTCAGGAGTGACATCTAATTGATGACATGCCAGCAGACTACCCGTCCTTCCAAAGCCAGTCTGAACTTCATCAAAAATAAGCACAACACCATGCTCATCACACCATCGACGCAACATTTTAAGAAACGGTGCCGGGGCTGGGACAAATCCCCCCTCACCAGCAACGGGCTCAATAATGACCGCTGCAACATTTTGTTCACCAATTTGACCTCGTGCGATCTCGGCAAACGAATTAAATACCTCTTGGCAGAAACACCGCTCAAGCGGACATGTAGACACCTGCGGACAACCCCCTGGATCTCCTTGAACTCCAGGCCATCGATAAAAATCTGGGTATGGAGCCCGATACACCTCGGCCGGAAATGGAGCAAATCCACTTTTGTAAGGATGGGCCTTTGCTGTGAGTGCCATCGCCATGTATGTGCGGCCATGATATCCGTGCTCAAACGCAATGACCGCCTGTCGACCTGTTTTCACACGCGCAAACTTAACTGCGTTCTCAACTGCTTCGGCACCAGAGTTTGCCAGAAATGTTTTGCACGGAGCAGCTTTTGGCAAGAGTGCATTCAGCCGCTCTGCTAGACGGATATATCCTTCGTAAGCAACAACGTTGATACTCGTATGAACAAATTTCTCAGCCTGTTCCGCAACAGCTCGCATCACAGCCTCATCACGATGGCCAAGATTCGTAACACCGATGCCACTCGAAAAATCTAAGAATGAATTCCCATCGACGTCTGTCACTACAGACCCTTTCGCATGGGATGCGATAACAGGAGTTGTATGGAACGGTCCTGGTGAGACGTGCTCGTGCCGCACTTCATTCAGTTCTCGTGAACGAGGACCTGGTATCTCTGTTTTCAGATGAATGGTTGGCATTTTTTATAACTTTCTAAAACGGAAGAGAGCCATAGGATCGAATCCTTCTATACGAAAGGTATCCATGTTTTGTTCCTTTCTTACCCTAAAATCCATACCTATCAGGACATTCACACGAACAAATCGTGTGGCTATGTATCAATTGCATATACGTCGAGCTGTTTCTTTCTCTTTTTCAGGCGTTTTCCTCATCCCTTTTTGTGACGGTGTTCATCACATCGCTTCGCCGGAGAGATACAAATCCTATAAAGCGTAGGTTCTTTCGCCCAGAGCACGTAGACTCGGGTAACAAAAAAGTGTTCACTTTGGTTTTGCACATTCAAGACGGCAATGGGTTGCCTCGCATCCCAAGTTAGGAATGCCGACGACCTCCTCCGCTGTATCTACAATGAAGTATCTCTTTCAAACCATTTTTTTTGCAATCATTTTCTGCCTTGGTTTTGCGTTCAAAGCACCAAACGCTTTTCCTCAAAACCTAACGAACCATCTTCTGGACCAGACCAGTGAAGCCCTCGCTTCTCAAGTAAGAATGAGGGGTGATCCCATTCGTGGTGGAATTTTATTCCACACATCGACTGCCGGGTGGGTCAAGTGTCACTCTGACGGGCAATTGCCCTCTCCTCTGGGACCAAAACTCACTGATATCGATCCTACAACATCGGATATTTATCTTATCGAATCCGTCCTTCATCCGTCTCAGGTGATTCGTAAGGGATATGAGACTGTTTCAGTTCTTACGACAAACGGCCAGATAAAAACCGGGATACTCACTTCACAAAACACGACACAGATTGTTCTCCGTGAATTGACAGACCTTTTAAGCCCTACCGTTATTCCGCAAAGTCAAATTGATGAAATTGAAAAAACTTCACTATCAATAATGCCGCAAGGCCTTGTTGATAGCCTACAAAATGAGGGTGACTTTTATGATCTCATGCGATATGTCTTTGAGGTAGTGCATGGTGGTTCACATCGTGCTAGCGAACTGAGACCAACGCCTGAGGAACTAGTTATTAAAGATGACTCAGTCGGACTCGATCACGCGGGCATTCTTCAACGACTTGGAGCAAAGGACCTGAAAGCCGGCAAACGAATTTATCTCAGCCACTGCAAAAACTGTCATGGCGTGGATGGAAACGAACCTACTCTTCCTCTTGCTCGATCCTTTCGTACTCAACCTCTGAAAAATGGCTCTGACCCATACAGCATGTTCATGACGCTTACGAAGGGAAGCGGGCTCATGGCCTCGGTACAATACCTTTCGCCAAAAGAACGATATCAGGTTGTTCACTACATTCGTGAAGCACTAATGGAGCCGAGTAATCCGCAATACGAGGTCGTTGATTCGTCCTACTTGGCAGGACTGCCGAGAGGAACAGGCCTCGGTGAACTTGCAGAATACAAACCTCGTGATTTTGGTCCTGCTCTTGGTTCTCAAATTGGAACACAGATAAATAACGCGCTTACTATCAAACTCGACGACACAACAACTGCAAGCTATGACCTACACCGCATGAAGCTTATCGGAATCTGGGAAAATGGCTTTCTGGATTTAACAGGTACACACCACTACCGTCAGCGTGGTGAACGAATGCCCCAAATAGAAGGAGCCTTACTGCCGGGTCTCGATGGATGGCGATGGGCATATGCCGGTTCTTTTGATGAAACTGTTAGCATGAAGCCCCCCCGTGGACCACTTGATGAGCAATTCATGCGGTACGAAGGGTACTCGCTGTACGATAATGATGTGATCCTTCACTACACGATCGAGGAACGATCCATCCTCGAATCATTACACAACACATCCACTGATTATGGTCCCTGTATTGAGCATACCCTCCATGTTGGGCCCGGATCACGACCACTTGAATTATCGGTCGCTAAGTTCCAGAAGATTGGTAGTGATTCCGGAGTCTACAAACTCAATGGCTTATCACAAGAAGGTTTACGAGGACCAGCAAAAGAATGCTCCGCAATCATCACCGAGATTTCACCAAAAACGAAAACTGTTGTTGAATCAAAACGTGCACGTGAACTGGACTTAGGCACAACGGAGAGGACGATTCTTGTTCAATTCCGGACAACTCAAACAGGGACATTGGTGTCCTCCGCACCTCCAGCCGGCAAATGGACACCGAACGGAAAAACATTATTCCTTCGAGGTGATGAACTGGTTTTTGACATTGGGTGGGTTGGTGCCATTCGTGGAAAAGCTGATATTCGTGATGGTGAATGGCATGTTGCAGCAGTCGCTGTCGGCAGTGATAAAACACAACTTTTTGTTGATGGAAAGCTCCTAGCAACGCGTGAAGAATTCCATCGCCCTCCCGTGAATGGACACGTCTTCAAAATCGGTTCAACCACGACTGATTTTGGTGGGGATTTCGAGGGTGATATTGGGCGGGTTCAAATTTATCAAGGAATCATAGCTGGCAATGATCTTCACGGACTTGCAGTCGGAAAGCATGCTCATCTGGAACAACTCCTCTTTGAATGGGATTCGGCAGAGTCAACAGATCGCAATCAACCACCCGAGACAATCAACCGTGTAGTTGCACACGCTCGTGGTGACACTGATGGTTTGCTTTGGGGGGTACATGAGGACGGGCGGCTTGTGATGACCATTCCTTCTGGAAAGAAAAGCAGAGATGTAAAAATTTCTGTGCTTTCGGCAAAGAACACATGTGAGAAATTGCTTAAGGAAATTACGGACACAGGGAATCAACACGTTACGACTCTCACAACGAAACTCTCAGGGAACTCTCGACGATGGCCTGAGACCATTCGCGTCCGTGGTCGACAAGGTGCCGATATCAATGGCTATGCGCTTGATACTATCCCCATTCCGTTCAGCAACCCTTGGAATACATGGATGCGGACGAGTGCTCTTGATTTCTTTCCTGATGGACGTGCGGTCGTTACAACACACGGCGGCGACGTCTACATCGTTTCCGGAATTGACCACTCTCTAAGCTCTATTCAGTGGAATCGATTTGCAGCAGGACTCTTCGAACCTTTTGGAGTCAAAGTTGTAGATGGAACAATATATGTCACGTGCCGTGACGGAATCAAACGACTCCATGACTACAACAGCGATGGTGAAGCCGACTTTATTGAATCATTCTGGAATGATGATGATGTCTCGTGTGTTTTTCATGGCTACAATTTCAATCTGCAAGTGGATGATGAGGGGAACTTCTATTTAGCGAAGGCGGGGCAACACACAAATCATCATCGGCCGGGAACCATTATGAAGGTGCCGCCTCAGGGTGGAGAGGCCGAGGTTGTTGCTTGGGGTATCCGCACACCCAACGGCATGGGCCGACTAGCGGATGGCCGCTTCACTGTTTCAGACAACCAAGGACCGTGGATGCCTGCTGGAAAAATATCGGCAATTGAGCCTGATGGATTTTATGGAAACATGCCCATCAACGCTGAGCAGGATAGTTGGTTACGAGAAAAATATAACGGCGAACTGCCAGAAACTTTTGATGAACCTTTCATCTGGATGCCACAGGAGCTTGATAGCTCATCTGGTGGCCAGGTGTGGGTGGATGACCCTCGATTTGGACCACTTTCCGGACGGCTTCTCCATTCATCTTTTGGAAAGGGATGGCTTTACTACCTATCACTTCAAGATATTAACAACAGAACACAAGCCGCGATTATTGCGTTGCCACACCAATGGGATGCCGGTGTTATGCGTCTGCGTGTGAATCCTGCCGATGGTCAGCTTTATGGCACAGGCCTGTCAGGCTGGCAGGGCCCAAAAGGTGGAAAAGATGGCTGTTTTCAACGACTCCGCTATACCGGCAAGCCCTGCCGGCTTCTTGATTCAGTAGCCGTAGAACACGAAGGGATTCAATTACATTTCAACTTTCATGTTGATCCCAAGAGTATCGACGATGCGAAAAACTGGCACGCTGAGATGTGGGACTATCTGTGGTCGAGAAAATACGGCTCTGATCAGTTTTCAGTCCTGCACACGGGAGAAAAAGGGCGGGATGAAGTCCATATTGCAGATGCTTCATTGATCGACCCGAAAACAATTTATCTGGACGTCCCAGACATTCATCCCTGTGATCAATTTCTGCTTGAGGTCAAGACCCGTGATCAGGCTGGTGAATCTTTTCTTGAGAAAGCCTATCTCACAATTCATGCTCTTCCCGATGAGTCTGAAAATGGGGAATAACTCGCTCGACTCTGCTGAGTGGGGAAATGGTTGCATTCTCGCGCATGAAGTAGCGATCCTGATGCTCCAAAACATGTACTTATTTTAGTACAAGAAAACGCGTGTCGTATCACCCAACTGAAAAACTGGCTGGGGTGTAAAAAGCATCACACCAGCCAGTGATCGCACCTCAGCAGATGCGGCACCAAGACGAGACCATTCTTTCCAGGCACTCCATTGAGCCGTTCCTTGACGCGTCTCTGAGTCATGTGTACAGACTGGCCAGCATTCAACGACACGTTTCCAAAGGACATCAAGACAAGAACGCCGTATGTGTATGGCATCGATCCCATACCAAGAGCCTGGCTGCTCAATAATTGAGAGCTGATATTTTTTGGCAAGACCAACAATGCTGTTATTCATTTGGCGGGACTGTTCTTTTATCTCTTCCAGAGATTGTCGGCATCCAGGAACAAAAAATGTCTTTAGCAATCGGAAGCGACGTGGCCCAACAGACTGAATACTCTCAATTGGCAGCTTTGTAATGACGATATTAAATCGTTTCTGGTGCAAACGATGAATGACTTCTTCGAGCCACGTCGCTATCTGTTCTATCGAGAAACCATAGAGCAAGTCATTTCCAATATCTGTGATAACCGCTAATCTCGGAGTGTTTCCAAAAACATCTCCATGCAGCATCTTATCAATCGATCTCCAGAGACCACTCTCTAGAATTGAGGGTAGGCTGCGCCTCCATATACGACTATTCACGCCATAGGACCGACCATGGCCAGCAGCGACAAGAAGGTCAAAAGCAGACGACGAGCAGCAGCGAGAGGCTTGAAGAAGCCGAGACAGTCCCCGAGAAAGATTGCTCGCCCCCAAGGCGACGACTAATGATCTCTCTTGCTCATGATTCATTGATTCGGAATCTCTGTCCACAGCCAATACTTCCATCACTCTCGCACACCACTACTTACAAGCCGTTGGTAGCTTCCTACACAAAGAAGCCCAAACAAAACCATGAGATACGTTTCTTGGTGTTGGAATGCCCAGATGACTACGACCCCAGCAATAAGAAGGCCAAAGAGGCTTGCAATCTGATCTGCCGCAGAAACACCACAGGCTCTCAAACCTTCCAGGACAATTTGCCCACCGTCGAGCGGCCGAACAGGTAAAAGATTCAGAATCGCCCATGCAATATTTACGAATAATAGATGGTAGATCATAAGCCGACCGAGCATAGAAGGAACAGGCTGGCCCGCCAACGAAACTTCTTCCAAAGAATTTCCAACAAGTGGTAGTAACCCCAAAAAGCCTGGGTCCGGTACCTGATATCCAAGCATCATCACTATAGCTATGACAGCAATCGCAAGACACAGTTGAGCAACTGGACCTGCTGCTGAAACGACCAACCGCCGCAAAGGACTCCTCAGCGCCGCAGCGGGTATTCCGGTTGGTACCGCCAAGCCCCCAAAGTGATACAAAACAATGCGCGATGACTGGCCAGATGCAGCAAATGCAAGAGCATGCCCAAGTTCATGGACGAGAATGGAGCAGAAAACAACAAGCACCCACGCGGCTAAATAAACTAAGAGTGTTCGTGTATCGTCACCGGCAAGTGACTGGGCTAAACCCCAGCCAAACAACCCTGCTGCCGGCCAAAACCAACCAGTCACTCGTACAGGAATTTGACCGATGTGAAAGTGAAAGTCAGCGGGCGTCGACTGTGGCTCAGCGAGTAACATTTTTTTATTATGCCGCCTGTTCAGCATGCTGAACAGCAATAATTTTGTCATCGTTTAATGGAGACAAACCATCTGTAGCAATATTGAGTATCACTTCTGCTGCTCGAGACGCCGAACCCGGCTGGGCCACCTTACTTGCAAGCTTTTCCAATGCGGTCACCGTCTCTTTATATACCTTTGGATCTGTAAGCCACCCTACAACGTGGTCAGCAAGAGCGGAAGAAGGATCCGCAACCGTCAGGTACTCCGGATAAAGCATTTTAGGGTCCGGAGATGGTGGTTGACGAGGCGGCCAGAACACTGGATTGATCGGCCCTATTGGATCCGACATAGCCAAAAGATT
>JAQWMC010000083.1 GCA_029246985.1 Pirellulales bacterium
TTAGGTGGCAGACATCTTTCTTCGTTGTTTTCAAGGTCTTCCACTGTTTGTTTTTAATTTTCCCTTCGTATTTTTTCTTTCGTATTTCTGGAGAAATCTCTTATGTCTACTTTGTATAAGTCCCGTTCACGTGGGTTTACGCTCATTGAACTCCTCGTTGTCATCGCCATCATTGGCGTTCTCGTCGGTCTCCTGCTACCTGCTGTCCAGCAAGCTCGAGAAGCTGCTCGTAGATCTTCCTGCAGCAACAACCTGAAGCAGATCGGTCTTGCTGCCCACAGTCACATGGATGCAAAAAAAGCATTTCCGCCTCTCGCTACTGCCGTGGCCGGAAATGTACCTTATCCAAATAACTATGCCGGAAATGGAAAGAATTCAAATGCCGGCAATCAAAGCAGAAACCACAATACGCTCTTTCTCGTGCTTCCCTTCATGGAAGAACAAAATCGTTACGATACGATTATGGGAAATAGTGTTAATGGGAATGGTAAAGGCCCTTTTACTGGTGATGTAAAAAATGCACGTGAAACGCCAGTCAATGCTTTCTCCTGCCCTTCAAGTACAGTAGCGCCAATGGCTCCATTTACCGGGAAATGGCTTGCGGTAAATGCGTCGAAGTCTAACTACTGTGCGAATGCTGGGCCTCTCCAAGTGTGGAGTGTTCCTAATACCACCGCTGGAATGAACGCAAGAATTGCAGAGTCACTCGGTGCATTGCAGCATGGAAAGCTGACTAAGCCTCGTGACATTACCGATGGTTTGTCAAATACTTTCATGTTCGGTGAAGTTGGCGGTCCCGCTGACGTGACTGCGAACAACATCGATGCCGATGAAGATATTTGTGGCATCTGGCTAGGAACCAATAATGGACGAAACGGTGCACCTGAAGCTGCTCGGTATACAGGAAATGGTAAAAACCTGAATCGAGGCAAAACTGAAGGGTTCGGTTCAGCTCATACCGGCGGTATTGTTGGATTCGTGATGGCCGACGGCGCAACATCATTTATACCAGAAAGCATTAATTCTAATGCTGCTGGTACCAATGGCCAAAAATTTAATGCTGCTAATACGGCGGCTAGAGTAGCTGCTGCAAAAAATGTAGCTCGTGGCGTTTACCAGAAGCTTTCTGTCAGAAATGATGGAAACGCTACGTCTTTACCTGAATGATGAGTAGTTGGAATTCAATTTAATATTTTCACTTTATTTGGAGAATTATCCGGGATGAAACGTATTCGATCTTTATCTGCTTTAGCGAGTTGTACCGTTGTACTCACTGCGGTTGGAATAATGGGCTGCGGCCAAGGCGGTGCACCATCATCCACTGTGAAAGGTGTTGTGACGGTGAATGGCTCCCCTGCTCCTGCAGGATTAGAGATATCGTTTCAGCCCACATCCGAAGGAAGAGCTTCTTTCGGGTCGACCGATATTGAAGGACGTTATGAACTTTCACTGACTGTAACCAAAAAAGGTGCGCAGCCTGGTGAAAACATTGTGACTGTTCAAGTTATCGACGAGGAAGACAGTCCGGCCCCTGCTGGCTTGGCTGACATCAAAATCCTTAAGAAGTTCAGTGATCCAGCAACTCACAAGGTGGTCGTAGAAAATGGTTCAAATACCATCGACCTTGAAATTGCTGCTGAATGATCTCTCCTAAATAAGTGAAAACTTAGAGTAGTAAAGGCATCGCCTGAGCCAGCTTCGCTGCTCAGGCGATGCTTTTTTATGAGATCAACAGAGAAAACTATTGGGGTTTCCGCAATCGTCGCCATTCTTGTAACGACGCATGTATCTCCTCCGAACCGAAACACTCTTTGTCTAAAACCCTAAAAAAGAATTACAGAACGACACTAGAAAAAGCAAAGAAATAGACTGCTCAACGAACAACAGCAGTTGTCGTGAGTCTAGGGCCTACGTTTTATTTCCAGAACGTTCCTTCTACGGATCCGCTCAAGACGGTTTCGGGAGAAAATCCCTTGCTCCGTAATTCTCGAATCATGAGTCCTTTCGTACGTTTGGCTAATCGCTTCGAATCCGGACCGATAATCAGATTCGTATGAAAAAACTGCGGAGGTTCCCAGCCAAATGCTTCATACAAGAGAAGTTGTCTCGCGGTGCTCGTGAGCAGATCTTTTCCACGAACGACTTCTTCTATTTCCATATGATGGTCATCAACAACAACAGCAAGTTCGTATGCAGCAAGATTGTCTCGCCTCCAAATAACAAAATCTCCAAAATCAACACCTGCGATTCGTTTGACGAGCCCAACGTTCTGGTCAATGAATTCAATAGCCCGCCCATCGGGAACACGAAATCGCCAAGGAGTACATCCAGGGTTCGCTGGTACTGTCCACTCGTCCGGCCGTAAGTCCACTGGAAACAACGGTTCTGCTCCAACAGGTGCATGCGGGGCCAATGCAGCACCTTCCACATCTCGCCGAGAGTGTGGGCTTGGATAAATTATTTTTTTTGCAGCCAATTGCTGCCAGGCTTCTAGATACAAGCCTGTTCTTTGGCTCTGGAAGTAAGGTCCAGATTCACCACCACAATCAGGACCCTCAGCCCAAGCAAGACCCAGCCACTGTAAATCTTCGATGGACGCTGCAATATATTCGTTTGTACACCGGGCATAATCCAGGTCGTCTACCCGAAAAACGAGCTCACCGGAAGCACGCTCGGCAGCAATGCCAAATGTGTACGCGTGGCCAACGTGCAAAAATCCCGTTGGGGTCGGAGCAAGGCGGCCGCGGTGGTTCATACTTTGGATTCTCTCGACATTGCGACCTAATTTCAATAATCAGCGGCTTGTGCAGGGGCGGTCTGTCACGTTTGATCTTTGCGGAGTATATTCCTTCTTGAACGGAGTGCCGGTTTTCCGTTTCTTCGTACAAATACCGGCACATGAACCAAATCGTTATGGCGATGACACGCATAGACGATGAGGAACTCCACAACCCTTCCCTCGCAAAAGGCCCTCTGAGGCAAAACCAACCGCAATGGATCTTTCCAAACTCCGCAACATCGGCATCTCTGCTCACATCGACTCTGGAAAAACAACACTCTCAGAGCGAATCTTATTCTACGCTGGCCGCATTCACCGTATTCAAGAAGTAAAGGGTGACGGCGATGGGGCTACGATGGATCATATGGACCTGGAAAGAGAACGGGGCATTACCATCACCTCGGCTGCAACGAGTGTTGAATGGGATGATCATCCTATCAATCTGATTGACACTCCAGGCCACGTTGACTTTACCGTCGAAGTTGAAAGAAGCCTAAGAGTTCTTGATGGCGCTGTTCTCGTCCTATGTTCTGTTGGTGGTGTTCAGAGTCAGTCAATGACTGTTGACCGACAGATGAAACGCTACAAGGTTCCGCGATTAGCGTTCATCAATAAGATGGACCGAACGGGGGCTAATTTCGACCGAGTGGTGCAACAACTTCGTGACAAACTCGAAGTGGATGCTATCCCCATGCAAATTCCAATCGGAAAAGAAGACAAGCTTGAAGGTGTTGTTGATCTCGTGGCAATGAAAGCAATCTATTTCGATGGAGAAAACGGTGAGAATGTTCGAACAGAAGATATTCCGGCTGACCTGAAAGAGAAGGCAAAAGAACAAAGGCACGCAATGCTGGAAAGCCTTACGATGTACTCTGACAGCCTGATGGAAAAACTTCTGTCAGAAGAACCCGTCAGCGATGATGAAATTCACGCTGTTGTGAAAACTGCGGTTCAAAGCCAGAGTATTACTCCAGTTTTCTGCGGGTCGGCTTATAAAAACAAAGGCGTCCAGCCTCTTCTCGACGCGGTCAACAGGTACCTTCCAAGCCCATTGGATCGCACTGTCTATGCAAAGAAATGGGATAATCCTGATGAGATGTTTGAACTCTCTGCGGATGATTCAAAGCCTGCAGTTGCCATGGCATTCAAAATTGTTGACGACGCATACGGGCAACTCACTTTCATGAGGATCTATCAAGGGACTCTCGCAAAAGGTGAAGGTTACTACAACCAGCGGACTCAGCAGAAACAACGATTTAGTCGTATTGTGCGAATGCATTCCGACAAACGAGAAGAAATAGATACTGCTGGTGCCGGGGATATTGTTGCGGTCATGGGTGTTGATACGGCAAGTGGTGACACGTACGCAGCTGAAAACAAATACTGCTCCCTCGAAAGCATGTTCGTTCCCGAAGCTGTAATCAAAATGGCTATTAGTCCTACGAAACGAGATGGACTTGATCGACTGAGTAAAGCCCTGCAGCGATTCACCCGCGAAGACCCTACCTTCAAGGTCGCTACTGATGATGAGACTGGGGAGACTCTTATCGCCGGAATGGGTGAATTACACCTGGACATTTATGTTGAACGGATTCGTCGAGAATACAAGGTAGACGTTGAAGTTGGTGCCCCAAAGGTAAGCTACAGGGAAGCTCCAACTCGCCCGACAGAATATGACTACAAACATAAGAAACAAACTGGTGGCTCTGGACAGTACGCCCATATTGTAGGTGATCTTGCACCTATGCCCGAAGAATCTGAGGAAAACTTTGAATTTGAAAACAAGGTTGTCGGTGGTCGAATTCCCCGTGAATATATTCCTTCCGTAGAGAAGGGTTTCCGTATGTCAATGGAAAAAGGCCCCATTGCAGGTTTTCCAATCGTCGGCGTGAAGGCAACACTTGCAGACGGTTCGTATCATGACGTCGACTCTTCCGACATGGCATTTCAACTGTGTGCACGTACCGGTTTCCGAGAAGCGTTCCTAAAGACAAAGCCTGTTTTGCTCGAACCTATTATGAAACTCGAGGTTGAGGTTCCTTCTGACTTTCAGGGTGCAGTGACTGGCGAACTGAATAAACGCAGAGGCCTGATTGTGTCTACGGAAACTGTTGGTAACTCATCTACAATCATTGCTGAAGTTCCTCTCGCCGAGACTTTCGGTTACTCTACTGACCTTCGTAGCGCGACTCAGGGACAGGGCGTTTTCTCTATGGAGTTCTTTAAGTATCGGCCAATGCCTGCAAATGTGCAGAAAGAGGTTGTTGAAGAGAGAAGACAAGCTGAACTGGCTGCAGCAAAGTAAGAGAACTAGATGGCAGCCAGCCGAACCGCTAGGTCGTCCCACAAATGAATTCGCGATTCAAGAGCAAGTCGGGAAGCCTCTGATGCTTCGGCCCATTTGATTGGATCGTTGCCGCACATCGTTGCTACAATCCTTCGGCAGACTGGGCCGTGGTGTTCATCATCATGTTCTATGTGCCGCTCAAGGTAAAACCGGAACTGGCCCCAGATTTCAGGGCTGTACGTAGCCAGTCTTACAACAAACTGCCTGAACATATCCGGAATGACGTCTTCCCGCCCATATGTGAAGGCCGCAACAATTCGATGCGAACTGCCTGAATGGATGATTGAAAAAGATCGATTGACGAATTCTCGTGACTCTTCAGGAATCGATGGGTCAAGGAGAGCCTCTGATAGGTCTACTCCCGCCTTAATCTGTTCAATCACTCTAACCATTGGGCCCGTGTCAGCCCCTGCGACTTCCATACTTCGTAGGTACAGTTCAAAATGGGAAGCAAAGCTACCATTTGGTAGTTCATCCGATTCTTCATCAAGAACTATTTCATTTATCAGCCGGCGTGCCTCTGCATCTGGGGTTGGAGTCCATGGGACACTAACGCAAGATAACTGCTGCTGCACTGCCTTCAATAAACTTTGAAAGTCCCACACCGCCCAAATATGAGCTTCCATGAATGCTTTCATTCTTTCGGGACTGTCAACAAGTTTATAGATAGGATGTCGGACGAGCCTCTCTCGGGAATCACCAAGTTCAATGCGGTAGTCTGTCATATCGTGGCGAGCCGTTAATTTTTCTGTGGCGTCCGTAGTACTAGATTTTTCACAAATCGCTGCTTGCATTGAAATTGAAACTGATCCACTCATTCCAGATGACTGCTTTCTATCTAGATTCGCCGGTTTTATACACATTCTTACTGTAGCGTGTATTCGAAAACCGACGAGTCTCGGCGATTAGCGTCTACCGTGACGGCTTACAGAGGAAGAAATGTTGTTTTACAACTTGTCTCAAGGCTCCCATCGAGTGTGGCACCACCTACTGAAGCCGTGGCTTCACCACTCTCACCAGCTGGCATTCTATAGACAAGCTCAAATGTAGATCGTCCGCCTACCGCGAGACTTTCAATTCCGTCGAATGTAATTTCACTTCCATCAATACGAACACGCGATGGCATTGGATTTCCAACGAGACGGGCATGGTCGGGTAATCGAATAACCAACTTGAGCGAACCAGTTGGCAAATCACCACGATTCAATATCGTACACACGAGCGTGGTTCCACCTCCAACCCGAACAGGATCGTCAAGATCTGCCAAACTTAAGCGAATACCAGCTTCCTCTGGGGACCGGGCACGGGGTTCATTGGATTTGATAACAACACATTTCTCATCAGCAACCATAGCTCCTCCTGGCAAATCACTTAAAACCGTTCGTACACAAGCACGAGTGCTTGAAGATGGGCCAATACCACCGGTTCCAGCAATGCCACGAACATTTATTTGCCGACTTATTGTTTCGTTGACTGCAACTGGGGGAATCGACCAGTTCGCCTTGTTCTGATCCAGCGTGTAGCCATCTGAAGCTTCTAGAGGCGTCAGAAATGGATCCCACACCACTTCAAGTGATGTCTCTCCTGAAGCGGCGGTTCCTACATTCTTGATTGTTACAACAAACTCTCCCACGCCTCCTCCGCTTAATTCGGATGGTCCAGCAAGTGCCACTTCAAAGGCTGGACTCACGGGTGGTGATGTTGAAAGTGACGCGACATTCGGCATGGTCCCACTTGGCGTCGCTGTTGTTTCGCCATCTCCAGAAGGAGCCGCAATCGGTACTGGGGCCGGTTCCTTTTGAGTCTTGCCACCTTGACCGGCAGGTAAGCCAGAACCGACAACTTGTCCGGCTTCTACTTTTGGCCCAGCCTGCTCCAAAACATTCCCTGCCTGTGGTGGTGTTGAGCTTGATTGTGCACCCCCAAGACGCGGCAAAACAGGAGGACCTAATGACTGAGAAACTGAACCAGGCTGGCTATTGTTTGCTTCAGAACGAAAAGATCCAAGCCCCTGTGGCATTGGCGGTTTTGTCGAAGGCGATTGGTTTCCCCCTACTCCTGCCTGAGCTGCTGCTGGCGAATCACGGGGCACAGCTTCGACACATGCAGTTCCACTTCCCACGGCCTTGTTTGTCTGATCGATTATCTCGACTCGATGGCATTGTCTTCCGAGCTCGACCACTTGGAATTCCAACGTCAGCCTGCGAGAGGTGCCGGCTGCAAGCACGATTGTTCCGGCCTGCTCAATGGGACTCGATGAAACGGCATGACTCAGCCCCTTGTCGAAATAATCGATGACACGAAGCTCTGATAACTGCGTGCCAGAGCGGTTCACAAGCTCGACCTCGAATGAGACTTTCTCACCAACCGCAGCTTTCTCCGGTCCAGTGAGAAGAACACCCACAGGGTCGTCACCGTACACCGTTCCTGTGTAAAGCGAAAATACACATGCGAATAAAATGAATTTCTGCCGAGTCAAAGACATGCTTGCCTCTCTCTTGTTTTAATGGACAGACTCTGAGCTCGGGAATTCACTCTCCCAATAACCAAAGGTTACTTTCCATCACTTGGATTCGCAAAACTGAAATATCAGGTACGTCAAAAATGCCAGAACTGCTGCCCTTTGTTCATGATACAGAGTACCTGCAATTCAACTTTTCGAGCAGGAAACAACAGGACAAGACTCGCGGCCCTGGGAGTCGCAAACATATCGAGATGGAATACCATTATGATGTAGACTCAAGGAAATAACTTCGCTGGAAACCTGTACTAATGAGCGATTCACTTCACTCTTCATCCTCCTCTATTGAGTCCCGGCTCTCTACTGATGGACCTATTGTTCTTCCCGCACTCCTACTATGTGACTTCGGGCATCTTGATGATGAAGTTAAACGGCTTGAAGCAGCGGGTGCAAAAGCAATGCATCTGGATGTTATGGATGGCCTCTTTGTTCCTCAGCTCACGTACGGCCTGGTGGTTGTTGAGGCCGTTCGACGTGCAGCCAGTGTACCTATTGAAGTGCACATGATGGTTGAGCGACCAGATGATACAGCAATTCAATACGCAAAAGCTGGTGCTGATATTGTTACGGTTCATATAGAAGGGCTCGCCAAAACAGAAGAGACATTAGCCGCTATTGAAGCTGCTGGCTCTCAGGCCCACCTCGCCATCAGCCCAGGCACACCAGTGTCGCACGTAGAGCCATTCCTCAATAGCTGCTCTGGTGTACTTGTGATGAGCGTTGAACCAGGGTTCGGTGGACAGGCTTTCCAACCATCCGCGATTGATAAAATACAGAAGCTCCGAGAAATTCGTGCTTCCACAGGCCACGATTTTTGCATTTGTGTAGATGGTGGTATTTCGACCAAAACCATTGTGTCTGTAGCCCACGCTGGAGTTGATCTCATCGTGGCTGGTAGCGCCATTCTCAGGCAGGCCGATTATGCAAAAGCGTTACGAGAACTTGAGACTTTGGCACGAAAATCCAAGTGATGTCCGAAACCTGACAATCGTAGTAGCCATGTAATCACTACGATTGGTAGTCTAATACAGAGAAGGTGCCCTCACCCAATCCTCAAGAAGAGAATACGATTGGGCCAAATAACCCAACCCGGAAAACAGGAATGAAGCAGAAGCAGTCTACGCGAACGGACCACAATCCGGAGTTAGAGTCTTGCCAAAATCAGCAAGACGCTTCTCGGCATCCATCCATGACAGAAGGGCCACGAATGCCGGGGCCTCGTCCTAAAAGAGGTGTCCCTGAAGGATTATGGCTGAAATGCAATGGATGTCGCTCAACAATATATCGAAAAGAAGCGGAACAGATGCTCAACGTCTGTCCCCAGTGCGGCTTCCATTGGTATGTTTCGGCAAAGCAAAGAATTGAACAGCTTTTCGACCCAGGAACATTTGAAGAGTGGGACGGGGGACTGCTGCCGACTGACCCACTGACTTTTAGTGATAAAAAACCGTATGCGAAACGAATCGTATCTGAACAAAAACGGACTGGTTTATCTGACGCTGCCCTGACTGGAACAGGGATGATTCGCGCACGGCGTGTGGCCTGCGGTGTTACTGATTCCTCCTTTATCATGGGCAGCATGGGGAGTGTTGTCGGCGAAAGACTGACGAGGCTTGTTGAACGCGCAACTACTGAATCTCTCCCTCTCATTATAATAAGTGCTTCTGGTGGAGGGGCTCGAATGCACGAAGGAATACTATCTCTTATGCAGATGGCAAAAGTGTCGGCTGCACTGGCTCGTTATTCGGAGTCTGGTGGGCTGTTCATCTCGGTACTTACGAATCCAACAATGGGTGGAGTAGCTGCCAGTTTTGCCTCTCTTGGAGATCTTGTATTCGCCGAGCCAAGAGCACTCATTGGGTTTGCTGGACCAAGGACAATTAAAGCGACTATACGAGTCGAACTTCCTGCAGGATTTCAAACAAGTGAATTTTTGCTGGAGCATGGCTTCATTGATCGAATTATCAGTCGCCAGAATCTTAAAAGTGAAATTGCCCGAGCTATTGATTACTGTGGCGGTTGAATTGACTCATTCGTTTGGTCCTGATACATCGATCTTTGCGGCGAGAATACAATCGTTCTCAGCCAATCCGTCGACGGTGTGTGTAGAGAGCTCAATTTGTACATGGCGATATCGTACAAGATGAAGATCGGGGTGATGCTGCTCTTTCTCTCCAGTTCGATTACCGTACCAATGAATCTGAAGGCAGAACAAGAATCTTGAAATACCCAATGACGGTAACGTTTGCGACCGTCTTCCGCTCATTGCCAATCAGGAAGTTCTTTTAATTGCTCTGTAATTTGAGGCACCGTGTACCTGGGAATACCTCATGCACAAGGCACACATTGTTTTGTGCGTAACGCTTTAGCATGCGGAATATTCACAGCAGGATCTCCATGTTGGCAAGCAAACTGCCACTCTTTCCCTCTCATGATTCCTCAAGAGGCCCATTTGTTATCGGCTGGCCACCAACACACAAAAGAAATACATACTACAGCCGTCTTTACTGCCTTTAATACCGACTTTCAAAACCCGCGAAGGCTCCATGAATGATTGATTCGGAGCCAGTTCCAATTCCCCCAAGACTTGCTGCTGAAGCGGGCAATATCGACGGCCACTGTCCGTCAGCTTGAGC
>JAQWMC010000155.1 GCA_029246985.1 Pirellulales bacterium
TTCGAAGGCATTACCGTGTCTAACCTGTTTGTCCCATCTTTTAACAAGGCTGGTACTGATGGTGGTTTTATGAACACCGTCGCCCTTGCGAATGTCTTGTTAGTCGGTGTTGAAGCTCGCGGTTTCATAAATCCTGTCAGCCAAGGCGACCCGTCCTTTGTATTCCAAGTAGGTGGAGTCGACACAAGCCAGGGGTGGACTATCTATGCCGATACGCACCTCAGCCCGCAAGCGTCACAATTCTACCTAGGGGACCAGCCAGGAAGTCCATATATTTCCGTCTCCCAGCCCAGAAAAAACGCGGACGGAACATGGACGTTTAGCAAGTCTGAAATGACACTTTTGAAATGGGATCCAATTAACAAAAAGTTTATTCAAACAGAACAGCCAAATCCAACAATAGCAACGGTGACTCAAAACACCAGTGCTGGGCCAATCAAACTGTACGAAAATACTAGCCAATTAATTCGCCGACCAAAGCTTCACCGATCATCAAAAATCTACCTCAATCGAGATGGCGCTATCGGCCCGAGTCCAATTCGACTTGTGCACAGCGACCTTGTCCAAGCCGCTTCATACCACGCAACTGCTGGTGAAGAATCGTTTGTTGTTTCTGGTGTTGCCAACGGTAGCGTTGAAAAGAAACTTGGTGATTCATGGGTCAACGTCTCCGAAGCACCAAAGTCATCAAACCCATTTGAATTACTGGCACTGTTGCAACGGCGTCTTATATCTCCAAGTGATGAAATCCGCTGGGTACCATCAGCTGACGATTCAACCAAGGCAACTGCTGAAGCCTTTTCAATCTTTGGCTGGAATGGAAAAGACAAACTTAGCTCAGACAAAGCCTCGGTGATTTCATTTGAGGCCGAATGACTCCCTTCAAGTGACGGACATCCTTTAGTAAGCCAGGCCTATTCATTACTCACTGCTAAGTACAGGCCAATCTGCGTAGGTTGGTCTGTTCACCGATGTTCGGCTACCCGGTTCTGTCGGGGCAGGGGGTGCTCTATCAAGCACATCGGTCAGCATTTTTTTTGCTACAGACTCATTGGTACTCAAACTGGATCGGTTGAGATTATTTGTTTCTTCAAGATCTTCTGGCACATCAAAAAAACCACCATCTCGGTACAGTTTGTACTGTTGGGTCCGAGCAAACTGCCCAGGCTGTGCATTCCAGTATGGCTGGTAGTGCAAAAAGACGAACTCTCGCGGGTTTCCTGGCTGTCCCAACAGCTGCGGTAGAAAACTGCGTCCGTCAACAGGATCCTCTTTGCCAAGTGAAACCCCGGCAGCATTCGCAAAGGTCGGGTACATGTCCATGAAGTCCACAAGATCATCAATGACTGCTGCACATGGAGACCTTCCCGGCCAGGAGGCCACTAGTGGCACATGCGTGCCCATGTCCTTCATGCCGCCTTTGCCACCCTTGATATCCTGACCATGCCATCGCGACGTAATGCTGCGATTGGTACCATTGTCAGCTGTAAACATAATAATCGTGTTCTCTTCCTGACCAATCGCTTGTACCTTCTCCACTAATCGACCAACGATTTTATCCATGTATTCAACCATGGCAACGAAGTTTTCTTTTTGTTGCTCTTTATTTTTCGGAGCCTTATTCGCCGCCTGTGTTCGTGCCTCATTTCCGATGGTATCTGGTGTTCTGACAAAAGGATTATGAACAAGCACCATCGGGTAATAGACAAAAAATGGCTTTGACCTGTTTCGCTCCATAAAGTCACAGAGAAAATCACACAATAAATCTGGCCCGTACTTGCCACTATTGTCTTCAACAGTTTCCATCACCCCATCCCGTTCAAGTGGCGGGCTCCAGAACCGTTCACCTCCACCGTTTTTCAATTGCTTCCCGGTCGTTACCTGCCACAGATACGATTCGTGAAACCCAGCCTTGAGGGGACGCTTCGAGTCGTCTGACCCAGGGAGCGTGTTATACAGGCCATTCAACTGCCACTTGCCTGCGATCGCGGTCTGGTACCCCGCAGACTGCATGAGGTGCCCGATCGTCTTGTCCTTCGGATTGAGATACCCAAAGTGGGTGTAGTTACGGAAGCTGTATTGTCCGGTCATGATTTCTACACGACTCGGCGTGCAGATCGGTGTCGAATAGCAATGCGAAAACCTGACTCCCTTCGTTGCCAGTGCATCGATGTTTGGTGTGTCGTAGTCTTCAGCTCCGTAGCAGCTAAAGGCCTCCCAGCTCACATCATCAGCCATTATCAGCACAATATTCGGTTTGCTCGCTGGATCAGAAACGTCAGCAGCGGCCGTCTGCCACACTGTGCATAGCGTGGTTATGACAAGGAACACAGGAAAATTTGTATGTCTCATGGCGGGTTCCCCATTCGAAAAAATAGACACTCTCACCCTCAAAGCAGATCGTGTGGGATCGTCCCTGTCAATCAGCCACACTATTCTCAAACATTTTTCTTACACACTCACCTTTTCAGAAAAGACAGAGACCGCCTTTCCTCCCATCTCTCGTGACAGAACAGCTCCGCCCTAGATCGACCCACAGAAAATAGCCTCACCAGACATTGGCACTAACCGTGCCGAAGAAACACCTTTCGCGAGAAGTCCCCATTTCCATTATGATGAGACTGTTCAAGAATGAATCCTCTATCCTGTACTGAGTCAATGCTGCCGCCCACCATAAACCGATCGTGTCACCGCCTGCAGCGCCTTTTTATATTGTCGTTGATCGCGTGTGTCGTGAGCCAATTGGAACTCGGCCGAGCTAACGGACAAGAACGCCTGATTGATCACTTTCCCGAAGCCGCCTCATCAGGATGCATGGCGTGCCATCAGGAAGTTGAGCCGATTCGAGAAATTGGCTCCGAGATGCTCAATCAAATCATGGCAAAAGGAAAAGCCATGGGCGATCCTGCTGGTTGTGTTGTCTGCCACAACGGCGATCCCAACGAGACAGAAGATATTGCACTCGCCCACGGGGGTGCAAATTTCTACCCAGACCCTGGCAGCCCATGGGTCAACGAAAACACCTGCGGAACCTGCCATGAAGATCAGGTCAAGGTCCAGTGGCAAAGCCTCATGATGACAGAGGCTGGCAAAATCCAGGGCACATGCTGGTCGTTTGGAGCACTCACTGGGTATGAACATAAATACGCCAACTACGCAGTGAAGAACCCCTCAGACCGATCTACTCGATTGGGTACAGAGGCCTATCGCCAGTATATGGATGCGCTCGCTGAGCTCGAACCCAACGTATTCGTCAATGAACACGAACCGCTACCAGATGCACTTGGCTTTGATGAACTCGACAAACTCAACGATGACCCATCGCTCGCAGCATTCACCTATATCCGGCAAGAGTGCAATCGCTGCCACCACGGTGTAAAAGGGCGTTCGTCCCGTGGCGACTTCCGTGGCATGGGATGTTCAAGTTGTCACGTCCCCTATGGGAACGAGGGACTGTATGAAGGCGCTGACCTCAGCATCTCGAAGACCGAGACCGGCCATCCACTCACGCATCAGATTCAGGGGACCCGGGATGCTGACGTCACCATTCATGAGGTGACATATCACGGCCTCGCCGTCGAGACGTGCACGACATGCCACAACCGCGGCAAACGGATTGGTGTTTCATTCCAGGGCCTTATGGAAACACCGTACGCCTCTCCACTGGATGAAAATGCCAAAGATCAGCCTGGACTGCATACAAAACACTACATCGCCATGGAGCAGGACATCCACTACCAGAAAGGCATGAAGTGCCAAGACTGTCATACTTCCATCGACGTCCACGGCGACGGGTTTCTGGCAGCAACAAATCTGGCTGCGGTTCAAATCGAATGTTCTGACTGTCATGGCACACCGGATCAATTCCCGTGGGAATTACCACTGGGCTTTATGGATGAATTTGCAGTCGATGTTGCCTCCGGGGCTCCCCGTGGCACGACACCTCATCAATTGCCCCATACCTGGGCAGGTGCAAAATATGATAGCCAAGACGGCTTTCTCCTCACGGCCAGAGGCAACCCATATGAAAATGTTGTCCGGGTTGGAGACGAAGTGGTTGTCCACACCGCTGAAGGCAAAGACATTCGACTCAAACCTCTCAAGAAACTTGTCGAGGAAAAAGCAATCAGCCAGCGCGGGCTCGTTTCGATGCAGGGAGTCTCCAAGCACCTCAACAGAATGGAATGTTACACCTGCCACGCCAGCTGGGCACCTCAATGTTTTGGATGCCATGTCAAAGTAGATTTCAGCCAAAAAGATCTATGCCCGGAAATTGATTCTTCTCGCCAGGGTTTCGACTGGATTGCCGCTGGGCGAAAGCATGCAACCGATGAACACCGCGCTGATTCCGGTGAAGGTGACTATGACTTAATGATTCCTGGCAAAATCAGTGAATTGAGAAGCTATCTTCGATGGGAAGAACCCATGATGGGCGTCAACGGGGAGGGAAGGGTGACACCACTTGCGCCTGGCTGTCAGCCCTCGGTCACGATCATCGGCGCCGACGGCAAACCTATTTTAACAAATCACATCTTTAAAACGCCTGGCGGGATGGAAGGAAGCGGCGACGAAGGCCAACTCGCTATCGACATGAGTCCGGTCCAGCCTCACACCATGACGAAAAATGCAAGGACATGCGAGTCATGCCATGCATCGGACAAAGCTCTCGGCCTCGGTATCAATGGACCGCGCAATTGGGATGAAAAACACGTCGTCGACCTTGAGACGACTGATGGGACTATCCTCCCGGAATCAGCCAGAACTCAGATGGGTGCCATTGAGAACCTTGATCATGACTGGTCACAGATTGTTGATAAGGACGGAAATCAACTGGCGACCGTTGGCCATCACTGGAAACTGTCACGATCACTCAATAAAGATGAAATTACGCGGATTTCACGAGATGGCACATGCGTTGCCTGTCATAAAGAGATACCGGAACAGGATCTCGCTGTGAGCCTGATGCATCATGTTGGAAAATACACTGGCAACATTCCTGTTTCAGCCGAAGAGCATGGAAAACTCGTCAATAAGATTTTGCTCACCTCAGCGTGGGGGCAGGCTCTTTTAGCAACCGGGGTGCTCGCCGTTGTTCTTGGCGGAGGCTACTGGGCTTCAACTCGAAGAAAGAAGTCACCCTAATACTGGATGGTCTTTACGCCTTGGCCAGTTCTTTTCGTGTCAGTATCAGCCCGAGCGTAATCAGCACGAGTTGACTGAGCACATACCCTCCAAGCAGCATCAAGACACCACTGGTGAAACCGTAGCTGTGCAACCCGATCCCGAGCTGATTGGTTCCAAACCAACTCCAGGCGGTAATGATATTGCCACCAATCGCAAATAAGGCAAAACCACGCTGGCCGATCCAACGATCCCAGCGGGCGTGCAAGACAGCCGCATTCCATAAGACAATCATCAGGGCACCGTTTTCCTTGGGGTCCCAACCCCAAAAACGACCCCAACTGTCATCCGCCCACAGCCCACCAAGAACTGTGCCGATAAAAGAAAAGAAGAGTGCAAAACACACGACTCCATATGTCATTCGGTACAGCCGATCCTGCACACGTGCGGCTGTCTTGGCTTCCTGTTGGGCAGGTTTGACTCGACCAACCCACATCCGATGCACAAGCGCGCAGGTCCCTAGAAGCCCGGCTAGCAACGTCGCTCCATATCCAAGAGTGACCGTGACGACATGGGTAGAAAGCCAGAACTGTGTATCAAGAACAGCTTGGAGCACATGCATGGTGTCACCCGTATCAAGCCCGTAGGCAACCATCAGAGTCAGTGCACCAGACAGGGCGGCAGCAAGATTTCCGATTCCCATCCGAAAGAGCGTTTCAAGGGCAAGACCTGCAACAACACATCCCCAGCCAATAAAAATTGCTGATGAATAGAGATTTACAACCGGCGGTCGGCCCGTCAGCCATATCCGAGCACCAATGGCAAAGGTGTGCAAAACCAGAGTGCCAAGGAGAAGCCACGTTACAAATTGATTCAGGGGGCTCCGCCAGGCAAGAAAACTGATAAACGACAACACAATCGCGAGCAGATAAAGCCAACGGGAAATAGATGTTGGATTAAAGCCGTTGTACCAGGCTTCAAATTCAGACTTCTCAGCCGTCTCTTTGACTACCGGAAAGGAACCGATCGCTGATTTGTACTCAGTCAGTTTTGCATTGAACTCACTCGGCTGGTTCTCAACGACTGCAAGAAGCTCTAAAAACGGGAAGATTGCGGGGTTTGGCCGGTATGCCGGCTCACCTTCACGACCGTCGAACATTCGCGCCACCATTGCTCTGGTCACGGCGGAATAGAGCGACTGCCACTCATTCGCAGGACCTGCCGATACCTGATCTGGAGGCGCTATTTCCTGTGGCGGAATGACCGCCGGCGGATGCTCATTATCAAGAAGCCTTGATCGCTGTATCGTGAGTCGTAATTGCTCAATTGCTTCCTGACGAGCTTCCTCATCGGCACCGTCAATACGTGGCGGGACCGGCGTGTCATACGCAAACCGGATGACATCATAGACCATCATTTTCCGATTTATTTCAGCGCACTTCTTCTGGAAGAACGTTCGTTCCTCTGGCATCACTTCACGTGCTTTTGCGATCTGCTTCTGAAGTGCTTCTCTACCACCTTGCAATTCATTCAGCGTATATCGATGGCCGGACCGGCGAGTCAGGTCGAACAAATCAAGCACTTCACGTGCATCGATACGAAAGACGGGGGCATCACCTACCCAGTCCGTATCCGCCATTGCTGCAAGAAGCCACTGGGAGGCCGATATTGTTCCGCTTGGACCCTGATCAGTCTCTGGCATTTTCACAGAGGTGCGATTACTGAGAAGTTGAAGTGTGTTCCGAGCTACCGTATCAAGAGGTTTCACGCGGCCTTCGTGCATCACTGGAATCTCGCCCGCACTCCTCCAATCTGATTCGTCAGGCGATGATTTCTTCACTCGGGCTGCTGGCACAGCGATAAGGCCAACGAGAGAGAGGGCAAGTACCGGAGCCAGCCACCCTTTTTTGCTGAGGGTGTTTGGTCCACGTTTTTTATCAGTACTGCGTTTTTTCTCATTCTTGCCATCCCGGCCAAGAGAGGACGCACTTTCGTTGGTAGATGATTCGTTCTCTCCTTCGCGCTCGTGCCGATCTGCAAACCGGACGAAGGTACCACCAAAGTGGGCAAGCATTCCCCAGAAAGCAAGGACACAGGCAACGTACGGAATGAGCCAGCCTGCATTTTCAACCACCTGCAAGCCTGTCATTTCACTGACACTGCCATCGGCCAGTTGAACTTTCGAATAGTTGCTCTGGAAAAATGTCTCTCCTCGGTAGCGAACAGGGTTGTTCATCCAGATTCGTCCCGGCTGCTCTGCCCCAGTCGATTCATCCGTGAAGGTTACAAAAGAGGAATAGTCACGAGGCGTTTCACTCGCTGAGTAATTGATACGCCGGACATCGTCGAGTCGCACTTCGTACGGCTTGTATTCCCTACGAAATCGTAACTGGATCCGCCATGGGCCCGAGGCTGTGTCGACCGTATCACACACATCGCCCTCTGCCTCCATGAACAACTGACTGCGGTCATTCAAAAACTGGGTCACCAAGAAGACGCCGAGATCTGCTCCATCCTTTGTATCTGTGAGCTGCACGTATGCTGCCGCCACATTACTCTTCGACGATGCACCTCCTTCAGGCGGTCTCTGAATGGCAAGATAGCTTTTCCCAAGGCCGGCGGTTGCAACGTTTTCCGCGAACGGCCCAACCCGCGTGACGGCTGCATTCGGAAAATACTTCACCACACGAATCTCGAAAGGCAGATCCGAAAGATCAATGGCTTCACCACCCGCACGAGCCTTCAGAAGACGACCGGAAAGTGCCGTTACCTTTTCAGTCGTTTCATTATTCTGTGCAGCTTTGATACAGGCCAATTCCATTTCAGTCGTGCGGCACACCATATTCGATGCCTGCCCCTCGACCAAATTCAAGCGTTCTTCGATCTGCCGATCACCAAACGCGAACTGGCCAAACATGAGCATGCCGACAGCTATATGGATCAACACATTTCCACCGCGGGCACCGAAAACCATGATCAGCCCGGCGAGCAAAACAAGCGAGGCCACGCTTGACTGCATCAATTGCCACATGATCCGCAAACCTGGCTCGTTCATTCTCCATGATTCACCACCAAACAACATCCCAACAGCTGCACCGCCGGCACTCAGCGCGGCAATAGCTAGTGAGATTCGAACAAGCCGCCGTCGCTTGCCAGTAAGGGCCACGACAGCAAGACCAATTGCTGCTATCGCAGAGCCGATCTGCATGAGTTGCCAGACTGTCTCATACGACAGTGGTGGCTTTCCCTGCAGACCATCTGTCTGATGCCCTGTGAGGATGACCAGAAGAGCCAAAAGTCCGCCGACAACAGACACCACCGTACCCCAAAGCAGCCTTGAACCCTTTGAGGCAATGTGAAAGCGGGTTGCCTTTGCTGCGATTAGATTAATCAGGAGAATAAACCCAATCGTTGCGCCACCGGGAAAGGGAAACCATCCGGTAAGTGATGACTCACCGAAAACAGTCACCGGAAAAAAGTCGGAAAATGGAACCTTTGCCAGCCAGCAATTAAAGTATTCTGCCTTTACCTCCGGAAGACTTTTCTCATCTTGGGCAAGTGTTCCCACGAACAGCAGAAAGTTTGCGGCAAGAAACATAACAACCGTAATTTTCAACGACCCAAGTGCTCGCAAGCCTTCCCACGCGGTCTTCTGAACAGAACTCGCTGTGAACTGAGATGAGGCCACCGATGAAATGGGCATACTACCTGTTGCCATAATCAAAACCCTTGTATTCCACAAACCTATTCTGCTTGTTCCGCATCATTTTGAAGCAGTCGCAAAGACGCCATGAACGCGATGAACTTCTTCTGTTCTTTTCGGGCAATCTCAGTAGGACCACGAAACTTGACGAATAAGGTGTTGCTTTCATTCATCGGAAGCATGCCGCCGAGAATTGACTGAGCGTTTTTTTCATCGTCATCTACTGATTGGGTCAGCAAAACCACCGTTGCTTTCTGTCCCTGAACATCAACACTTCCTGCCTTCGACATTGCCGTATCGACGAGTTCGGCAATCTCTTCATCAGAGGCTTCTTGATCAAGCTGTTTTTGCCATCGTTCAACATTACTGCGAATCGTTCCAGAAGCTGGAATGATCGAGATTTCCTGACCGTCCTCACTATCGCCAATGGCAAGAGTTGCAAGACGCATGCCGGAAGGCCCTGACACTTCTGTCCAATTCTTCGGGAGTGTGTAGTCAATCTGCTTGGACCGCTCTCGTGCAGTCGTTTGCCGATTGGTGCCCGCTATCTTTTCTGCCTGAGCCATCCTTTCTGCCTGAGCCATCTTTTCTGCTGACAGTGTTTTTTCCTTGGGGGCGACGTACCGACGAATATCCGTACTGCGCACTGCTGCGTCTGGACCACACCCTGACACGCACGTAGCTATAGCCAAAAACATAATCCACCGTGGCACTGACACCGCACCACGCCACAAAAGCAACATTGAACAGTTGGGCAAATAACTCGTCACAGACATTCCAGTTCAAAGACAATCAATATGGGTAGATCTGATGTAAAGACAATGTCGACCACCGCGGTGTTCTTATGGGTGATTTAGGTGCAGAAAACGTTTCGTACAGGAAACACTGCTACCTATAAAGATAGGCAGCTAACCTAGCAGAACCCAGCCTCATCAAACAATCATGTGAATACCTCCGTCCTTGGGCATACAATAGCCTGAAACAAACAGAAAGTATGGCGTAAGGCTCCCACGCTTCTCCAGCCGCCGCACTTCACCCCTGTTTAACGCCAAAAATCATAGTATTAGTACAATCTGTTCGTGAAATGACACCGCTGCTGTAATAAACCATGCCCACCTACCACCCAGACTTCAACGACCTGCACACATGGGACAAAGATTTCGTCTGGCACGCATTCACTCAAATGGCAGAGTACGAGCCACTTCTTATCGAGCGAGGAGAAGGCGTGTACTTATTCGACACAGATGGCAATCGTTATATCGACGGATCTGCCAGCATGTGGTGTAACGTCCATGGCCATCGGCACCCACGACTCGATGCCGCAATTGC
>JAQWMC010000160.1 GCA_029246985.1 Pirellulales bacterium
TTACTCATCAAAGCTCCATTTACTAATGAGGACTTTAACCCCTGTGAAAAAAACATGTCAAACGGCCTCGATAATTTTATTCGATTTTCTCAACAAAAGATCGTCACAACCACCGACATAAAGCAGGCAGGACGCTGACAATAATCAGCCAGAACTGGCTTCTTTTGGCCGACCATCAACGACTGATCGGCCTATTGAATGGTACAGAAACCCGTTGGAAAGCATTTCTGCACTATCAAACAGATTACGGCCGTCAAAAATCACATGACTTGCCATTGCTGCCTTGAGGGCCTTGAAGTCCGGTCGGCGGAAGTCCCCCCACTCTGTCACAATCGCCAGTGCATCTGCATTCGTAACGGCATCCAGCGGGCTTGATGCGTACTCCAGCTCACTGCCGAATTTATCTTGAACATTCTGCATAGCTTCAGGATCAAAAACTCGAATCTTGGCACGGGCTGCCAAAAGTGCATCAATCAGTTCAAGCGATGGGGCATCCCTGATGTCGTCCGTTCGAGGCTTGAAAGCAAGTCCCCAGACAGCTATTCGACGGCCCTCAAGATTGCCTTCGAAATAATCTGCTATTTTCGTCCCGAGAACTTGCTTCTGTGCAAGGTTGGCCCCATGCACTGCCTGCAAAATTGTGAGTTCACTCGCTCGCTCACGCGCCATGGCAGAAAGTGCCTGGACGTCTTTTGGAAAACAGCTTCCTCCGTAACCCACGCCTGGAAACAAGAATGAAAATCCAATCCGACTGTCGTGCCCAATGCCTCGTCTGACGTCATCAACATTAGCTTCCATTCGTTCGCAAAGATTTGCGACTTCATTTATAAAACTTATCTTGGTAGCTAAAAGTGAATTCGCCACATATTTTGTCATCTCGGCACTCTCTGGCGACATGACCAGAAACGGTCGCTCGGTTCGTAAAAATGGCGAATAGAGCCTTCGAAGTTTTTCAGCAACTTCGGGGGTCCGCACACCCACCACCACACGGTCGGGCCGTTGGAAATCTTCTATCGCCGCTCCCTCTTTGAGGAACTCGGGGTTACTGGCAACATGACACTCGCGACCCGTGGCTTCCAACAACTGATGTTCGATCTTGGCAGCCGTACCAACAGGCACAGTGCTCTTTGTTATCACAATGACGTCTTCAGCAAGATGTGCCGCTATTGATGACACCACACTCCAGAGAGCTGTCAAATCAGCTGCGCCGCTCGCAGTCGGTGGTGTCCCAACTGCAAGAAAGACTATCTCGGCTGCTCCAACCGCTTCGATCGTGTCAGTGGTAAACCGCAGCCGCCCAACCCGTGTATTCCGCTCAACGAGTTCCTCTAGACCAGGCTCATAAATCGGGATCTTGCCCTCTTTGAGAGAAGAAACCTTTTTCTCATCAATGTCGAGGCATATGACATCGCTACCACTGTCAGCCAGGCATGTACCAGTTACTAACCCCACATATCCTGTGCCCACTACTGCTATTTTCATTTCACTTTTTAGCCCCTAGGACAAATGCTACTCGCCTTCTGGCACAGACTCCGCCTCTTCCTGCTCGCTTGGTGGCACAGGAACCACCGCAGCTAACGAATCAGTATCATCTAACCGCATGATCCGAACGCCCTGCGTATTTCGGCCGATAGCCTTAATCTCACCAACATTCACACGTTGCAGTTTCCCACGAGCAGTCATCATCAAGACCTGATCCTCGTCTCGTACCGAAACAATCGAAACGACCTTGCCATTTCGGGCAGTCGTCTTGATGTCACGCACCCCTTTACCACCACGACCCTGCGTACGGTAACGCATTCCACTCGACTCTGTTTCAGGTTCTTCAATACTGCCCCCTGCCAAAGGTTCTGCTTCGGCAAGCGGCGTGCCTGCACCGAACGGCGTCCGTTTCCCGTACCCTTTTTCGCACACAGTAAGGAGCGTCGCAGAGGGATCTGCAACAACTAGACCGACCAAGCTATCGCCTTTGCCGAGCTTGATGCCCCGAACACCACTGGTATCACGGCCCATTGGTCGAGCATCGGATTCTGGAAACCGAATAGCCATACCCGACGCGGTAGCCAGTACAAGCTCGTCACCTGGTTGCGTAACAACTGCACCAACAAGTTCATCGCCTTCCTTCAGTTTCACGGCAATCAAGCCTTTTGTGCGTCGACGACGATACTGCTCAAGAGGTGTCTTTTTCACGGTGCCACTACGCGCGGCAAGCAATAAACACTGATCTGGGTTGTCAAATCCAGAAACCGCGCGACACTCTGCCACCCGTTCACCTTCTTCAAACTCAAGCAGATTCACAAGCGCCCTACCTTTTGCATCACGAGCGAGTTCTGGCAACTCAAAGACTCGCATCGAAAAGACCTTGCCTCGCGTAGTAAACACCAGCAACCAATCATGGGTGCTTGCTACGAAAAAATGTTCGACAGGGTCAGATTCGTCGACCCGAGCCCCAGTCAACCCCTTTCCGCCTCGTCGTTGTGCTCGATAGGTGTCAGCTGCAGTCCGCTTGACGTAGCCTGACCGAGTAATTGTGACAACCATCGTTGCTTCGGTAATCAACTCTGCCATGTCACGAATATCAGCCACTTCGCCACTGATCTCGGTTCGTCGAGGCTCCGCAAACTTTGACTCGATAGCGAGTAAATCCGCCCTTATCAATGCACGGATATTTTCTTCACTCGACAAAATTCGAAGGAATTCACGGATCTTGATAAGCAATTCCTGATGTTCACCACCCAGCTTTTCTTGCTCAAGATTCACGAGTTGTCCAAGCGTAAGACGCAAGACCGCATCTGCTTGGACAGGCGACAGTCCATAGACCTCAGCTTTCCCTCGTTCTTCCTGAAGAATCCCAAATCCTTCATCACCAAGAGCCCGCTGTAACAGAGCTGCCGGTGTCTCAATCTGCATCAAGCGTTGCTTTGCCTCTGCTTGAGACTTGGAACTGCGGATAATTTTGATCACTTCATCGATATTGGCCAAGGCGACAAGAAGGCCTTCAAGCGTATGCTTACGATTCCTCGCTCGTGCAAGAAGATGCTGCGTCCTTCGACGAAGAACCGTAGTTCGATGCCGCAGAAACTCTTCGAGCATGTTCTTGAAGGAGAGCATCCTCGGCTTACCATCTACTAATGCAAGAAAAATAAGCGAAAAACTCGTCTGGAGTGGTGAGAATTGATAGAGCTGATTGAGAACAACGTCCGGGTCAGCATCCCGCTTCAACTCCAAAATAAGCCTAACGGGCTCTTTTAGGTCACTTTCGTTGCGAATCGCAGAAATCCCTTTTATACGCTCGTTACTGACCTGATCCGCAATTTTCTCCTCAATGGCATCTCGTGTTTGCTGGTACGGAATTTCTGTAATAACAATCCTATTACGATTTTTTCCAAATTCTTCGACGTGAGCACGTGCGCGAAGCGTAATTGTACTTCTTCCGGTCAGATACCCACGTAGCAAGGACTCCCTTCCCATGACAATTCCACCAGTTGGGAAATCCGGGCCCGGGACAATCTCAAGCAACTCTGCCATTGATAAGTCTGGGTTGTCGATCATTTGAACAAGCCCACGACATACTTCACCAAGATTGTGTGGAGGAATGCTTGTTGCCATACCGACAGCAATACCACCTGCTCCATTCACTACCAGGTTTGGAAAGCGACTTGGAAGCACGACGGGTTCCGTATTTCGCTCATCATAGGTTGGCACGAAATCGACTGTATCGAGATTGATGTCATCAAGCATCTGTGATGCAATCGGGGACAGCCGAGCTTCGGTGTATCGCATAGCTGCGGCAGGCAATCCGGCGATTGATCCGAAGTTACCCTGCTTATCCACAAGCACGTGCCGCATGTTCCATTCTTGAGCCATACGGACGAGCGTGGGGTAAATTACACTTTCGCCATGAGGATGGTAGTTACCACTAGTGTCACCCGATATCTTCGCGCACTTTACCCGGGAAGAACCTGGTGAAAGATTCAGGTCATTCATGGCAACCAGAATGCGTCGCTGCGATGGCTTCAGTCCATCGCGAACGTCAGGAAGAGCTCGACTGACGATAACGCTCATTGCGTATGTCAGGTAACTCTCCTTGAGTTCTTGCTCAATTGGCAGATCGATAAGTCGGCCGCCCAATCCACGATCAGGTGGTCTACTGCCGTCATTCTCTGATGGCGGCATATTTGAAGCGTCATCAGATGGGGTGTTTTCGTCAGCCAAGGGGTGCGTTCTCCCGGGAATAGACCGTTTGGAAAGGCGGTTGCTTGATCTTGAACATACCCGCCCCAAGCAGGCGGTCAACCGGCCTTAATATACCTAAAAAACGTCATTTTGTACGGCTTGACCAGCATCGCTGCTGCTTCTACCCTCCTGCTCCGTTCCTTTCATACTCTTTGGGCGACGCTGGTGATATTCAGAAGCCCCTTAATCGCAATCCTGATCATCGTAATTTCGGCTACTGCCGCTCTTTTGCCGGGGCTTGGTACGGCCCCGCTCTGGGATGAAGACGAGCCAAAAAATGCTGCCTGCACACTGGCAATGCTGGATTCGGGTGACTGGGTTGTGCCTACTTACAACGGAACTCTTCGTGTTGAAAAGCCTCCACTCGTCAATTGGGTACAAATCGTCGGGGTTTCATTTTTTGGCCGCAATGAATTTGGTGTTCGCATAGGGTCAGCCTGCCTGACTGTTGGGACGTGCCTCCTGACATGGTGGACTGGACGACTTCTCGCTGGGCCACTCGTTGGACTCCTCTCAGGCCTTGTCATGTCGACGTGCATTTGGACGGGTGTCGGTGGACGAGCCGCAACCCCTGATGCTTCACTTGTTTTTTGCACCACTTTGGCTGCCGCCGTTTATGTTCACGCCATTCAGCAGGGAGCCCTCACAATGATCACCCGGAGGCATGCCTTAGGCATCGGCCTCGCCTGTGGATTAGCCATTCTTGCTAAAGGTCCCGTTGGCATCGTCCTCCCGATGCTTGCATTCCTTCTCACCGCTTCAGTCCTTCGACAAAAATCTGATCCGATTGTTGGCAGATCCTGGCTTTACACAGCTGCGGTCTCCCTGCGGCCACTTACTATTGTTTCTGTAGCCACACTTGTCGCCCTGCCATGGTATCTATTGGTTGGCCTGCGAACGAACGGGCAGTGGATTACCGATTTCCTTCTTATTCATAACGCTGGGAGATTTGCTGCCCCCATGGAAGGGCACTCCGGTTCGTTCCTGTACTATCCGATGATCCTCGCCATTGGGATGTTCCCGTGGTCGATTATTCTGCTTGCCATTCCAGCCCATGCCCTCTTTCTTTGGCGAACAAAACGCCTGACGAGTTCCCACTTCCGCGCTATTACCTTTGCCGGATGCTGGGCTCTGGTCTGGATTGGTACTTTTTCACTCGCAGGAACAAAACTTCCCGGTTATATCTGGCCGGCATACCCGGCTATTTCAATTGCTACCGCTCTTTACGTCGCTGACTGGATCTGCGGACACACTGGTTGGGAGAAAGTGGTCTTCAGAAACATGACATCAGATAAAGCCGCATCAGTGGTCATGCATATCGGGTGGCTGAGCCTTGCAATAGTCGGTGTTTGTTTCATTGGCGGACTCCCCGTAATTTCCCATCAGTTTGCCCCCGGAAACGAATGGCTTGGACTTCTTGGATTCCTTCCGGTTCTGACTGCTGCTGCGTGCTTCATTTTACAATCACGCGGAAAGCGAGGGCTTGCCGTCAGTACACTCATAAGTTCCTCAGTCTTATTTCTAGCCCTCCTCGGTGGTGTTGCAGCAGTCCGCCTTGCCCACCATCAAGGCGCTGCAAATCTTCTCGCCGAATTATCCCCAGAGCAACGAACAGGCGTCTGGGCGAGCGTCAAAACACCTCGGCCTAGTCTTGTCTTTTACACAGGCGAATCCGTTAAGAAACTTTCAGATATTCATGCAGGTATTCGGCATCTCCGTGATACGTCTTTCGCCCGACTCGTGGTTCGATCAGACGATCTGCCAGGGATCCTACCACTACTTCCCCCTGGGTTTGAAATTCTCAATGAAAAACCCCGTTCCTTTGATTCTGGCCTCGCGGTCATCGCAAAGGCCCACTCTGAAAACACCCGTTCACTCGCCCAAAGTTCTCATCCCTACTGACTAGAACACCATCCTGCCTGGAGCCACGTTCATGAATCGGTTCATTTCTTATATGACACACCACTCTCGGCTGTTTGTTGCTGCTGTGGCAATCATTGTGCTCGCCTCAGGTTTCATTGGGATGCCTTTTTGGGATGAAGATGAACCACGATTTGCTGCTATCGCTCAAACCATGGTTGAAACAGGCAACTGGACGGTTCCTCTATTCAACGGTGAACTTGCGGTCGACAAGCCCGTGCTAATGCACTGGTGTATGGCCGCATGTTTTTCAATTTTCGGGATGAATGAAGTTGCTGCCCGTCTTCCTGCAGCACTTGCAGCTCTATTGACATCTCTCGCTCTTCTTCGGCTTGGCACTCGTTGCTTCAGTACGGCAACGGGCATTGTTGCAGCTCTTGCCTACCTCGGCTGTTTACTGGTCGCAATTGAATCTCACGCCGCGACCCCTGACTCGATTCTTGTTGCTCTGTCAACATGGGCGACGCTCCTTCTGGTTGAACCTTTTCTTCAAGACAGACGCCAGCACATCGACAGCACAAAGCAGCCTCTTCAGACAAGTGATGCTTCCTCCGTCAGCGTGTGGCACGCCGTTCTTGCAGGTAGTTTGCTCGGCTTGGGAGTCCTCTGCAAAGGACCGATCGGCTATATCGGCCCACTCGTTGTCGTCATGGGTTGGGTTTGGCTTGTCCAATGCCTGTCTCATGTCAAAGAGCAGCCTAATGATGTCCGGCTCAAAGAGCAGCTGCTCTCAACGCTTGGGCACTTCTTTTCCAATGGTATTCCAGCTGCTCTCCGTGCTGTTCAAAAAACTCATCTTCTTCTTGTCACCGTCGCTGCCGTACTCGTGGCCGCACCTTGGTACGTAAGCGTTGGAGTCCAAACTGATTGGGAGTGGACGAAAGGATTCTTCTTTGTTCATAACGTCGGCCGATTCGTAGCTCCTATGGAACGGCATTCGGGTGGTCTCTTATTCCATCCACTCACAATGCTCGTCGGCTTTTATCCTTGGAGTTGCTTCCTCCCACTGGCTATCTTCGCAACCACGCGGCAACTCTGGAAGACTTGGCGACAGGGGCAGAACCCACAAATTGAAAACTCACAGGCTCCTGCGTTGAGCCTTCTTCTACTTTGGATGAGTGTCTGGGTCGGTGGCTTTTCACTTGCTGCCACCAAACTTCCCAACTACATAATGCCGGCATATCCAGCTGCTGCTCTCCTGGTTGCTGCGCTCGCCATGGAAGCCGTAAAACGCTCTACGTGGCTTTATCCACGATGGATGGGCATTGGTGTTGGCGGAATCGCTTTCGGAGGAATTGCAACAAGTGTCACGATTTTGGTTGGCTCGTTTTATGGATTAAATGGTAGCGAGCCTGCCGCAATCATCGGACTCATTCCCTTAGCCGGTGCATTCTGGCTTGTGTGGCGTTCACGGCAACAGCCAGCCTACGCTGTAACCACCATGGTTTTTCTAGGACTTCTCTACTCTTCTTTGGCGGTCGGTCCGACTGCAGCATGGATTAGTCGCGCCAACACGCTTCCAGTCTTGATTGGTGAAGCCCATGCGCACGCCGGCGGGCACGCCCGAATAGGAGCGTATTCTCAAATCACGCCTAATCTTGTGTATTACGCCAAAGGCATTGTCCAGCGCTGGGCTCCTGATTCCGCACGAGCTGAAAACGCTGCTGCTTTTTTATCGACGGGACCAGATGCAGTCCTTGTAATCCCCGAAAATCAATTTCATGAATTGTCCTCTTTCCTGCCGGAAACCGCCGGAGTCGTAGGCCGCGCTCGACCCTTGTTCAAAAATCAGGACTTTCTTCTGGTTGGCAACATAAAAGAAGCCGAACGAACAGTCGTGAAACGTACTGCCTCAGTTCGGAGTATCAAGAAATGAACCAGCCGGAAAGGTATGATCCAACGGCACCTGTCCAATCAATAGAGCGTCCGCGTCCTGGCCTGCTGTCGATTGTCATCCCTTGCTACAACGAAGAAGCGATCATTGAGGCAACTCATGCCCGCATTTGCAGCATTGCACCTCGGCTAGGTATGGAACTGGAAGTTCTTTACGTCGATGACGGAAGTCAAGACAGCACCCTCAAGAAACTCAAGCAA
>JAQWMC010000011.1 GCA_029246985.1 Pirellulales bacterium
CGTAACATTGCCCTCAGTTGGAGCCGGCAAGATGACTTTGATTCTAAGTTTCTCAAGTACTACTCCCGGCACCTCTGGCTGGGCTGGCAAACCATCTCGCAACCGAACAAGCTCTACAAAGTCTCGATAGCGAAATCCAGGAACCGGAATCAAACGACCTAAGTCGTCCTCCACGTAATACAGGTTTGGCTCAACTTGTCTCACTTCTCGTGACACAGGCCCCTTCTGGTCATCACGAGTCTCTTCTCCGAAGCACACACTGCCTGACACGAGAAGTCCGATCAGACTGAAAAAAAATGTTCCAAGCCATTGCCAAAATACCGGCGGACGAGACGACTCTGGCGTAGGCAGCAAGCATCTCACAACAACTCGCCAGCGAGTTGTCCACATATCATTTCTCTCAGTAATTCGGCTGGCTATGGCCAAGGCCCTGCCTCTTCCAAGTCTTGTGCGGTGAAACAGAATGCTACAGACACCTGTATATCTGGTAGTTTTTAACGATTGCGCAAACTTCTACCTAGTATGAACCTACAATGACTTGAACCGAAAAGACTAGCGAAACCCTGTTTTTCGAGGAGTTTTAGGCACATCAATCGTGCATAAGCGACATGAACCCTACGGTCGGCGCACAGTCACCCGGTAAGTAGATCATGAAGCCCCGTGGCAACCCGTTGATTGGCTGCAGCGACAAATGCTGGACGATCCAACGACACGGCTG
This sequence comes from Pirellulales bacterium, assembly GCA_029246985.1. GTDB lineage: Bacteria > Planctomycetota > Planctomycetia > Pirellulales > UBA1268 > UBA1268. The sequence continues at coordinate 719 of JAQWMC010000011.1, forward strand.
TCTGAGACGGAAGTTTACTGGGATCATCCGGGTGTCGACAAGGAACCACGACCGCCCCGGCCTCTGCAGCAATCAACAACCCAGCAGCCACATCCCAACATGCAATTCGACGGACCCAGAAGCCATCAAGCCTGCCAGCTGCCAGGTACGCCAAATTGATTGCAGTAGAACCCGTCCTGCGTACGGAGTGGACATGCGGCACAATCGAAAGAAAGTCTGCTACTGCAAGTGATTCACGTTCCACGTGCGGTGGAAAACTCACTGCCACGAGTGCATCAGAAAGTTGAGGTGGGTCTGTCGTTCTAAGAACCGTGTTTTCAAGTCGAGCACCTCCTCCACGAATCGCCGTGAAGCACTCATCTGCAACTGGATCATAAATCGCTCCGGCGAGAACCTCATCGTGGTAGGCCAGTGCGACTGAAACACAATAAGCTGGGAATCCATGAACATAATTACTTGTACCGTCAAGCGGATCCACCATCCAACGTAATGAAGAAATCGATGAATCTTGATCGCCCTCCTCCCCAATGAATCCATGATCTGGAAATTTACTGAGTAGAATTTCACGGATTGTTTTCTGAGAAGCAAGATCTGCCTCAGTCACAAGATCTCTCGGACCCTTTGCGGAAACCGCAAATCGTCCACGCCAATCGCGAAGCACATCGCCTCCTGCGCGTGCTGCAACCTCTGCAAACTCGCCGTACTCATGCAGTCGTTCAGATGTCATCAGTTCTGAGGGAACATTCATTTGCTTACTCTCTAGTAAATGTATTTGAGTAGAAGTTTATTAATAAGAAGCCCGCTCACCAGACAGATCCCTTGCGATGCAGCGAGAGCACTCGAACCACGTATGTTTACGCCACCAGCGTGAACATACGTATTAGCCCCGTCGAACAACCACCCGGCACACAAAGTCTTTTTGAAACCTCTTGAATAACCACGAACTACCCACGAACTGTGTATAACACCATTTGAACGAATAACAATTCAACCCACGCAACACTATTTAGCACTCCCGCTGTATCACCATGCCAGCAGATATATTTTCCAATATGAAAATTGAGAAACTCCCTCCCAAAAATACCAATCGAGTGTCTGACACGGAGGCTTCAGAAGACACACTTTGGTCAAATGGCTTCGGATGGACACACAAAATTGGATCACTGACAGCTCAATTAAATTTAGAAAAGCCTGGCGATGGGATATCCCTAAGGTCCGGTAACACCTCAAATTCAATACTGGGAATTAGCCTTCCTCAACAGGCCTTCGCATTCAGTGAAGGTTGGGTGAGGGGGAATGACTCTATTGGCGTTTATGCGATTAATGACGCCCGTCAATTGCAAACCAGCGGCTTATGGAGGCTTCAGGGCACGTGGTGCCCAACAAAAGATATTGAGAATTCGCTTACGGCAGAACTGATTCTTTCTAGCGAAACCCGTCGAGAAAAAAGTGATGGGTCCCTTGCTGTCGAATGCTTATTTCAGGCGACAACGGCACAGACCGGGAGGTGGTGCACCAACTCATTCCGCTGGGAGCAAGAAACACTAAAAACTCCTAAGTACTGGAGCCACAGCAGGAGTCAAACCGTAACCGTTCAATGTTTCGCATTCCAACTTCCAGGCTTTGAACATACGCTTGCGATCTTCACCCGAAGCGATGAAATTCATCATACCGTAATGACATCGACTCCTACCGAAGAGAGCCATGCTCCAGATGCATACAAATGCGCGCTGAAAAGCTATTTCTTTCCAACAATTATCGAAAAGGGAGTGCTCCATCGCGGTCGAATTATGGCCATTCTAGGACCGTCTCAGCCCGAAAAAGACTGGTGTACGGCGGCAGCCGACGCATTTGCTCGCCAGCCACCTCTTTTGCAGTAGCGGAATGCGGCGGATTGCCGGTACAGTCCTTCAATGCAATGGCAGACCAGGTAAGCCAAGTAAAGATTAGCGACGCTAGCCAGCCAAGTGACCCATTCGCTTTTGTAACCGTTTTGCGAGGCCTCGGCAGTGTTAGCCCTACCAAGAGGGAGGAGACCATGTTCGATCTGCTCTTTGTCGGCAATCCAGCAATTGATGACGCGATTGCTGAACCCGAAGACATGCCACAATCGCTTATCGCCCGACTTCGCGGAGCAAACCTAAAAACTCTGGAAAAAACTTTCCATCTAGCCATTGAATCTCAGGCACAAGCAATTGTTCTTTGTGGATCAATTCTCAATCCCACTCGTGTGAGTCCAGCACAACTCATTGCATTCCGTCAGTTGATTATCTGGGCGGCCGACCATGATTGCGAAACACTCTGGGTAGCAACCAACCCAACTGATGCCCGGGAATACCTTCGCGTGCTTGGTGAACCCAAAGGACTCTCCTTCGCTACCCCACTCAATCCCTGGACCCAAACCATTCGTTCCACCACGGTTGAACTATGGGCTATTTCGAATGAAGCAGATGTCGATCGAGTAGCCACTCATAGCTCTTTTGAACCACTCCACCGCCAAATTCTTGTTGGCTCGGATACTTGCCATGACACGCATCGTTTCGTGACATCATTTTTGTCATCGCGTCATTTGTCACAGCCTAACACCTTGGCTATCTGGGCTACGAAGTCTACTCCGTCACTGCCGCATCATATTCTTCCGCTCCCGAGCATTCAATCTCGCTGCCATACGGACTCACGAAACTCTGGTTGCTATGGGCTCACGTTCTACAGACCACCATCTACCGCTCACAATGACTCTGCTTCAGAAAATAAAGGTGCAGTCGATCAGTGGAAACAACTTCCTATGAGTGACGTCATCTGGCGAACTATTCGCACCGAATCAGCCGACGAGGACCATGAGGCACTTTCTCAACTTCTCTGGGAAGCCTGTTCGTCTCTGCTGGATGACCTCGTACCAGAAGGTGACGAGACGATAACAAGCGCAAGCCCGCTCGTAATAATAAACTGCCAAATAGCGTGTGGCACCAGTATCGCACGACGACTGGAGGTCAATGAAATCGCCCAGGAAACGAAAAGAATTCTGCGTGAACGTTGCGCGGCGGCGTCTCCACACATTTGGATAGAAAGTATTTCTGCCGACGTTGAAGAACCACTTGCTGCCCTTGGGCGTAACCGATCTGGAGGACGTCCTGGTGCAAGTAGCTCTTTCACATCTGCTCTCGCCGACCTTGTTACAGAGGCCGAAAGTGCATCTCCCGTGACATCAGCCGAACGTGAAGCAGGCTGGCTAGCACTTGAACTCCTTGAGAGTGAATAAACGAGTAAACAATTCATTCACAAAGAAAGCCGAATAGAACGCCAACATGGCTACCTTCGAGGAACCTTATTCATGCACATTGAGCAACTTGAAATTGAAAGTTTCGGAGGACTCCAACAGGTCAGCTTGGAAGACCTTGGCCAAGGTATCGAAGTCATTCACGGCACGAATGAAATCGGCAAAACCTCTTTGCTTGAATTCATTCGAGCTGTTTTTTTTGGTTTTGAGGGATTATTCAGACGGGGTGTTCTTGACCCGAAGGTTCCTTGTAGTGGCCGGCTTATTGTTGTCACAGGAAAAGGCCCTCGGGGCAAGCGAGAGCGTCATCGTTTCATCATCGAACGCCGCCATGAAGGACCTGGCATCGCAACACTCACACGAGAAAGTTACGAAGATGACATCGTTGGGCTCGGCGGCGACGAGGGAGACAGTATCACTGTTGAGCAACTCGATAGCGCCCGTACGGACACTCAACGCATATACCTCCAAGACATTGTGGGTGACATTGACGAAGCCACATTCACAAACGTCATGGCGTTTGGGCTCGATGAACTACATGAACTTCGCACGCTTGAACCGGAAGGGTGTGGAAGTCGATTGTATGAACTCGCAAATGGCCTTGATCGCTCGCAAGTGGCAAGAACTATTCGCCAGATTGAAGAAGCCCTTCAACGACTTGAGCGAGGAGATGGCGAGAAAACACCACGGCAACTCCTTCTAGAAAAACGAGATGCTTTACGAAACGCCGCGGGCGACCCGCAATCTGAATATTTAACTGGCGACCTATTCATTGAGCACACCCAAGTTTTACGAGAAATAACAAGCCTTGGAAAAGCTGCAGCCAGAGTTGCCATTGCGGAAAACCTTGCTCGTGACGCTCTGCCAACAAGCCAGCTACGACATGCTTGGGAAAAACTCTCTGACGAACTTGAGTCACTCAAAAAGGTTGCGTTGGTGCATCCTGATTACGATGGCTGGCAGCACGATGTGAAAAAGCGGAAACAGGTCTTCCGAATTGTTGAAAAACGTCTAAAAGAAAGAAGAAGACTCGCCGGAGAACTCACCAATCGAGACACCAAGTCAGCCATCTGGAAAAAACGAGTTGAAATAAAGAGTCTTCTGGACGATCGTTCTCAGGTAGAACGACTTGTCGCCGATGTCGCTCGAACCGAAGCCCATGCGAGGCTTGCAGCCCGCCGCTTTGGGGAACAGATCGGGCTGTGCGGATTGACAAAAGTCATATCTGTAGAGGACCCACAAACCTCCGACGATGGCATGGCTGTCGTATTGCCCGAGGGTCTTTCCCTCTCATTTGGTCCGCTACGCACTCGAGCACGAAACTGCAAGCGTGCATCCCGTGTGGTTGCTCGCGCTCGCAAGCAGGTTGCCCGAGCAAGGTCGGAACTCGACAAAGCTGAACAACACCTCGACGCGGAAGGAGGAGCACTTAGTGGCTCCGCCCTCACTACTGCTATTGAAGCAGCGACAGAACAGTCTGCGGCAATCCGCAGACGCATGAGCGCGGGGGAACGAGTAACTGAACTCCACCAGACGATTAAGCAACTGGAACAGGAAATGAACAAACAGCTTGCCAGCCAGGTAATGCCATTAAGCTGGCTGCTTGGACTCGGTAGCATTTTTGTTGTTGGATCCGGAATGCTGCTATCTGGCCTTCTGTTGCCGTCAGTTGCTACTGGGCCTCTCGCTTATGTCATCGCCGCACTCGGTCTTGCGGGAACCGGTGTGGCTTCCGTAATGACTTGGACACTTGACAGGTCCTCAGGAGCACGGCTTGAAGAAACACGTCGACAGCATGCCCTTGCACAAAAGCAGCATAAAGATGTCGCTGCTCAATGCGAAACACTCGATGCCACAATTTCAAAATTCGTGAATCAGTTTTCAAATGGCAACACAGAAACAAATGAGTCACAACAAGAATTCATCCACTCGCCACAAACCGATCTCCAACGACGCGCCGCAAGGGCAGACGCTGAAATCATTCGCCTGGAACATATGGCAACTCATGAAGGAGTCCTTCGTAGCCATAAGGATCGTGTCTCTTACGCAAAAGAGAAATTGAAAATTGCTTTTAGTCGGCGAAAGAAAAGTGTAGGCCGTTGGCAGAAATCTCTTGATCGCAGAGGCCTGCCCAGTACGTTGAGCCCGACGGAAGTCTGGCGAATTAGCACACACCGCCACGAACTCCTTACGCTCGATGACGACCGGCGGCGACTTTCCGATGAAGCCCGCCATAAACGAGAAGAACTCGCTGCTGCTTCAAGACGAATTGAAGCAATCCTCGTCGAGTGCGAACTGATACCAGAAGGCACGGCACTCGATCAACTTCAACAACTTGATGACCTTTTAAACAAGCAGCGGCAACTCCACGAGCGACGAAAAACATATACTCGGAAACTCGAGCGGGCGAGAATTCGTCATCGCCAGGCAATTCGACAACTCAAGGTATGCGATCGCACGCTCCAAGCGAGGCTGGAACGATGGGATGCTGAAACAGAAGAGATATTTCTTACAAAGACCGATCGCCGACCATATTTCGATGAGCTTGCCGAAAAGACTCGTATTGCAGAGCGAACATGGCACGATGGCAGGAGTCGATTCGAAGATCCGAGCCTGCTCGATACATGGATTGAGCAATCATCAAAACTTTCACTTGAAAAGCGATTGTCTGATGCTGAAACAGCGACAAAAGAGCTTCACGAAAACCTTGGTCTCCAGAAGGCTCGACTTACAGAAATTGAGAAAGAGATCCAACTGGCAGAAAAAGACAATGGGTTAGAAACGCTACAACATCAATCCGCTGCAGTTGATGCACAAATAGCTGACCATGACCGACGCATTAATCTACTCAAATGCACCCGCCAACTTTTAGAACGCACCCGCGCGGAAGTGGCAAGGCACCACCAACCCGCCGCGCTTATTGAAGCATCTCACTGGCTTGCTCGACTTACTGAAGGCCGATACGTACAGATCACCACGGCCGCTGATGAAGCCCGGCTTGATGTCCACGACGCCGCTGGTGTGATCTGGAACCCAGAGCGACTCAGTCGCGGGACACGAGAACAGGTTTTTCTCGCCCTCCGGCTTGCCCTCGTACGTGACCTCCACGAACAAGGTATCACACTCCCCATAGTCATGGACGATGCGTTGGTCAACTTCGACGACCAACGCGCTCGAGCCGCATCACGCACTCTTGTTGAATTTATGAAGGATCGAAACGGTGATCATCAAATGCTGGTTCTCACTTGCCATGCTCACGTCGCCACCCTTTTTAGAGAAGCAAACGCAACCGTTCGTACCCTTGGTTCGAGGCAACTATCAATTGCCGAATCAGCGGACGACAATGCCACACAGAAGGGTTCTTGGCGGGCAGAGGAATACTTCTTTGGCGATGCTGATTAGACGGATTATATTCCGCCCAATCACAGAGGCGTTCAAACCAATGACTCGATGCCATACGCGTGGACTACCCCGCCTCGGAGGCCTCTGGAATACGCTCTCGGACTAAAGACAGGTACCGAGCTCGCATGCCTCCAAGAAGAATCCCAAGATAGGCGTTGCCACCAAGCGAAAGGAAAAGCGCAATCAACGAACCGACCAAGAGAGACCAAGGCTTCTCTCCCTGATCGTCAATCATCGCACCCCCATCTCTCTCCACAACAGCAGGTTCAGCCGGTGGTACCCTCGGACGCGTCGCTGCTTCTATAACTGTTCGTTCTACAGCTGCAGGCCATCGATCTGCGACATAGATACACACCCTTCTCACATCCCGTTCATCAGCCGGAATGTCACTGGTGAACGTGTAAGGACTCCGACTCGAGACCAAGTCTGGTTCGACGCGGACTAAGTACTCTCCTCCCCCGTCATCACTCGGTACAAATGCAGTCTCGATACCTGTAGCCAACATCGCGGCTGCCAGTGTAAGTAATTCGATGAACATAGAGCTGTTCCTCACAAGAAGTTGATCAATCAAAGATTTCTTAAATAAGCCACGCACGACTAGAAAATCAGAACTTTATTTTTCGGCAAGACTGCTGCTTTCTTCTCCGGGCGTTCGATCCGAAAGTGTATCGAGTTCAGTCTGCAACATAGTCAAGGCTGCTTGCAAGAATGCAACTGCAATAGGGCCAACAAAGACCCCTATGGGCCCTAAGGCACCAACCCCACCAAGAATGCTCAGCAGAGCAAGCAGTGGATGAAGTTTTGATTGCCCCTGCAAAACATATGGCTTAATGATGTTATCGACTGTTGAAACCACTAAGGCTCCCCACAGCGCAAGACCAAGAGCCGCCCATGTACTCTTGGCGAAAAAGAGCAGATAAAGGCTCGCTGAACCCCAGACTGCTGCAGCACCAACAAAAGGAATAAGTGCACCAAAAAATGTCAGTAGTGTCAGTAGAAAAACCGCCTGGAGCTCGGCGACATAAAAACCAAAACCAGCCAGGATGGCTTGGACTATCGCAGCCAATAACGTCGAGCTCACTACTGCACGACTTACCTCTTCAAATTCTGTTAGAAACTGCCACTGGTATCGTTGATCAAGGGGAATTAATCGCGTGACCGCATCAAACATTCTTGCTCCATCAGCTAGAAAGTAAAACAGGGCGACAGTCATAATAATCACACCGATGATCAACTTCGCTGCCACGACCGGAGCACGAGTCGCAATGGGACCGAAAATATCTTCTGCTACTTTCCTTAACTCCGTATTAATGTCATCAGCGGTAAGGGTAAGCCCCGTCGTGTCATTAACTGATTCGATAAGTCCGGAAAGCACCGTTGGATCAAGCCGCATCCCATGTGGGCTTTGTGCCATTGCAATTGCATCTCCCCCTGCGCGGACAACAAGGAGAGCGAGAGGAACGAGGACTATGATTAAAACAAACCCTGTTGTGAGGCCAGCAGCAAACCATTCCTGTACACCTAACTTCTGCCGCAATGCTCTGTACATTGGGCCAAAGATCACGACAAGCATTGCAGCCAACAGAAGCGGCAATAGAAAAATGGACATGACCCTCAGCGAGAGTAGCCCAAATATCACCACCAGCCCAAGAATTACACCAAGAGAAATCAGACGTGTCATGATGATTCAAAACTCTGTTTCTGTACGTATTTTGGCCGTTTCTCCCGACCTCAGAGTTTCGATTGTAAACCGCTCTCCAACAAAGTGGGAAAAATCATTTTTTTGACTCGTAGCATACGGTTATCCCGTGCAATACTACGAATGAACAGATGTATCGTTAACTGCTGGTCTCCTTGACCCACCGTACCTTAATTTGCATGACGCCAACCCACCTTACTGATCGCCCTCAGGTCTCACTTGTTATTCCCATCCGCAATGAAGCGGGTAACATCGGCCCATTAATTAATGAAATTCGAGCCTCGCTCGATGGAGCGGGATTCTCTTGGGAAATCCTGGTTATCAATGATGGTTCGACTGATGAATCAGTCAACGAGGTAGAATCCCTTTTTGGTGACACCTCGAAAATTCATTTGATCCATCTTAAAGATGGCCATGGAAAATCTGCTGCACTCTCGAGAGGGTTCGCGAGCGTGCGCGGTGAAGCTGTCGTCATGCTGGACGGTGACGGCCAGGATGATCCGGCCGAAATTCCTCAAATGCTCACAAGGTTGGGTATGGCTCCTGATGGTCAGAAGGCACTGGCAGCAGAAGCCGAACTTGTGAATGGCTGGAAAACACAGCGGCTTGACCCTTGGCATAAAACGATGCCCTCTCGGGTTTTTAACCTACTGGTCAGCTGGCTTACAAACGTATCGCTACACGATCACAATTGTGGACTGAAAGCAATGCGTCGTGAAGTTGCTCAACGGCTACCGCTAGCAACCGGCATGCACCGATTTATACCTGTCTTAGCTGCCTCCTCTGGAAACCGTAT
>JAQWMC010000012.1 GCA_029246985.1 Pirellulales bacterium
ATTGAGGAAATGGAACTCACCTTTTCGCGTGGATTCTCTCCAGGTTGGCTCAATGGTTGTGATCACAAGATGCTTGTTCCAGCGACAAGTAGTGCAAAACGTGGCGTATTACTTGGCCAGGTATGTGGCATTTCACAAGACGGCATTGCGGTTGAACTCACCGCATCAGTGAAGCGAGGAGACGGAGTCGCCTTTGATACTTCGGCTGACGTAGCGTCGCAGGGAGCCAGAGTCTATGAGGTGTTTTCTCAGAGACGATCGATTACAGAAGTTGTGAGTCATGGTGTTGTTGAACTTACCTTTGGGCGAGACGCCATCGACTTCGATGCGATTGAAATTGGTTCGCAGGTATGGAAGACCGATGATCCACAAGTAACCCAGCGTTTACGAAAGTCTTTTCAGAGAAATAATCTGCAAAGGCAACAGCCTATTTGGCTTGAAGTTGTAGCCACCGTTGGTGAGCTATTGCACGTCACGGCAACACTCCCAAACGGCCTAAGCTGTCATGTTACTACCGAGGTAAAATTGGTAGAGGCCAAGCGGCATCCACTAACGCAGAAAGTACTCGAGGACCAACTTGGCCGGCTTGGTGGAACACCATTTATGTTGAGTGGCATTGAAGCCACGATCACAGGCAATCCAATGGCACCGTTTAGTGTCTTGGGAAGCCTTCGCAAAAAGTTAATTGCAGCTCTCGAGGACGTGGTTATCTTTCGGCCAAGTCGTCAACGCACGAGAGACGTCACCAGTGTCGTTCAGGAAATTGTATCAACTGTTTCATCAAAAAATACTCCTGAGCAATCCAGCAGTATCGATCCCACGTTGCACGTCATGGTCCGAACGTTACAGCAGCTAGAAGCAGTGCTCCGTTTGGGTGAAAAAAATCTTGTGGCAGATTTTTCTGACATTCGGCAGTACCGGGAATCTGTGGAAATGGCAAAGCAAGAAGATGCTCGTTTATTTATTGCCACACCACGCATACAAAAACCGTCTGAGATGGGAATATTTACATCGTTGGCCAAATGTGACCCAGCTGGTGTTCTTGTACGAAATTTCAGTGGACTCGAATATTTTAGGGACAAGGGTATCCCAGTCACTGCTGACTTTTCGTTTAATGCAACAAATCCACTCACTGTTGAATTCTTTAATCAACAGGGTGTTGAACGAATTGCAGTTTCCTATGACTGCAATCGTGAACAGCTGGTGAATTTGACCTCGGCAGTGGCGGGGAATCTCCTCGAAGTTGTGATTCATCAGCATATGCCAATGTTCCATATGGAGCATTGTGTGTTCTGCTCGGTTCTTTCTCCGGGTACGGATAAGACAAACTGTGGCAGGCCGTGTGATGATCACGTTGTGCAGCTACGGGACAGAATCGCTGTCGATCATCTGCTGACTGCTGATGTTGGTTGTCGCAACACGCTTTTCAATGCTGTGCCACAAAGCGGGGCAGAAGTGGTGACACAACTCATTAATAAAGGAGTGAAGCACCTGCGAATTGAAATGCTGAATCAAAGTCAAGAAGAAATGGCAGATATTCTTGAAGCATATAGAAAGCTTCTGGTTGGTGAAGTTACTGGACGGGAAGTGTGGGCGAAACTTAGAGCAGCAAATCGTATTGGGGTTACTCGTGGAACACTAGAAGAGCGACGAAACCCCCTCGCTATTCTCTAGGAGTATTTTGCATCCATGCTTTACTGCGATATTGTGAAGGGGCAAGGCCAGTGTGTTTTCGAAATGCACGAGTGAAGTGACTTTGATCAAAAAAACCACAATCCGAGGCAATTTTTCCAACTGCATTGTTTGAATTAATAAGTTGTCGCTGAGCAAGTTGAAGACGAAGACGCATTACGTATTCCCCCGGACTCATCCGGAATAATCTACGAAAGTCTCGCTGAAGTTGACTCGTAGAGATATCAGACTTCTTTGCCATTTCAGGTATGCTTACATTGTGGCAACAATTGTTGAACGCGTACTCAAGTGATGGTGTCAAACGCTGATAATCGCTAGGAGCGTTGTCGCCTGGCTGATCAATTTGCCTCATAACGCCAGCTAAGCCGACGATGTTGTTCTGGGAGTCTGAAAGAGGCAATTTAGTGATCAGGTACCACCGAGGCATACCAGAGTGGTGCGTGACCAATTCAGTCTGATCATAGACTGGTCTTGCGGATTCCATGACTCGATTGTCTTCTGCAAAATATTCAGCAGCGAGAGCGGGTGGATGAAAATCAAAATCTTGCTTTCCAATCATGTCAGACGCGTCCGAACATCCATGAAGGCGCACAAAGCAGTCATTGACATGGACAAATTGGCTCTGCCGATCTTTTACAAAGAAGGACACATCAGGGATGGCATTAAAAAGTCCAGAAACCTGATCAATACTGATCGAATTCTCTATTTCTTTGGCCATTTTTACACATACGTGATGGGCAGAAAATAAATATATAATAACACCATGCGTCGAAAATACAAAAATAATCGGTATCACGCTAGGTGCCGGTTGCTTCTTTTTTACTAATCCCGTGTCTACGGAGTTGGGTAGCTGACCAAAACCTCGTTGAAACCGGAGGGAGGCAAGCAAAAGGGCTGGTGCGAGTATGTTGTGCTGAAACGAGTGACAGAAGTAATACGAATATGTCGAGATGACACGTACACGCAGGAATGTGAGTTTCACGTTATCATGCGAACAGCAAAAATTGTTTTTGAGAACGTTGGTGTGGACACAATAGTGAGGGCACACTGCGTGAGTAATCCCAAGGGAGTAAGGAATGTCAGAAGATTCACTCGAGAATGTTGTCATCATTGGGAGCGGCCCAGCAGGTTGGTGCGCCGCAACGTATGCCGCCAGAGCACAGTTGAACCCACTTGTTTTTGAGGGGGCTATTACTGAAGAAAATCGCATGTCAGGAACCTTGCCACTTGGCCAGTTAGCGCTGACAAGTGAAGTAGAGAATTATGCTGGCTTCCCGGCGGGTGATCTGGCTGCATTCCTTGATTCGGCATTGCCTCAAGACCGTCGAATGATGATGGCACCACACGCTGGTGAAGGTGTAACGGGTCCAGAATTAATGGAACTCATGCGGCAGCAGGCAGTGAACTTTGGCACTCGTGTCATTACCGACGATATTCAGGAAGTAGAGTTCTCTGAAAGTCCATTCACACTGACGCGGGCAGCAGGCGGTGAAATCCGTGCCCGGAGTGTGATTGTGGCAACAGGAGCAAGTGCAAACTGGCTTGGGTTGGAGAGTGAAGAACGTTTTAAGAATCGTGGAGTCAGTGCCTGTGCAGTCTGTGATGGAGCGCTTCCGAGATTTCGTGATAAAGAACTTGTTGTGGTTGGTGGTGGAGATTCAGCCGTGGAAGAGGCCACCTATCTCACCAAGTTTGCGAGTCGAGTTCATCTTATTCACCGTAGGGATGAGTTGCGTGCGAGCAAAATCATGGCAAAACGAGCGTATGATAGTGAGAAAATAGAAATCCACTATCATTCGAAACTGGTTGAAGTCCTTGGTGATGATACTGATGGTGTTACAGGTGTTCGGTTGCAAAGTACAACAGAATCGGGCGATGAAACCACATTAAGCGCAGCCGGTGTATTTCTGGCAATTGGTCATACGCCGAACACAGCTTTTCTGAATGGGCAGTTAGAACTAACCCCCAAGAAATATGTTGTTTGGCAAAACCATTTCCGCACATCAACGAACATTGAGGGCGTCTTTGCAGCTGGTGACGTAGCTGATGACTATTATCGGCAGGCTATCTCTGCAGCCGGTACGGGGTGTATGGCGGCTCTTGATGCCGAACGATGGCTGGCTGAACACGAGTAGATCATCTGGCGTGAAGGAGTTACGGCGTCGATCTGCAAGAGCGGGGACATCTTGGTGACTCTAAAGGAATCGACTCTGAAAAAGCGTGCTCACAAAAAAGAAAAACCCGACCGGATGATATCCGGCCGGGTCGATGTGGCATAGTCTCTAAACTATCGGGGAATAGTTCAGAAGTCACGCTGATTTAGATTCCGCAAGATGGCTCGCAACCACAGGTTGGCTCGCATCCGCAGGTTGGCTCGCATCCACAAGCTGGCTCACAAGCTGGCTCACATCCGCAAGTTGGCTCACACCCGCAAGCTGGTTCACAACCACAAGCTGGTTCACAACCACAAGCTGGCTCACAGCAGCGACGTTGCGCTCGTCGGGCCATCTTTGCTTCGTGAAGGCTTCGAAGCCATGTACCGAGCTTGCAGCATCGCTTCTTGGTGCAGCATCCGGAGTCACAGCAAGCTGGCTCACAACCACAGCTTGGCTCGCAGCCACAAGCTGGTTCGCAAGCTGGCTCGCAACCGCAGGTTGGCTCGCAGCCACACGTTGGCTCACAACCACAAGCCGGCTCACAGCAACCTGCTTGACCATGGTTGTGATGACCGAAAAGACCGGCTTCGGCAAAAGAACCTAGACACAATAAAAGTGCGGCCGACAGACCGCCAAAGTAAAACGCACGACTCATGGGTGAGCCTCCTTGACACTTGAATAGGGAGAAAAACCGCCGAATCCGTTGATCGACAGTGAAGCGACGGAGGCGCCCGTAGCTTCCCTCAAAAATTGCACACAAAAACCTGATGTCAAACTTTTCCGGGGGGTTTTTTTTAAAAACTAAATCTGGTAGGTGCTTTTTGGGCTTTTATAAAGCTAAAAAAATGGCCTCTCAACGGTATTTTTCTTCAGGTGTGTCGAGTTCTCAGGGAACTCTTGGCCCGAAAACAGGGTTCAGCTGGCCCCCTGTAAAGTGGTAGAAAAGTGTTGTGCTGACTTTTTGATTATTAGTTCAACCTAATTGCTAGTTCAGCATTTCACGAAAGCGGACGAAAAGAGGTGATGAATCGTGAGGGCCCGCTGCTGCCTCTGGATGGTACTGAACGCTTGCCGCAGCCTCATTCTTATGGCGGATGCCTTCAATGGTTCCATCATTGAGATTCCTATGTGTCACCTCAAGTGTTGGTGGAAGAGATTCTTCCTCGACGGCAAATCCATGATTCTGTGATGTGATTTCAACTCGACCAGTGTCAAGATCAAGAACAGGTTGGTTGGCTCCACGATGACCAAACTTAAGTTTAAATGTCTTTGCACCACATGCCTGGGCCAACAATTGGTGTCCTAGGCATATGCCAAAGATTGGTACTTTTCCAACTAAATCTCGGACTGTCGATACTCCATAATCAACCACCTCAGGATCCCCTGGCCCATTGCTCAAGAAAACTCCATCCGGCTTTAACTGAAGCACGTCATTCGCAGTGGTGTTGCCCGGCAGGACAGTAACCCTACAGCCCTGTGAAACAAGGTGCCTTGCGATGTTCCATTTCATCCCGTAATCAAGTGCAACAACATGTTTTTCACCAGTATGCTGCGGATTGGGTGGGAATTCTCCACCCTCTGTTGGTTGGCGAAGTGGTGTGCCATCAGAAGCGAGCGGTTCATCCCATTGACTCATTTCAGAAGGCATGACTTCTTGCACAAGATCTCGACCAACGAGTTTCGGTGCCTCCCGGGCCATTTGCACCAGTTTCTCTTCCTGAAGAATTTCACTCGAAACAACACCAGTCATCGCTCCTTGAATTCGGATTTGGCGAACAAGAGCTCGTGTATCGATGCCGCTTATGCCCACAACACCGGCTGTCTTTAAATAATCATCAAGCGTGCCGGTTGCGGTAAAGTTACTTGCCACTCGGCTGGCTTCCCTGACGACGAAACCAGCCATTTGAAGATGACTGCTCTCGACGTCTTGAGGGTTGATCCCATAGTTGCCGATCTGCGGAGCAGTCATGGTAAGAATCTGCCCGCGGTAGCTAGGGTCAGTAAGAATTTCCTGATACCCGGTCATTGAGGTATTGAAACAGACTTCTCCAGTCACCGTTCCCCGGTGACCAAATGCCTCACCCAAAAAAAATGTTCCGTCTTCGAGTGCAAGGGCTGCTTGTGCCACACCAAAACTCCTTTTCGATTTGGATTGTCGAACGGTGAAAACCTTGAAGCCGGTTACACCGCTCTTGATCATAGCAGCACAAACTGCCGCGAAAACCAGTGTGGTCCGTCTGCGGCAAAACACACAATTTCTCGGCTCCGGTTATGCTTTCCAAGGTACAAGAACGGTGTGCGGAAGAAGAAACGACTTTTTGGAGACATTCGTATGCTGGCATTGAGTCGAGCCAAAGTGCGTGAGGTTGACGCGGTAGCAATGGACGAATATTCCCTCCCGGGTGTCGTTCTCATGGAAAATGCTGGCCGTAATGCGAGTGAAGCCATCGTACGTCTATTCGATTCAATTTCAGACCAAGACGTGGTCGTAGTGGTAGGCTCCGGAAATAATGGTGGAGATGGGTTAGTCATTGCACGATATCTGGAACTTGCTGGAGCCAAGGTTCGGGTTGTGCTTGCAGCACCACCACAACGATTCAGAGGAGATTCGTTGACGAATCTTGAAATTGTCAATCGATCAGGCATAGACCTGGTATGCCTCGCCGGGGCTGTTGCAGAACGGTGGCAGAATGCATTGTTGTCGGCGACATGCGTAATCGATGCAATTCTTGGAACGGGTGCGACGGGTGCCGCAAGAGGTGATTCAAAAGTTGCCATCGAATCACTTTTAGGGCGAATGAAAATCGATCCCCAGCCTCGTGTCATCTCTATTGATGTGCCGTCAGGTTTTGATTGTGATCGTGGAGTACCATGTGGCCCCTGTATTTATGCCAATGAGACGCTGACCTTTGTTGCATCGAAACAAGGTTTTATGACTATCGATGCAAAGCGTTATACGGGCAGGATTCAGGTTGTCGATATTGGAGTGCCACAAATTGTGCGGAATCGATTTGGTTTATAAATTGTTGCAGGCAAAGTCGCAGGCTTATACAGGCGTGTCAACGCGGACGCCTTGAATGCGCACCGTGCCTTCTCTCTTTAAGCACGACAGGAGTTCCCCGGAAACCACGGGGAATAACTGGCCAGGAGTCCGTGAGGAAGTAGGCATATGTCCCCTCAGGGAAATCAGGTGTGATGCAGAACCGCCCATTGCACTCATCAAGATCACCAGTGCCTTCAACAAATTCATAATCCTGAATAAAGGCTCCATCATATTGACCACCTGGCCCGGAACGGCCGCTTGGTCGTTCCCCTTTTTTTAATTGGAAACTTGTTGTGAGTTTTGCAATGTCACTTTTTGGGTCGTCTGCTTGTTGGTAACCAAAGGCGTAATACACAGGAAATCCGTCTGCGGCCCAGCCAATGAGTGGAGAATGCCTGTTTTGGTCGTCTTTGCCTGCAATAAAATCAAGTTCTTCGAGCAAGCCGGTAGGAAGGCCGTGGTAGTGATAGATGCCACCGGGCTGAACATGAGCATGATTGGAATCAAGTCCCAGACCAACGGCTCCTCCAAGTGCCTCGTAGTTCCAGTCAGCGTCTCGATCACCCATCCAGAACTCTGCCGTACCAGGCTCAAAAAGTACGCCGTTGATACCAATACCGAAGGGCATATTCGGAGGGCCGTGGCTGGTGCTCTGGTGAAGAGGAGTTATCGTTTCGCTTAGGGCTGGCTGCAGCGGAATCTTAATTGTCCAATTCTGGGCAGCAATGGCGTTTGGATTGCCTCTGTTTGGAAATCCTCCGACTGTATGATTTGGAATGTCATTCGACTCAATGACCCGAAAGCCATCTTTTTCAGTTACTCGAACGCGGTTTGCTGCGGGAGGTTTTTTGTTTGCTGGAACGAGTTCCAAGGTTTTCGCCTCAGAAACTCTATGTTTCCGCATCCGCGGAGGACCTTGAGCAAAGAGCACTATTGAAAAAGTTGTCGCGACAAGAACAAAAGCGACGGCACGAAGCCAATACCTCGGTGCTTCTCTGGTTTCTTGATCCATCGAATTCTCCGGTTGATTTTTAATTACGACCCTTTGGTTTGTCCGTTTCCTATGACGACATATTTATATGTGGTCAATTCCCTTGGGCCACACGGGCCACGTGCGTGGAGTTTGTCTGTTGAAATTCCAATCTCTGCACCGAGCCCAAGTTCACTGCCATCATTGAAGCGAGTGCTGGCATTGACGAGTACCACTGCGGTATCAACCCGAGCAGCAAATCTCTCAACAGCAGTTTTCTCCGAAGTTACGATTGCATCAGTGTGTCGAGATCCAAATCGGTTGATATGCTCGATAGCCTCATCAATTGAACGGACAACACCTACGGAAAGTTTCGGGCCCAGAAATTCGGTCGCGAAATCTGAATCGGTCGCCTGCCCTATTTTCGGAAGAATCTGGCAGGTAGCTACGTCCCCAAGCAACTCAACGTCCCGTGATCGAAGTTGTTCGGCTATTCGAGGAAGATATTCTTGTGCGATATCTCTGTGAACAAGAAGCGATTCTGCTGCATTGCAGACCCCCATGCGTTGGCACTTGGCATCAATCAAAATTCGTTCAGCCATATCAAGCTCAGCAGATTTGTCGACATACACATGGCAATTTCCACTGAAATGTTTGAGAACAGGCATGCGTGCTTCAGCACAGACACGTCGTATCAAACTTTCACCACCACGAGGAATCGCAAGATCAATCAGGTTGTCGAACTGGAGGAAGGCACCAACAGCCTCACGATCTGCAACGTCGACGAGTTGAACGCAATCAGCTGGGAGGCCATTTGCAGTGATCGCCTGACGAATACTTTCAATAATTCTTTTGCTTGAGTGAGCCGCTTCCTTTCCTCCTCGTAAAATGACAGCATTTCCCGAGGCCAGTGCGACTGCAGCGGCATCCGCAGTGACGTTTGGACGCGATTCATAAACAAAAAATATGACACCAAGGGGAACACGCACCTTACGAACCTCAAGGCCATTTGGTTGTGTTGATGTCTCAATCAGTTCACCTACTGGGTCTGGTAGATCGGCTACTGCTTCGACTCCAGTGGCAATGCTTTGAATTCGCTGGCTATCGAGACGGAGTCTGTCTGTGGCAGCTTCTGTGAGGCCAAAGCCGGGTGCTGCGTCGAGATCCCGAAGGTTAGCCTCCATAATGTCGGCCTCATCCTTCCGGATTGTATCCGCAGCAGCCCGAAGGCATGCCGCTCGCTGCTGGCCTGAGACTGTTGCTAACTGTATCGCGGCCGCACGACTCTTTTCAGCAGTACGACGGCAATGATCTTGAAGCTCGTTATTTGAATTTGTTGAACTGTCTGGCATGAGGCGGCTCTTTGTAAGGAAAAAGAAAGTTTATGCGCAGATGCGGATGTTTCTCCTGTAATGGTACGCTACCAAATACCATGGTCTTGGTCAGCACACAGGACCAAGTACCACAGGACCAATTACTATTGTACGTTGAATTACACCGGCATGGAGGAGTTTATTTATGGTTGCTCATAGTCGTCGATCTTTTATTGCATCGGCTGCCGCAGGTGTCGCAGGAATTTCTGTCACCCATGCAGCTGCACCAGTACTCACAAGATTTAGCCTTGGAATCCAAGCATTCTCGTTGAGAAAGTATTCACTTGATGACGCTTTACGTCATGCAAAAGAGTTAGGTTTTGACGCGATTGAATTCTATCCCAAAATGTTTCCAGTGACGGATAGCCAGTCACAAATTAAGACAGTGCTGCAGAAGGTAAAAAATCAGGGCCTGAGGATTTCTGCCCATGGTGTTAATAAATTCACTGCAGACAGTGAAGCTAATCGAAAAGTTTTTTCCTTTGCAAAACAGGCTGGAATAAAAACTCTGACAGCGGATCCATCAGCAGATTCCTTTGATAATCTTGAGGAGCTTGTTCAAGAATTCGATATTCGTATTGCTATTCATAATCACGGACCAGGTCATCGCTACAGCAAAGTTCTTGATGTTTTACGAGCTATTGAAAACCGGGATCAACGTATTGGAGCATGTGCTGATCTTGGGCACTATATTCGTTCAGCTGAACGGCCCGTCGAAGTGATACGGCTTTTAAAAGGTAGGTTGTACGGCATCCATCTCAAAGACTTTGCTGAAATGCAGAAAAAAGCAGAGGGAGTAATCCTTGGGCAAGGCCACCTTGACGTACCGGCTGTATTCGTCGCGCTCGAGCAGGTGGGGTTTCCAGAAGATGGTGCGCTTTCTCTGGAATATGAGAAAAACCCAGAAAATCCTTTGAATGATATTCGTCAGTGTGTTGCCATTGCCCGCAAAGCAATGGCTTTATAACAGCGACTCGGTTGTCCTGCTTGATGCGTAAGCAGTGAGAGCAAGTCGCACGGTTGCCACGTCATGCACTCGCAAGATGTGAATGCCTTGGTCAGCTAGACTACAGGCTGTTGCAGCTGTTGCGATATCACGTTCGAGTAATGACGCTTCTCTGTGGATCGTCTGTTTTACTAGTTTACTAAGAAACCCTTTGCGGGAATGGCCAATTAGAATCGGGCATCCAAGGTCAAGAAATTTCGACGCATGTTTCATTAGTTCAATATTATGAACGTGTGTTTTTCCAAAGCCGATGCCCGGATCTAGACAGACTCTTTCAGGGGCAATACCAGCCGCAGCGAACGTATTCTTTCGCTCCTCTAGATACGTATAAACTTCTGCTACAACGCTTTCATACGCTGGGTTTATCTGCATTGTCTTTGGAGTGCCTTGCATATGCATGGCACAAATTCCAGCACCAGTCTCACTCGCAATTTGGATCATTGCGGGGTCGCCCTCAAGACCAGTGACGTCGTTAATTATTTCGGCACCATTCTCCAATGCGCCTTTTGCCACAAAAGCCTTGGACGTATCAATAGATATGGGGCAGTCCGATTCATGTGAAAGAATCCGGACCACTTCTCCGACTCGGCGCCATTCCTCCGCCGAATCGACTGGATCTGAGAAAGGCCGAGTGCTCTCCCCACCGATATCAAGAATGTCAGCACCAGCTTCAATGAGGGAAAGTCCATGTGCTACCGCAGTTTCGATCTGTGTCCACAGACCACCGTCAGAAAAGCTATCCGGCGTAGTATTTACGATCCCCATTAAAAGTGGCAATTCGTCAGATCTGGGCAGACGCACACTCCGTGTACGGAGTCGCCACTCAGCAGGATCAGCAACATGTGGCTTCATTACCACGGTTCTTCCATGAGTCCAACAATTTGCTGTGACATTTTAACAATGCCCTCTTGTTGGGTGCTGACTACAGATCGACCATATTCTGGAACGAGTGCAGCCGACTGACCAACATCAACACTTGCTGCAGGCACTGGGATGGAACCCGAAGCTAGAACGGCCCCACCTCGGTCAGCCCAGGTGACAAGAACTTGTAGATTCATCTCGACCATTCTCGATTGATCTGTTGGACTCTCGACCATCATCCGTTTGGTATCTGCAACAATTCGACCGGTTAAAATACTGTCAGCCCCAGCACTATCAACGACCTTGAATGGAGTCCTCTTCTCAATTTCCTTACAGACGGCCTCAGTCAGACGC
Organism: Pirellulales bacterium; assembly: GCA_029246985.1. GTDB lineage: Bacteria > Planctomycetota > Planctomycetia > Pirellulales > UBA1268 > UBA1268. Next base: position 11,456 of record JAQWMC010000012.1, read on the forward strand.
TCACCAATATCGAGAGCAGGCGTCATACGAAAGCTGTCACATTGAAAGAGTGGTACGTAGATCGTGCGAACATTTGTTGCATATAGGGTGCTGTTCCCAAACTGATATGCAGCACACCCTACGACTCCCGGCAGAAAGCAGGTAAGCCCGTACAAAATCTTTCGGCGGTTGATTGATGGGACCATTGTGAGCCTCACCTCAGTGGCTGGCTTTCACCAGTGCTATCCTGGCTGGCAATAACGGTGTCGGCTTCGGCCATGGCATCAAGTTCAGCCTCTTTCAGAGAATCCGGATTCAGAAAAGCTGTAAGAGTTGGCCAAGGATTGTCATTGAAATCATCGAGTCCTGCGATGCCTTTGAGTTGCTTTCGTGCACGTTGAGCGAGCATGGTCTTTGGGTAGTCTTGAGCAATAAGTGCGTAATAGATTCGAGCAGAAGAATAGTGTTTTCCTTTTGCATAAAATTCAGCCCTCTTCCAGTGACGAAGGGCCTGCTGGGCTGCAATTTCAGCACGTGTTCGAACGACGCGTTCCTCTTCATCGGTACCCAATTGATTTGGGAATTGAACAAGAATCTGGTCCGCTAAGATCTCCGCCTCATCGAGCATGCCTCCCTCGTATGCGGGGCCCTGATACGCCCGGAGTTTTGCCTGGAGTGCAAATAAATGGGCCGGCATCAGAAATTCGCTGTCTGGGTATTCTGTCCGCAGAACTGAATAAAAGTAATCAGCATCAAGCCATTCCTCCTCAAGGAAATGGGCATTTGCTTGTGCCATCAGGCTATCGTCAGCAAGTGATCCACGGGGATCATTCAGTTGAACATGTTCATATGCTTTGAGAGCTCGCCCTCGTGTGTCAAAGAGAGGACGACTTCGATTAATCAGATTCGGTATCAAGAGTGGAACGTGCTGCTTTTCATCTAGTGCCAGCCAGTACTGCGCGATCACAAACTGTCGTTTTGCTATACGGTCAAGGTACCGAGTATTTGGGTACTTTTTCACAAGGGAATCATACTGATCTTCAGCCTTTGGATATTGGTCAGTAAAAAAAAGACATTCACCAACCTGCCACATGGCGTCTTCTTCGATAGAAGAATCCGGCCATCGGTCGACAACGCGATAATACTGCTTCAGAGCGGCTTTGTATTCTTTCTGAACAAAAAGATCATCACCCTCGGCGAGAGCATCTTTTGCTACTGACTCATTCGGGCCACGACCAACAAGCTTTTTAAAACGTCGTTTCATTGTGTCACCCTTTAACGCATTCCAACCAAAATCATCATCACTCGGTGTGAATTCTGATGAGATGACAGAAGAAGATTCATCATCAATAGCCGAGTCATCTGGTCCTACGCTTGAATCACTCCATGGCCATGTTGGCTTAGTGAGTGTGGCGCATCCACTTGCAAGGAGCGTGATAAAGAACCCAATGACTAATGGGAAAGCCCTTGGACAAGTCCTCTGGTTGGTTGAACGGTTCATCGGTGTTTCTCGCGTGACGAGGGAAAGGTTGTCGCAAGCCAATGACTGGTTTTCAGGCGATATCCAAGAATATTGGCAAATAGTGTATTCATAATGGCACGAATCTCTCCAAACGGAGGTTCTGGCTGTGATATAGATTCACTCTGAACGAAGGAGTCGGCAAGCTGCCGCAAAGAAACAATTGCTTCACTTGAGATTGAGACAACAGATCTTTTTCCTCGTCGACATTGTGGGCAGAGCCCTCCCCCTCCAAGCATGCTGAACGATATTCTTCGGCCTTCCAATGGTCGTTGACACTCGGCACAGCAATGGAGCGATGGAAGTTGTCCAAGTTGATGGAGGATGCCCAGTTCTGTGTGAATAATAAGTGCCGAAACAGTTCTGGAGTCAAGCACAGACCGCTGTTCGTTTCTCTGTCCAGGTCTTGGTGCAGAGAGGAATCGGATCGCTCGTGTGGCGAGATCAAAGAGTTCAGGTTGGGGGTCTGCATCAACGGTGACTGAATCCAGGAGGTCGGCGATGTAGAGTCCGGCAGCAAATGATGATTCATAACGACCGATTCGAAATCGATGCTCGAGGAAGGCCTCTGTGAAAAGATCAAGATTGCCAGACGAACTATGAAGGACGAGTACCTGACAGATGGAAAGGAGGTCAAGGGCGGCGTCAAATTTACTCTTTGGTCGCCACGCTCCCTTTGCCAGTCCCCGTACCTTACCGACCTCACGAGTCAGCAAGGTAATGATCGCACTTGTTTCACCAAATGGTCGGGCCCGCAGGACGAGAGCCTGAGCCTTTTCGGCACTCATGGTGAATCAGGTGTTTGGGGTAATCTTGAAACACGGAGTCGATCAATTCGACGCCTTGAACTTGCTAAAACCTCAAGCGATACGCCATCAGAAACTATGGTTTCTCCCTCGGATGGTATTCGTCCAAAAATATGGAAGGCGAAGCCGCCGACGGTATCGTAATCAGCTTCTTCCGGTAAGGAAAAATGCATTCGCTGGTTCAAGTCATCAATAGGAACATTGGCCAATGTTTCACACGTATCCTTCGACTGCACAAGAATACCATCTATTAGTGTTTCATCATGCTCGTCTGTGATCTCTCCAACGATCTCTTCGAGAGCATCTTCAATTGTCACAATACCGCAGACACCACCAAATTCATCAGTAACAATAGCCATATGTGATTTGCCACGCTGCAGATCGCGGAGCAAAGACTGAACACTCATAGTTTCAGGGATAAAGTAAGGAGGCCTAAGAAGATCACGGAGATTTGGTTCGGTTCGTCCGGCCTCACTAAGAGAATCTTGGTACTGAGCCAGCTCGGCCAAAATTTCACGCAAATGGAGGACCCCAACGATGTCATCTGGGGAGGACTTCCAGACTGGGAGTCTTGAATACCCGCTTTCTACCGCGGCTTCTACCGAATCTTTCCACGTTGAGTTTAAAGCGATGCCGATAACCTGAGTCCGAGGAGTCATGATCTCAGAGACTTGAGCGTCTTCAAGTTCCATGACTCCTTCGATCATTTCGCGCGCTTCTTCATCAAGATGCCCTTCACGATGAGCCTCATCCATAGCGAGTCGAATTTCGTCTTGTGACTCATCAGCGGTAGCATGATTCTTGCTCCTGTAGAGCATCCACTGAATGGCCTCGATACATTTGGTGACCCCTTTGGAAACAGGTGCGATAAGCCGGATGAGAGGCCGCCACAACCACCATGTTGTCACAACAATCCAAACCCCAGCAAACCGTGTGAGTGTCATGGGTACAATCACCAGCATAATCCAGCAAAGACCTGCCCAGAGTCCAGTAGAAAGGCTGGTCGTGAGTATTTTTGAGATAAAAAAAGTTGACGCAACTCCGGCAAGCACCACAACAGTAGCGGCAAAAAATGCTATTCCTTCACTTGCTCGTACGAGTTCATCGTAAACATCAGGAAGCCCTTTCTGACGGCAGATGTCTTGAAGTTGATGCCGCTTCGCTCCCCGGATGGCACGTGACTGCAGGGCAGCGAGGCTTGCGATAATTAATAAGAGGATTGCAGTTTGCATGAGCATATTTCAGGACAATAAGAAAGGTTAGCTTCGGTGACAAGTGGTTTTGGGACGTCTTCTTGGTGGAGACGGGAGCCCAATCACTTTCATTATCGCTCGCTCCTTCCGTCGCATAGAGATCCTTTCTGAGGGCGTCTGGTCGTCATAGCCGACGAGATGAAGCAAGCCATGGATAAGGGAGTAGGTTAATTCGTGTTCCGGGCTCCAGCCGTAGACACGAGCCTCTCGCGAAGCTGTCTCAGCACTTGCAATAATTTCGCCATGAATTCCATGCCGCTTTCCGTGCTGGGAGGGTTGGGCATGTTTAGGACTTGAAAGATCAAAGGAAAGGACGTCTGTTGGGCCGGAAATACCTAGCCATGTTTCATGGAGCACAGCAATTGCTTTGTCATTTACAATTGCCAGGCTGATATCAGAATCAGTCATTCCAAGGGCGTCTATGGCAACAAGGAAAAAACGTTTGAGTGTCTTCGAGCAAACTGCCATCGTCCGTTGACGATTGCATAGAACAACCTTGTTGCTGCCAGAAGTGGCTTGCGGGTAAAGTAGGCGCGGTGTGGAGCAGCGGTGTGAGGCGGCCACTAGGCTAACCTCTGGTCCGGATACTTCACTCGTCCGTGATAAACAGCCGTGAGACTTTTTACGAGGCTTTGCTCGATAAGTCGTAATTCTTCAAGCGTTAATCCACAATCCTCAAATTGGCCATCAAGAAGTCGTTTCATAGCAAGGTCATGCACGAGGCTAGAAATTCTCGCTGGGGTCGGTTCTGTGAGTGAACGACTGGCACTCTCGACAGCATCAGAAAGCATCAAGACGGCAGACTCCCGCGTCCCTGGACGAGGTCCTGGATAACGGAAGGTCTGCTCATCAACACCGCCTCCATTTGGATCAGTTTGTGATTTCTCAGCGGCACGTCGGTAGAAGTACTCAACGAGCGTTGTGCCGTGATGTTCGAGGAGAAGGTCAACAATAGGTTGAGGAAGGTTGTACTGCCGTGCTAACTCGGCTCCCTCTTTGACGTGTGCAATGATAATGAGGCTACTCATTGCAGGCACAAGTGTTTCGTGTCTGTTTTCCTGTCTATTCTGATTTTCGACATAGTAGGCCGGCTTGAGCATCTTTCCGACATCATGGAAATACGCCCCGACTCGAACAAGGAGCCCACGTGCTCCAATTGCATCAGCCGCCGCCTCTCCGATGCTGGCAACATTAATCGAATGGTTGTACGTGCCTGGAGCTCTTCGAACAAGTTCTTGAAGAAGAGGATGCGCAACATCACCGATCTCAAGCAGGCTTAGATCGGTGAGTACACCGAATGTTTTTTCTACGAACGGTAGTAAGCCCGTCATCAGAAAGCCTGCCAGAAGGGTCCATACACCAGTTCGTGCCGCTTCGAAAAGGAGGTAGAAGTCAAGCGGATGTTCTTCAAGGAGGTTGGCACCAATCTGAGTCGTCATGGCAACGGCGCCCGCCCATAAGCCAACGTAGATCAACTTACTACGACTCCTGATTCGACCCATCCAGAAAATAGTCGCAGCTGCTGCTGCAGTGAGCGTTATGTAGTCAGCAAGGCCCTGGCCTAAGCCCACGACAAGAACAAGGGCTACCTCGGCAACAAGTAGGAGTGCGAGATCTTCGTCATAAGCGATTGCGACCGTCATTGCAAAAACCAGTAGGGGTAAGATTTCGGCGTGCCATGAGTCACCAGAGGCAAATACACAAGCGGCCATTGTTGCCACAACTAGAACAAGCAAGGTTGCTATATGACCGAGATCAACCATGACATCACGGTGATGAAGGTGGAGGTAAAATCCGGCGAGTGTGAACATTGCTACGAACAGACCAAACAGTGAAGTTGCTCGGCCAAAACGTTCGCCAACTGGTTGCTGCCTCAAAGATTCTTCGTGTTCGAGTTTTAAAAGTGTAAGTTGCTCATTCGTAATCTCGACGCCAGCAGGAGAGAGCAGGTCACCTGCTGAATAACGAATGAATTGTTCAGGCGTTTCTTCAACTGCTTCATTTTTGGCTTTTGCCGTCGCTTCGTTGTCAACTTCAAGTGATCCTGTTAGCCGTGGATCAATCCACATGAATACGCGATCTGTTAAAGGTCCAGGCCCCAATTCATCAGTCAGCCTTGCCTTGAAGCGAATCTTGGCCTCTCCGAGGAGTACTTCAGCAACCTGAACGCGAATCATCTCGGTTACGTTGCCAAGCGGGTGGACATCAATTTCTGTTTGGCTTCCCTCGTCGATGTCGTGCTGAATTTTTTCGAGTACACCTTGGGATTCCAGCGGCGCAAACGCACGATCGATGGCTTTATTGAACTCGAGTATTTTTTCTTTGGTACCCACCGGATTTCGGAAGGCTGTAAATGCCTGTTCAGCCTGCAGCTTCTCTCGTGAGAATTCTGTGACTGATGGGTTCGCTTGCCCAGCTTGATCTTCCGCAGCTGTTTCTAACGCTGCGTTTGGCTGTGCTTGTGCTCGTATCACATCATCAGCTAATCCGATATCTCCGTTCGATGGAGCACCCTCTTTGCCGCTACTTGCTTTCTGCTTCACCTGTGCTTTTGATGAGCCCAATATGTTCGAATCTAAAGAGGGAAGTGTGTTCTTGTCCTGTGGTTCTTCTTGTGTTGAGAAATCGGGTGGCTCAGGAGCAATTGGTAGTTCGGTGGGTTTCACAACAGTCCCTGGAGCCGGTATCGGAAGCCGTTCCAGAACAGCTGCTGTTTCTGGAGCAAACTCAAGCCATGCGGCACGTGAAACACCGGCCAAAGTTTCTGCTGCTGCAATTTCAGCAACACGATTTTTGAGTCCGTCTCGAATACGAACCAATGGCGATCGGTCCTGGATGTAAACGACTCGGACCTGTGATGTTGCCCGTTGCTGTGCCGCACGAGTTCTAGCGAGATCGGGCTTCTCAAATGCAACTCGGGCAACAACACCTCGAGGAGCAACAGAGCCGAGTCTAAATGCGAATGGTTGCGACCATCCTCGTAGAAGAATAAGAAGGAAAAAAGCTGCCAGAAGGCAAAGGCCGAGGCGCACGAGGACTTCTGACCGCGAAATAGTTTCGAGGAGCCTGCCCCAGAAACTCTGCGGACCTTCCATTGAGGAGGCTCGGCGAATGCGGCGGCGAAATGACGACGGGGCGATACTCATCGTAAACTGCTGTTAGTTTCTCATTTTCGGAAAGAGAATTGAAGTATGTAATTATTCCTCGTAAGCATCGACAATGCGCTGAACAAGAGGATGCCGGACAATATCACTGCCTCCAAGGCTGATTTTGCTGCAGCCTGCAACCTTGCCAAGCCGTTCCATTGCATCAATAAGACCGCTTTTGCGGTTTGGAGGAAGGTCGATTTGCGTGGTATCCCCTGAAATCACCATTTTCGAGCCAACTCCTAGGCGAGTCAAAAACATTTTCATCTGAGCTGCAGTCGTGTTCTGTGCTTCGTCCAGAATGATGAAGGCGTCGTTTAGTGTTCTGCCTCGCATATAGGCGAGGGGAATCATTTCGATGACATCTTGCTCAGTCAGCTTTTTCAATAAGTCAAAGTCCATCATCTCGCGAAGTGCATCAAGTAGTGGTCGCAGGTAAGGATTTATTTTTGCCTGAAGGTCACCCGGGAGAAAGCCAAGGCTTTCTCCCGCCTCAACAGCTGGACGCACAAGCACAATTTTTGTGACCTGTTCTTGGCGGAGAGCAGAAACGGCCATGGCGACAGCAAGAAAGGTTTTTCCGCAACCTGCCGGCCCCTCACAAAAAACGATATCAGATTGTCGAATAGTACGTACATAATCAGCCTGACCTGATGATCGAGGAACAATATGCCCTCCAGGTCGATGCACTTCAATCGATTCCTGATGAATGAGTTGTTCAGAGATGCTGCTTCCGTTGAGTAAACGGTCAACAAGTTGTCCTGTGATAGTGCCATGATCCTGGAGTGACTGATCTAGTGACTCAAAAATTTCTGTGGCTCTATGAACAGCAGTGTCCTCACCCTCAATGTGTATCTCTCCATCTCGGGCTGAAATTCCAACGTCGAGAGCGGTTCGTATTTTTCGGAGGTGTTGATCACGAGGTCCGAAAAGTTCTAAAAGCCGCTTTGAGTCGACTACTGCAATCGTTGAGCGAGACATCAAAGTCCATCAACCGAGTGGGGTTCATGGCCTCGAGGAAAAGGTGCGTCCGCCACGTGGCAGACTGGCAGGAAACTGATTGGTGTCAGGTTCTCCCTATATACTACTCCCGCAGGAGAGGCGTTCCCAACAGGACCTGTTTTCATCGCTGAATTTGTTAGAAAAACCAGCATTTAGCCCGGCAGAATAGGTCTTAACCAGATGCATTCACCCACAGAAACCATGCAACAGGTGCAGCGAACAGGAGTGAGTCAATGAGGTCGAGTGCTCCTCCGAGGCCACCTAAAGACTTTCCAGAATCTTTTGTTTTGAGTTCACGCTTGATCAGTGATTCTGCAAGGTCACCTGCCATACCAGCCAGTCCAACACATACTCCGAAGGTGATCCATCCACCAAGGGGTTGCACTGGTAGCCCATTTTTGAAAATAAGCGAAGACTGCATTATCAACCACGCAGTGAAAAGCGAGCCAGTGAGTGACGCAGCTGCACCCTCCCACGTTTTCCCCGGGCTAATTTTTGGCATCAGCGGAATCCGCCCTAAAGCAGAGCCAATGAGATATGCAAAAATATCACCAGCTTTGACGACCGTAATAAGGCTGAGCAATGGAATGATCCCGAGATATTGAGGGTCTGTTTGCTCAGGACCCAAGTTGGCAATAGTGACAAGCCTTAAGCCAACCATGAATGCCATCGGGAGACCTAGATACGTCAGTACAAAAATGCTTGCTGCTAATCGATCAAGATCCTGATCATCATTGCGAGCGAGCCAAACTTCTTGGACAAAAAGTGATCCAACCGCGACTGCTGTTGCCAGTGCGGCCCAACTGAGAGCAGCTACGGGTGCAGCATCTCCCGTATCAGAAACCATCGCTTGAGTACCCACGGCAACGGCTAAAAATATAGCAACGACTCCGACACGAAGAATTCCACCTTTGAGTCTGATTCCCCGCTTCGTGTAGAGAACAATGAACTCGTTCACACCCCCAACTGCAAGGAGAATTAAAATTGGAAGGAGCCACCAGCCGGGTAAACCGCCAAGGAATCCAGTGGAGTCAGCCCAGGTGAGTGCAGTCAAGCAGATGATCAGAGTGCCCGAGACGATAAACCGTGAACCAAGCGTTGCAAAGGAAGTTGAATTTCTCTTCATGTTGACGAAAGACCTCCGAATCGACGTTCGCGCGACTGAAAAGCGGCCAGTGCTTGATCGAGATGATTCTCGGTGAAATCGGGCCAAAGGTCTGAAGTGACCCAGAACTCGGCATAGCTCATCTGCCACAGTAAAAAATTACTAAGTCGCATCTCGCCAGCCGTTCGTATGAGAAGGTCCGGATCAGGCATTCCGTTTGTTTCAAGGTGAGATTCAATACTTTTCTCATCGATTTCATCTGGCTGCAGGATTCCTTCAGCCACTCGACGTGCAAGTGTTTTGGTGGCTTCAACAATTTCAGCCCGACCTCCGTAGTTAACTGCAAGACAAAGTCGCATGCCGGTATTATTGCGACACATATCAACCGTTTCATCGATAGCTGCGAGTGTTCTGTTCGGTAAGCCAGCTCGGTTTCCTATCATGACTGGCCGTATGCGTTCGCGCATCAAGAGCGATCGTTCTTCAATCATGTACTGCTCGAGAAGGAGCATGAGGAAATCGAGTTCGGCTTTTGGTCGCCGCCAATTTTCGCTTGAGAGACAGTACAGAGTCAGCTGCTTGATGTTTCGTCTTGCAGCATGTTCGGTGGCCTTGCGAACACTTGTGACGCCCTGCCTATGGCCTTCGATTCGTGGAAGATTGCGTTTTTCGGCCCAGCGGCCGTTGCCATCCATAATGATTGCAACGTGCTGTGGTAGGGGGCTGTCAGTCGGTTCGGCTTTTTGTTGGTCTGCCGTCCGAGTGGAATGCTTTGTAGATGGTATGGCAACAGGGTTGTTCACACCGTCGCTCGTTCCTGTTGTGTATTTTGAGGGTATTGCGCAGGCTGATTGTTTCCACTGCGAAAAATGGTTTGCTCTCGATCTGGTCCAACTGAAACAATTGTCACCGGTCGACCAAGAAGTTCTCCAATACGATCTATGTACCGAATAGCATTCAGCGGTAGATCTGCTTCGTTACGAACAGTCGTTAAATCGTTGTTCCATCCGGGAAGTGTCTCGTAGATTGGCTCCGCAGCCTTCAGGTCATCAATCTGTCCGGGAAACTCATTCACAACTTTTCCGTTTATGCGATAGCTCGTGCATATTCGAAGTTCATCAAGTTCGGAGAGAACATCGAGCAGCATCACTGCAAGTTCATCAGCACCTGAAAGGCGAGCAGAATACCGCGTTGCAACTGCATCAAACCAACCACAGCGTCGTGGTCGCTGAGTCACAGTGCCAAATTCTTTACCGCGTTGTTGGAGGTGTTTCCCAATATCGTTGTCTTGTTCAGTTGGAAGAGGCCCACCCCCAACTCGTGTGGAGTAGGCTTTCAAGACACCAATAGTTCGGTTGATCCACCGACCCGGAACACCTGATCCACTTGACACTCCAACCCCGGACGAGTTGCTACTCGTAACAAACGGGAACGTGCCGTGGTCGATATCAAGCAATGCACCTTGTGCACCTTCGAAGAGAACTGGTTTTCCAGTTTCAACGGAATCTAGAAGATAGTTTGTCGTCTCACCAACGTAGTCACGGAGTCGTTCTGCATATTCCTGGTATTGTTCGAATATTGTGTCGCTATCAAGTTCAATGGCATCACTGCCAGCTGGCCGGCTTGCTTCAAGAAACCGCTGCTTTACTTTGATAATATGATCAAAAGTAGATCGGAAGTCTTGGCGATAGAGATCCCCGAGTCGAATTGCAAGTGACCGACCGACTTTATCCCTGTAACAGGGTCCAATACCCCTTCCCGTTGTTCCAATTGATTCACCACCGGAAAGACTGCCATTGAGAATCCCATCTTCAATGACATGCCATGGGAAAACAACATGAGCCCGATCACTGAGCCGTAGTTTGTCAGCTACTTTGATCCCTCGTGACTCAAGCATGTCAATTTCACGTATTGCACTCGCAGGGTCGAGAACAACACCACCAGTTACAACACAGGTAACATTATCTCGAAGGATGCCACTTGGAATCAAAGAGAGTTTCCATGTTTCTCCATCCGAGACCACGGTGTGACCAGCATTTGCGCCCCCTTGGTACCGAACAACGACATCGTGTTTTTCAGTCAGAATGTCGACAAGTTTGCCTTTGGCTTCATCGCCCCATTGCAAACCGATGACGCAGGTTCCGGGCACGCTGGATTCCCCTCACTTCGAGAATTTCTTTTTAGGCGGCGAACGGAACGCCACATTTATAAGAAAATGAGTCTAAAACTAGGTTTTTTGTGGTCAAGCGGTTGGCGGTTAGGCCGCTTTAGTCTCATGGTTTTGCCATCATTCGAGGGGTAACCCCTTAGAGCAGGCAGCTGCGGAATGTAAGATTCCGTGAGGCGTGAAAGTGAAAATATTTCCTGTTCTTACAGAAAGTCATTCAAGGGCTCTCGAACAAGAACGTATTCGTTAGTTTTTGATTATCCATGGTAAAGCACGGAACAGGTCAGGTTTTTCATGTGACCGATGATGAGAGTGGGTGCACGCTCGCAGCTTATCTAAGAGAGAAAATAGATGGAACGAGTTGGGCAGTTGCTGAACGATGGATTCGTAATCGGCGCATCACAATTCACGGCAATATCTGCGTGGATGCTGCCAGACGCCTGAAGACAGGCGAGGTCGTGAAATTTCTTGACGTGCCTGCCGCCGCACCGCCCGGGCCGCAAGATGTGAAAATCGTTCACCTCGATGATCACGTTGTTGTTGTCGATAAGCCCGCGGGTCTTACGACCACTCGGCATCATGAAGAGGCAGGATGGCCGACCCGCCGCCGCCAGTTGCAGCCAACTCTTGATGAACTTCTTCCAACAGTAATAGGACGGTTCTTAAAAGCAGCACGACAAGGTAAATGGAAGAGTGGTTTAAAAAAGGAAAGACTGCATCGCTCGGGTCAAGTTCGAGCGGTTCATCGAATTGATCGTGAAACAAGTGGGCTCCTTGTGTTTGCCCGAACGGTGCCAGCTGGAAGAATTTTGGCTGAGCAGTTTCGACAGCATACGACTCGGCGTAAATACCTCGCCGTTGCCGTTGGTCGGGTTGGTAAAGGCACTATCATGTCGAGTCTTGTACGGGATCGGGGTGATGGCCGCCGGGGTTCAGCAGTTGATGGGAAAGGAAAACATGCGGTCACTCATGTTCAGCCGTGTGAACATTTTGGTGATGCATATACGTTGGTCGAGTGTCGCCTGGAGACCGGAAGGACGCATCAAATCCGAATTCATCTCGCTGAAAGTGGGCACCCCATTTGTGGTGAACGGGTCTATTCGGCCCCGTTGGGTTCTGACCTGAAAGACCAATCACTCGCACCGCGGGTGGCTTTGCATGCTGCTGAATTAGGATTCACACATCCGGTCACCGGTGACGAGATACTCTTTCACTCAATTCTTCCCAAAGATCTACAGGAAGTCCTGAAAAGATTGGCGAAAATTCATGGTCAAGAAATCATAGAGCCTCCCCACGAACCACCAATTTGCTGATTTTGGGCGAGGGTGGGAATAATAAGGGCCAGAAGCAAAGGGCCAGTAACAATTCTTTTGGAGGCGTAGCGTGAGAATTATTCAAGGGATTCTTGCCTGTGTTGGCAGGCTGATGATTTCCATTATCTTTTTGCTAAGTGCATTCGGAAACAAAATTCTGAATTTCAGTAGCGTTGCAGACCTGATGGCGGCACAAGGTATGCCTCAGGATGAAATTCTGGGAATACCTGCTCATAAGTATTTACTGTGCGGTGCGATAGTATTTTTGATCTTTGGAGGACTTTCGGTTGCTGCGGGATTTAAAGCTCGTCTTGGTGCGAGCATGCTCCTTCTCTTTCTTGCGGGAGCAACCTATTATTTCCACGACTTCTGGAACGCAGAGGCGGATCAAAAACCGACCGAAATGATTCAGTTTCTCAAGAACTTGGCACTTAGTGGCACAATGCTATTTATCATTGCCAACGGAGCGGGTCCAGGAAGTCTTGACCAAAGGAAGAAGTCTAAGAGCATGCGTGATGACGACACGGTTGGTAGCCAAGGGACGGGCAAAAAACAGATTCGTAATTCGGATGCAGCGTCTTCCAAACCACTTCACAATCTGAGGGGCACGACTCCGGGATCTGACAGTCAGTCAACACAGCTACCCGGCTAGGATTTGAACCTAGACTAAGGGTACCAAAAACCCTTGTGCTACCATTACACCACCGGGTAGTGAAGTTTCCTTAGTATAGCGTGTTTCTCTCCATTTTGTTGAAGCCCAATCCGGCGTCAGTTCGGAATATTATTTAAGTGTTTTAAACGCATAGGGAGATTCTTAAAATCTGGCGTATTTCTTTCTTCTGAAAACTGAGAAAGCAGAGATGCTTTTCCAATGGTTTGGTCTCCTACAACGATCAAATCTAGTCACGCTGGTGCGGCGATACGGTAGGCGGGTTCGTCAACACGTCATGGGGATCAGAGGGCTGATCGGTTGGGCGATTCAGAATGCTCGTCACAGCAAAAGAAAGTTGTTCGAGCTCTATTGCAAGATCTACGGCTACTTCTTGTACGTTGGCTGGAAGGGTGAGTGTCACGGGAGCAAAATTGACAATGCCCTCGATGCCAGCCTTCACAAGATCATTGGCTGCTTCTTGTGCACGATTCGCAGGGACAACAACCATACCCAGCCGAATTCCCTTTGTTTTGACGGTTTTAGATAATTCGTTGAGGGGCTGAATCTGAATCCCCTGAATGACTTTCCCTATTTTTTTTGAATCGGCGTCAAAAGCTGCTTCGATAGAGAAATTCTGTTGACCAAAACCTTTGTATCCAAGAAGTGCAAGACCAAGATTGCCTGCTCCAATCATGACAACGGGCCAGGATTGGTTTGTGCCCAAGATGTCACGCATGGCGTTGATGAGTTCGTCGCAACGATAACCAACTCCTGGGTAGCCGAATTGCCCAAAAAAGCCGAGGTCTTTTCTCACCTGAGCATCACTGAAGCCAAGAAGAGTCCCGAGCTGACTGGAAGAGATAGTTTCTTTGCCCGCAGACTGAAGCCGTTGCAGTTCTCGTAGATAGAGACTGATTCTGCTGACAACAACCTTTGGAACAGTAGCGTCCGAAGGCATCTCGTTCGGGCGTTCATTTGTGTCTTCAGTCACCATGAAATATCTGCCAGACCCCAGTGGAATATTAGAAGACTTTAACCCGGGGGAATGAACTATCGCAAATCTCTCGAGTCCAACGTCCGGATGTAACGGTTGTAATGCCATAGTGACAATGGAAAAACTGCACCGATTTCGAAAAGAAATCATCCTGCGCAGAGTTTATGGGCGATCTTTAAAGAGTACTCGCTGACGTTTTATTGGCCGTACCAATTTGCGTCCGCTGAATATTTAAGAATCGAAGGATTGATTTCTATCGGGATTGAAGAGCAAGAGAGAACGTTATGAACAAGATTTTTGTCTGTGCCATGATGTCGGTGGCAACGGTGTTACTCAGTGCAACCAAAGTTGATGCTGCTTACTGTGGGTTAGCTAACTACCAACACGGTGCCTCGAAAGTTTCTACCGTAAGCTTTTCGAAAGCTCGCAAGAATTGTAGCTGCAGTGAAGGCTGTGAGCCGTCGTGCGCAGCTCCTTCATGCTGTGGTCCTCGGCTTGTCAAGGATGTTGTTTACGAGAAGAAACAGTACACATGTTACAAAACCGTATGCGAAAAGGTTGTTGAGCAAAAGGAAATCAACTGCATTCGCTACGAGAAGGATCAATGCTACCGGGACGTTGAGTACACAGTCTGCAAGCCGGCCTGGGAGACTCGTACAAGAACAATTCCGTACACGGTATGCAAGCCTGTGTACGAGACGAGGACGAAAGAGATTCCATACACGGTGTGCAAACCTGTGTATGAGACACGCGAGCAGTGCTACACGGTATGCAAGCCTGTGTACGAGACAAGGACGAAAGAGATTCCATACACGGTGTGCAAACCTGTGTATGAGACCCGCGAGCAGTGTTACACGGTATGCAAGCCTGTGTACGAGACAAGGACAAAAGAAATTCCATACACAGTGTGCAAACCTGTATATGAGACACGCGAGCAGTGTTACACGGTATGCAAGCCTGTGTACGAGACGAGGACGAAAGAGATTCCATACACAGTGTGCAAGCCTGTATATGAGACACGCGAGCAATGCTACACGGTATGCAAGCCCGTTTACGAGACGTGCACGAAAGAGATTCCGTATACAGTGTGCAAGCCTGTCTGGGAAACACGAGAGCGAGATATTTGTCATACCATCTGTAAGCCAGTGCACTACACCAAGACTGTAAAGGTCTGCAAGGGTCACTGGGAAACTGAAAGGTGTGAAATTCCGGGGCCATTGGTCACAAAGTGTGTTCGACAGCCAGGTTGTTGGGAGACGGACTGTTCAGGGAAACGGTGTTACCATCCGGGGCCTGTGAAGAAGATTCAGGTTCAGTGCCCATCCAGGACAATCTGCAAAAAAGTATGGGTTCCTGAAATTTGTGAGAAGCAGATTGACTGTGTCCGCTATGAGCGAGAGACCATTGTCAAAAAGCAATGCTACAAAGTCTGCAAGATGGTCCAGGAGCAAAGAATCAAGACCTGCTGTTACAAGGTCTGCAAGATGGTGCCAGAGCAACGCGTACGCACCTATAAAGTCTGCAAGATGGTGCCAGAACAGCGGGTGCGAACCTGCTCGTATAGAGTTTGCAAGATGGTACCGGAGCAACGTGTGCGAACGTACAAGGTCTGCAAGATGGTGCCAGAGCGTCGGGTTAAGACCTGCTGTTACAAGGTCTGCAAGATGGTGCCGGAGCAACGTGTTCGGACATACCAGGTTTGCAAGATGGTACCGGAGCAGCGTGTACGAACCTGCTGTTACAAGGTTTGCAAGATGGTGCCAGAGCAACGTGTACGGACGTATCAGGTTTGCAAAATGGTACCGGAGCAGCGCGTGCGGACCTGCTGCTACAAGGTTTGCAAGATGGTGCCAGAGCAACGTGTACGGACATATCAGGTTTGTAAGATGGTGCCGGAGAAGCGTGTACGAACCTGCTGTTACAAGGTCTGCAAGATGGTACCGGAGCAGCGTGTGCGGACGTATAAGGTTTGCAAGATGGTGCCGGAGCAGCGGATGAAGACATGCTCATATCAAGTGTGCAAAATGGTTCGGGAACAGCGTTGTCGTGAAGAGTGTTACAAAGTGTGCAAGACGGTTAAAGAGACACACATAAAGAAAGTGCCTTATTGTGTGACGCGACCTGTTCACTACACAAAAACCATTGATGTTTATCGCATGGTTCCAAAGAAGGTTGCCTACACGGTGACGAAGTGTGTTCCAAAGACAGTTTGGCGTGAAGTCCCATGTGAGCCATCATGTGGATATGAGGACTAGGCGTACCCAGCCAGTTTTTGGAGACTATCTTCTGAAAAGCCATTAAAACAAATGTGGCCCAGATCAACTGATCTGGGCCACAGCTTTTCTGGACCTACCCCGAGTTATGTGTTCACGTTATGAATCGGGTTCAATGGATGCTGACATAGCTCCCTTTGACCTGCGAATAAGTTTATCAGCACCGAAAGCATGGATTTGGTCTCGTTTGAATTCAGCGTGTTCCCGTGTTGTGGTAAGAACGATAACTTTCCCTTTTTGATCTACCTCTGTGGCCATTTTGATTCCTGTTGGCGATGGGTGACCAAAGAGCTTTTGGAGCATTGAGACAACATATTGATAGGTGTGGTCATTGTCATTCCAAAGGACGACATGGTACCGAGGTTGCCGTCTATTGGCCCTCTTTTTACGAAAAGAGGGATTTGGCTGGACGTCTGGAACAGTGGTGGTCGCTGTTTGAGTCATTATGCGTATGGGCCATACAAACAGTGTCGAGGTTCAAAATCTTTGTCTTTGAGTATAGAGTCTTCTTGAATCAGACAACTGTCTGAACCTTTTGAGAGGAGAAATTTGTGCTCGATCGCCGTTTTGTTGCTGACAATATTGATCTTATTACAGAAAACTGTCGTATTCGGGGGGCTTCCGTTGATGTGACAAAGTTTGCGGAATTAGACATTCTACGTCGGCAGTTGCAGTTGGATATTGATCGTCTCAATCAGGAGGCTGGTCAAGTCAGTAAATCGATCGGGAAAGTGCCTCCCGATGAACGTGAGCCACTGAAGGCGGAGGGGCGTCGACTTCGTGAAGAGGCATCTAAACTTCAGTCGCGTCAGGCGGAAGTGATTGAAGAATCGGATAGGATTCTACGATCCATACCGAATCTCACGCACCCAGATGCACCTCACGGTGGCGAAGCAGACGCAACAGAAGTTCGTCGTGGCGTTTCGAGTGTTCCAGATTTTCCATTTACACCTAAAGACCACGTTGAATTAGGTGAGACTTTGAAGCTCTTTGACTTTGAAGCGGGCAGTCGAGTCGCTGGGCATGGTTTTTATTTTCTTACCAATGATGGAGTTCTTCTTGAGCTTGCTTTACAGAAGTACGCAGTCGACTTATTGATGCAAGAAGGCTTTACGGTCATGACAACACCAGACGTTGCTCGTGATTCAATACTGGAGGGTACTGGGTTTATGCCCAGGGGGCCTGAGACCCAGATCTACTCAATTAGTAATAGTGATTTGTCACTCGTTGCAACCGCCGAGATCACCCTTGGCGGCGCAATGCACGAAAAAATATTTAATATCAATGAACTGCCACTCAAACTCTGTGGGATTAGCCATTGCTTCCGAACAGAAGCGGGTGCTCATGGCAGGGCGACTCGAGGTCTCTACCGGGTTCACCAATTTACAAAGGTAGAAATGTTTGCTTTTACAGCACCCGATCAGAGTGATGCGATGCATCAACAACTGCTCGATCTTGAGTGTAAAATTTTTGATGGTTTAGGAATACCATACCGAGTTGTCGATACGGCAACAGGTGACCTCGGCGGTCCCGCGTACAGGAAATATGACTTGGAGGCTTGGATGCCAGGCCGGGGTGAAGCTGGCGAGTGGGGCGAAGTGACGAGCACGTCGAATTGCACCGAATATCAAGCTCGAAGATTAGGTATTCGCTTCCGTAAACCCAGCGAAAAGGGAACGCAATTTGTTCATACTTTGAATGGGACAGCAGTCGCAATCAGTCGGGCAATTGTTGCGATTTTAGAGAACTACCAACAGGCAGATGGATCCGTGAAGGTTCCTGATGCGTTGGTTTCATGGATAGGGAAAACGGTCCTAACGGTCTAACACACGTCAGACAAAGTGCTTACCATTTAAGGCCAAAGCGGGCTCCATCTGACTGTCCGCTAGTTCCACCTTTTAAGGCAACATTGCTCTTCTTTCGTTGTTTTTCGGAAGAAGCTGGCATGTCATCCTCGTCGCTCGAAGGATCTTCTTCGGGTACGGAGTCAGTCTTGTTAAGCGCCTTAAGAGAGAGCGAAAGCCTTTGTTCGGCGGGATCAACAGATAGGACCCGGCATTCTATCTTCTCGCCTTCCCGTACAACGTCGCTTACACTGCGAATGCGTCGAGTTGCTAGCTCGGAGACATGAATCAAGCCCTCAACACCAGGCTCCAGTTTAACAAAGGCACCAAAGTCAGCGATTCGACTCACCGTGCCTCGAACTGTTGATCCGACTGAATATTTGGCATCTGCTCTGGTCCATGGGCTCTCGACAAGGTCACGAATTGAAAGGCCGATCTTCCCGGTGTCGCTGTCTACTTTCTTGATCATGGCGTGGACGTGCTGACCAATCTCAAGGATTTCCTTCGGGTCGCTCACCCTTTCCCATGCGAGTTGGCTCACGTGAACAAGACCTTCCACGCCATGGCCAATATCAACAAAAGCACCAAAGTCACGAATCGAACGCACGATGCCCTCAACTTGGTCACCAGGTTCCAACGTCTCAAGCATTTTTGATTTTGCGTCTGCTGCCTGTTTTTCAATAACTGCTCGACGAGACAAAACAAGGCGACGAGCTTGAGGAACAACTTCGGTGACAAGGCTTTCGAGCGTTTGCCCGATCATCTCTTCAGGGCTTTCAATTCGCCATGGGCTAATAAGGCTGATAGGCATGAATCCTCGGATTCCGGAGACGTCACATTCAAGTCCACCTTTGTTGACAGCAGTGCATCGTGCTTCAACAATCATGCCAACTTCTAATTGGGACCAGTCTTCTACCGCAACTGCTCGGTTCGCAGGAGCAACCTCATAGAGGCCGTCTTCTTCATTACGTCCCCCTACAGATAGTTTTAGCGTCTGCCCTACTTCAGGTAGTTCATCACTTTCTTCCAATAACCCTGCGAGTTGAAGAGCACCTTGTCGTTGGTTTCCCAGGTCGATAAAGGCTGTCTCAGGGCCAACTGAGAGAACGGTTCCTTCAACTTTTGCACCTGGCTGAATTGGTTGATCAACGAGAGATGTTTGTTCAAGCAATGACTCAACTTCAAGCCCCGCTAGGGCTGCTTCAAAGTCTTTCTCAAGATCTTCATCGAGATCTTGTCTCAGGTTTGGAATATTAACCCGCTTCTGATGAGGTACAGAATCGGTGAAAGCGGAAGCTTTACTACTACGGTCTGATCGACCACGGCGACGCTCTTTGGTTTTTTTCGGCTGAGTGTTCTTCTCGTCTTCCGTTGCGGAGGAAGAACTGTCACTTGTTTCTGATGGCGTGTCACCGGAAGTCGAAGGAGTTTTGGACGTGATGTAAGTATAGCGTGCCGCCGTCTCTGTTTGTGCGGAATCGGCTCGCTGTGTACCTATCGCAATTCGTCGTTTTGGGCGATCACCATCAGGAGTTGATTGTTGAGAACTATTGTGTTCCTGAACAGGTGTTATATCTCCATCAACAGCCTTAGATGCTGCATCACTATCACGAGGATAAGACTCTGCGGACTCAGTTCTACTGCCGGCTGTGTCGTCCATCAAAAGAACCTTAATGAATAATGCGGGAAACAGGACTTGAACCTGCACGGTATTACTACCACTAGGCCCTCAACCTAGCGCGTCTGCCAATTCCGCCATTCCCGCGGAGAGTGAGTTAGTGTGGCTGTTGACCTGTGGCTTTTACCAGATCCTCCACGAACTTCTATTGTCGGCCCCTTTGCTCGTCAGTCAAGCGATCCACGGTTTGTTGGTGGACAGTTGTTACTGGGATGGCTTGTACCGGTTGCACGAGTTGCTGAATCCGCCCGACTGCAACAAGCGAAGAGAATAATGAAATACTCCACACGGCATCACCCACGGGCATCCATCGATAGAATGGAAGAGCAGCTATGTAACACGTTGTGAGGCCAGATAAAGTATGGGGGTAGAGTTCAGACAGAGCCCACGTAGCAAAGTTCGTTGTTGTAAAAAAGATGAGAGAGGAAGCAAGGCTTCCTCCTAAGACTGCAACCCATCCTTGTCGTTGGACGAGGCTGCCAAATAATATCGGACAGGCAAGCGAAGCATATATAACAAGAGTCATAACGGTAGAACCATAGCCGGGCAGTACCATGTTGCTAATAACAAGTGCTACAATTGGAACTGCTGCAGCAGCGAGCGAAATTCCAAAAAGAGAGCCTGCCGCAAGTCCAATTGCCGCGAATGGAGTAACGTTATAAGCGGGTTGCCACAGCCTGCCGCAAATTCCAACTGCAACAAGGGCAAGCCATAATGCAATTTTTGCACGCGAACTGAATTTTAGTGAATCACCTAGTTTTGAAGCCATCAGACTGCTCGGTATAGAAGAGATAGAAATAAGAAACCATTAGTTCCTATGAATATCATAATACGGGTCTTTTTAAAGGCCCAGCGGTCTCTAAAACTCTCGGTACACTAGCGGTTTTTGTCAATCGAGCAAGTGAATGCGGTAAGCCCGGAACTCTGCTACAGGAAGTACCACGACAGGATCACCGACTATGCCGGAACCAATAGCACCCCTCAACACCCTCGTCATTGAGAAATTATCAGGGGGGATAACTGCTATTGGCATCAATGTGCCGGGCTGCTCACAGAATGTGATGAATCAGGATTTTATGCAAGAACTTGAACAAGTTTTTGCCTTTCTCCAGCAAAACCCACCTCGCGGCCTTCTTGTAGAGTCCCTTCGAGATGACTCATTTCTTGCCGGTGCTGACATTGGTCAGATTGATACCGTTTGGTCGTTGCCACCCGCTCGCCTGAAGGAATTATGCGATCACGGCAGGAAACTCCTTGGTACGTTTGCTTCATCGCCATGGCCTAGCGTTGCAGTAATAGACGGCGTTTGTCTCGGGGGAGGTCTTGAACTTGCACTTGCATGTGATCTACGCATAGCGACTGAAAATCACAAGACAATTCTCGGCATGCCGGAAGTTAAGCTTGGGCTGTTGCCCGGGTGGGGTGGCACTGTTCGTTTGCCCCGACTAATCGGAATCGGTCCTGCGATCGAACTAATAGCTTCGGGTGATGCGATCACCGGTTCTCAAGCGAAGACTCTTGGTTTAGTTGACGCCTGCGTGCCCGTTCATTCAGCACGAGAGTCTGCATGTGTCTTAATAGAGCAAGCCATTGCTACTGGAGACTATTTAAAACGTCGATCTGAGTTGCAGTTGCCGCACATCCTGGATAAGCCAGAGAGTGATTTTTTATTGGCGACCACAGGCGCCGTCATTGTGGGTCGTACAAAAGGAAATTATCCAGCACCGATGGTTGCTTTCAACACAATCATGCAGAGCGCTGCAAAGTCAACAACAGAAGCAGCCGCTCTTGAAAGCAAAGCCTTTTCTGAACTGGCGAAAACGTCAGTCGCGAAACAACTTGTTCGTGTGTACCGGCTTGGCGAACGAAACCGTAGTGACTGTGGTCTTGGTAAGTCGACACAATTGACTCCAAATAAGTCGCTGCGTGTAAACGAGTTGCAAAAGCCATCAATTGTTGGCGCAGGGATTATGGGTGCTGGCATTACAGCACGTCATGTGCGATCAGGGTTTGTTACAAAACTTGTTGACATTAATGCCGAGGCACTTGGTCAAAGCATTCCTACTATCCTCGAGGAGGCTGCTTGGGACCGTTACTATCAGAAGACGAACCAGGAGAGAGTGGGCGAGTTGACAGGTCGTCTCATGTCTTCAACACAGCTTTCATCAATCGCGGGCACGGATATTGTCATAGAAAGTGTGATTGAACGGACTGACTTAAAACGACAAGTCCTTGCAGAAATTGAAACCACAGTGTCCCCGAGCACCATTATTTGCACGAACACCTCAACAAATCCGATAGCGACACTTGCTGATGTATTTTCTGATCCGACACGTTTTTGTGGCATGCATTTCTTCAATCCTGTCAGGAAAATGTCTTTGGTCGAAGTCATTCGTGGTCCAGATACCAGTGACTCCACAGTTGCTTCAGTCGTTCTGCACGCAAAACGACTGAAGAAAGTTCCAGTTGTCGTTCAAGACAGTCCAGGATTTCTAGTCAATCGGGTTCTGACACCATACCTGCATGAATCAGTTGAATTGTTGCGGGAAGGAGTTGATCCATCACGAATTGACAAAGTCTCTCGACGATTTGGTATGCCTCTTGGACCACTTGAACTCTATGACATGGTCGGCCTTGATACTGCCTTCTACGCCGGACTGGTCATGGCAAATGCCATCGGTGATCGTATTGACGCCTCGCCCGTCATACCAGCACTTGTAAAAGCTGGTTGGTTAGGACGCAAAACAGGAACAGGGTTTTACACATACAAGGGTACTGGTCATGATGCAACAATCGAAAGTGTCAATGAGAAACTAAATGATCTAATCGATCCGTATCGTTTGGCAGAGCAGCAGACGACTGATGAGCAAATTCGTGATCGATTATTCTTGCCGATGTTACTCGAATCACTCCTTGTCCTAGATGAAGGTATTGTGCGGGATGGATGTGATATCGATCTCGCTGTTATTCATGCACTTGGATTTCCGGCCTTCCGT
This sequence comes from Pirellulales bacterium, assembly GCA_029246985.1. GTDB lineage: Bacteria > Planctomycetota > Planctomycetia > Pirellulales > UBA1268 > UBA1268. Next base: position 34,183 of record JAQWMC010000012.1, read on the forward strand.
GGTGGAGTGCTTGCGTGGGGTGATTACCTTGGTGCAGCTGAGATTGTTCGTCGGCTCGATCAATTCAATTACCTGGGGCCACGAATGACACCGCCGGCAAGGCTTCTAGCTCATGCTGAATCAGGTCGTCCTTTTACATTGGTGGAAGAAAGCGGAAGTCATTCAAGCCAAGCTACTTGAGAGTGAAAAATGACACGATTGTCTCGCTTCCCGGAAAATACCCCAGTTGTTGTGTCCTGCTGCCGAACTGCAATCGGTCGGTCTGATGCAGATCGTGGTGTTTTCCGAAAAGTTCGTGGTGATGAACTAGCTGCTTTGGTTGTAGCCGAAGCAGTCGCAAGAGGAAAAGTCTCACCAGAATGCATCGAGGATGTTCTTGTAGGCGTGACCCAGCAACGAGCAGAGCTTGGTGGTAATGTAGCGCGTACGATAGCCATGTTAGCGGGGCTGCCTTTCACCACAGCGGCATCCACAACGAATCGTCTGTGTGGTTCATCGCTCCAAGGTTTGTCACAGGCATGCCACTCAATCATAGCCGGTGCAGAAGATGTTCATGTTGTTGCAGGTGTTGAGCATATGCAACGTCTCCCAATGAATTCTGAAATCAATTTTCATCCTCAAGCTTTTTCAAGGTCGAGTCGTGCAATCCTTTCAATGGGCTTAACGGCTGAGTTTCTCGCCTCGAGTCGTGGTATTCGTCGCAAGTCGCAAGAGGAATATGCGCTTGAAAGTCATCGTCGAGCAGCACAAGCAGCAGATACAGATGTTTTTAAGAATGAGATCGTTCAGTGCCAGGGTTTGGATGACAACGGCGTGCTCTCTTTCGTAGATCGTGACCAGTCGATCCGTTCTGACGCGAACCTTGCAGCGATGAAAAAACTTAATCCGGTATTTTTGCCGAAACTAGGGAGTATCACTGCTGCTACAAGTGCTCCACTGAGTGACGGAGCCGCTGCAATGGTTGTCATGTCTGAAGCAACAGCACATCGTCATCAGCTCACTCCGATGGTTCGCGTGTTAAGCACAGCGGTTGTTGGTGTATCGCCAGCTCTGATGGGCATGGGCCCGGTACACGCGACTCATAAAGTACTCCATCGTTCGGGAGTCCGCTTGCAAGATATTGGAATCATAGAATTAAATGAAGCTTTTGCGGCTCAGGCTATTGCGTGTATTGAAGAATTGAAACTTGATTACGACAAGGTGAATGTCTGTGGTGGTAGTTTGGCTATTGGACATCCTCTCGGAGCAACCGGTGTCCGTATTTCAACAACACTTATTCATGCTATGCGAGCTCGTCAGATTCGCCTTGGCCTGGCTACGATGTGTATTGGTCTTGGGCAGGGAATCGCAGTTATTTTTGAATTGATAGAATGATTTTCTTGGATTACGGTGTGCTGGTAGAGCGAATGGTTCTCCCCGACTCCTCTCCGAGGATCGTTGTGACATAATAATTCGGCTTAAGGTTTTCAATAAGATTGCTGTATGGAAAAAACTTTGCATCATACAGCGAAAGCTACACCAGACATTCTGGCTAATGGATGTATGCCTTCATCATTGGTTCAACTTTTGCTTGAACGTTGTAATACGAGTTTTGATCGTCCAGCAATAATTGATTCTCTTTCAGGCGAGCAGCTTCGCTGGGGGCAACTGCTGCAACAATCAGTCAGAGTTGCTGAGCGGATTGAGGCTGCTGGTCTGAGGCCAGGTGATCGGGTGCTTCATATAGGTCCGCATACCGCTGCATGGCCGATCGTAGATTTCGCATGCTTGCTTAGTGGTGTTGTTCATGTAGCCCTTCATGCAGAGGGAAGTCAGTCAGAACAAATTCGGCATCTGCAACTATTTCAACCATGCGGTTTGATTTTTTCAGGCGGAATTTCTCTGCGACACGTCAGTCAAAGTGGATTGCCGCTCCTTGAGGTGCAAGCAGAATTGCGTACAAACCACGTGGCGTATGCAACTGTCTGTGATTACATTGCTGAACGAGCCAGGCAGTGTGACCCTGATGGGCCAGCCTCAGTTCTTATTTCTTCAGGCACAACAGGTCGCCCCAAAGGATTTGTGCACAGTCAGCGATCATTGGTGATGAATGCAGTGGCATCTGCAGCAGAATTTTTAGAAGAGCCTGATGACGTGCGGCTTTCGTGGCTGCCTCAAAGCCATGCTCTGGCACGAGTTGGAGATCTTTATACGACACTTGTTAGGGGAGGTTCCCTGAATATTGTTCGTGATCGCCACAAAATTCTTGAAGCGTGTGAAAAAATACCACCAGCGGTAATTCTCGGAGTACCAATCTTCTACGACAGACTGGCACGAGCCGCTCAGCAAGGAAGAATTACAAGCCTTGTTGATGCATTAGGAGGACGAATACGGGTTTGTGTTTCGGGGGGGGCTCCACTTCGACGATGGACTGCCCGCATTTTTCAACAACACGGTATACCGCTTGTTGGAGGGTATGGTTTGGCCGAAGCAGGTCCTGTTGTCGCCGTATCAAATCCTCGATGCGAGCAAACCGGTGCCGTTGGACATCCATTGCAAGGTATAGAAATCGCGATCTCCGAAGAAAGTTCGCGCCCGGGTGAGGTTCTAGTGCGAACTCCATGCCGAGCACTTGCTGTAATAGATCCATCTCAAGGCCGGGAAGAGTCTCCGATCGATCGAACAGCTTGGCTGGAAACAGGTGACAGAGGTGTCATTGATAGTGACGGCCAGTTAAGAATTACTGGACGGATAGATGATGTGCTGACACTTGCCAATGGTACGAAGTTGTTGCCAGCCGATGTGGAGTCGGTGCTACTAGAAGAACCAGCGGTTGCTCAAGTTTGCGTGACGGGCGAAGGGCTTCCGTGGCCAGTGGCGTTTATAGTACCTGAACCAGTGACAGTAAGGGCTCTGCTTAAACGATTTCGTTGCAGAGTATGGAGTCCCAAACAGGCTCTTTCTCACCCAAAAATACTTTGTTGGTTTTCTCATAGACTGTCTGAGCAACAAAAATGTTTGCCTCGTCGAATACGTATCAGAAGATTTCTACTTGTTGATCATCCATTCGATATGGCACATGGCGAAGCAACAGAGTCTTTTAAAATAAAACGTCGTAGTATCACAAAGAATTTTGCATCGTATATCCGCTCTTTTGATCCACAAGCGAGCGGTGCAAAAGAAGGTCTCCTGCCTGGAGTCGGCACAATAAACAGTACAAACCAGGCGTCTACTGAAAGAGGAGAATCAGTCCCACTGCGTCAAAGTTCATCTCGAATCAATTGGCTTCCTTCAGCAGTGTGGGGAGAAGAAGATTCTTCTGGAAATAGAAATGGATTTTCCCATGCTGCGGCCCAGACGGTGGCAGGAATGTCCGATGAAGTTTCTACAATCGTAGACAGCACGAAAGACGTTGTCGAAAACCTTCGAGACAATGACGAACTTTATGAAAGGATAGAGGGTGCGATATTACCAGCAGCTCCGTTAGCAGATGCACCAACGCCGCCCACGGGAAAACTTTCAGAACGTGCAGAGCGAGCGATTGGCGAAACGGGCCTATGGGGTTTGTTGGTGCCACGGATATACGGTGGATCGGGTTGTAGTTACATAGAGCTCACGCAAGCGATTACACATCTTGCTTGCGTCAATCCTACGATCTCTGGATTACTGTCAGTCCATTCAACAATTGGTGCTATTTCGGCACTCACTGCATTTGGCTCTGATGAGCAACGGCAATGCTGGTTGCCGAGGCTGGCCGAAGGAGCCCCGATGTCAGTCTTTGCAGCAACCGAGTCAGATGCGGGATGTGACCTTCATAGGGTCGCATCACAACTCGAGTATGACGGGAAACAGTACCGACTAACTGGGACAAAGATGTTTATTACAGGGGCAACGTATGGTCGCTTAGTCAAACTTCTGGCGATTTTTGAAGGGCGGCCCGTCATTGTTCTTGTCAAACTTCCTGATTCAAATACACCATATTTCTCATTGCAGAGCTACGGTCTTCATCCACTTAAGCATGCTCACAACAATGCTCTGAAATTTGATCGGTTTCCAGTAGATTCTTCTTGTGTGCTGCGTCCAGAAAAAACTTTCGATGGGCAAGAAAGCGATGGCATGTCAATTGTTTGGCATGGACTCAATCGTGGGCGTGTGGCGCTTGCCGCACAAGCAGCTGGAACAATCAGCCTGTTATTGAATCAGGCGGCTGTATTTTCAGGAAAGCGACATACCTGGGGACAGCCAATTCAGAAGCGGGAGCTTGTGCTGGGCCGTCTGGGAAGAATGGCATCTGCAAGACTCGTCTGTGAGGCTTTGTCTGGGTGGTCAGCATCGGTGATTGATGGTGGTGGATCAGGAGAACTTGAAGCAATTCTTGCCAAGGTTGTTGCTAGTCGTTGCCTGCGTCAGGTCGCAATTGATGCTCTAGGGATTCATGGAGGTCGAGCATTTCTCATCGGTCACCCACTTGGAGATTCGTTTCATGATCATTTTGCTGCTGGGATCTATGAAGGCGAAAGTGACCTACTTGGATTGGCACTGTTTAAGGGTATTGCAAAGCATCACCCACTTGCATCGAAGAAAAATCCTCTGGAATGGATACGATGGAGATGTTCTCAAAGCCTGAAGTATTTCTCATCCAAGGAAGATGCGACTCTTCTAGATGGTGAACTCCGTGATTTAGCAATCCAAGCTCGCCGTGGTCTTGTGGCCGCAAGTGTTGAGGCCGATCAGCTCTTGAGAAGGCATGGCAAAAAACTTATTGAACAACAACTGGTAATTGCAAATCTTTCAGATCAGATTCAAGGTTTTATTTCGTGTCTTGCTGTCATCTACCTTGCAGATAGGAGAGCTGATAATGCTTCACTGCATGCTGCAGTATGTTGGTGTCGTCCTGTAATCATGAAATTTCTTGGGAAGCCACTCGGTTCTCATGATTACAAACGGCTAGCAGAACTTGGTCGCTGTTCCTTAGGTAGTCATTCTGACAAGGGGTAACTTGTTGTAATCACTGGCCACCACGAGCAGAGATACCAGGCTCTGGGTGTGGTCCATTCGACAAGCATTTCTAAGCTGTTGAATGAGCGCGCTTGAGAGGCGCCGCCAAGAAGCTCGTCGAAGAGCCCTTGTGGTTTCTTATATTGAATGACCCGCACTGAATCTTCTTGAAGATCAGCCAGAACTACTGCTCTGGCAATCGCATCTTCAAGAAATCCAATCTTGTCAATCAGACCGAATGTGATTGCCTGATTCGCCGTAAACACCTGCCCGGTAGTAACCGACTCAATCGTTTTATCATCGAGTTTCGGACGACCTTTGCGGACAATGTCCTTAAAACGAGTAAACATTTCATCAACAAGATCTTGGACAATCTCTCGTTCTTTCTTAGCCAGTTCTGGTGAACGGTTTTTGGTAACACTAAGCATTTCTTTGAGAGGTCCACTGGTAATTGAGTCATCTGTGACATCGAATCGCTTAAGCAGTTGCGAAAAGTCAAAATGTGGAATTATTACACCAATTGATCCAGTGATTGTTGAGGGTTCAGCAAAAATTGTGTCATCTTGGCCGCCATTGGCCATTGCGACGTAGTACCCACCACTCGCCGCAATACTACCCATGCTGACAACAACAGGCAGATT
>JAQWMC010000035.1 GCA_029246985.1 Pirellulales bacterium
AATCGGTTTGCACACACGCATGTCTGTCCACTGTTGCGAAATTTCGCCGCGAGTGCTCCCTGCACAGCGCTCTGAATATCCGCATCATCAAACACAATGAATGAGGCATTCCCACCGAGTTCAAGAGAGACTTTTTTGACGGTCGTCGCTGCTTGTTGGGCAAGACTGACTCCGGCCGGAGTGGAGCCAGTGAATGACAGTGCTCGAACCGTTGGGCTCTCACAAATTGCGGAACCAATTTGTCTGCTGGACTCAATGCTTCCGGTTATTGTGTTCAGAACCCCAGGTGGAAGCCCTGAGCGATCTGCAAGCACGTGAAGGGCTAAGGCAGTCAGCGGGGTTTGTGGAGCTGGTTTGACGACCATCGTGCACCCAGCGGCGAGAGCTGCGGCCACTTTACGAAGAATCATCGCCGCGGGAAAATTCCACGGTGTAATCGCTGCTGCCACACCGATGGGTTGCCTGATCACCAGTAGTCGCTTGTCTTCCTGGTGAGGTGGAATGATATCTCCATACGCCCGCTTGGCTTCCTCGGCATACCACTCCAAAAAAGAGGCCGCATACGCCACCTCTCCTCGGCTTTCAGCGATTGGTTTTCCACATTCAGCAGTAATGAGTTGAGCTAGATCCTCTTTTGATTCCATGACGTGTCTATGCCATGCATGCAATCGTTCACTGCGGACGGCCGCTGTTGTAGTCCGCCACGTAGCCAGCGCTGTTTCAGCAGCAGCAATTGCTTTCCGGGCATCCTCGCCGTTCATCTCAGGAACAGAACCGATGATCTCCGATGTTGCCGGGTCAATGACGTCAACTCGCGATCCAGAGATACTTTCACATACTTTCCCAGCGATACATGCTCCAGATTGAAGCAATGACGCATCAGTAAGCTCAAAAACCATAGGGGAAACTCTTCTTGGTCAGAACGAAGGACGACATTTAGCAATCCAACAAATAAACACGTTTCATAACGCATACTTTGACAGAGTATACTCGATAGCAACGGAGCATGAGGACGACAAGAATCGATGGCAACACTATTTGATTCCGCATGGCGGTTGTGGATTGAACTGTGGCCACACATAGTGGCCACAACACTTCTCGCTGTAAATATTGGAGTATCACTTCATGCGCTTCTCACAAAGCGTGATACGCGGAGTACGATGGCGTGGGTGGGTCTGGTCTGGCTTTCCCCAGGTTTCGGAGCCGCTGCGTATACCCTGTTCGGTGTAAACCGGATTCGTAGAAAGGCAACACGACTTCGGGCGGGCCTTCGAGAAGTCATCCATAAGGTGGAGTCTGCTATGCCGTCAACAGAACGGCTTACAGACGCTATCGGACCGTTGAATGCACCACTGCGATCACTTGCAACACTCGTAGGCGAAGTGACCAAGCGTCCATTACTCGATGGGAATGTGATCCAACCGCTGCATGGGGGTGATGAGGCATACCCACAAATGCTTCAGGCGATTGACTCAGCCAAGCGAAGTATTGGAATGGCATCCTATATTTTCGACAACGATCCCACTGGAAAACTTTTTATCGATGCTCTTTGCCGAGCAGTAGACAGGGGTGTTTCAGTGCGGGTACTCATCGATGGCATTGGTTCACGGTACAGTTTTCCAACGAGTGTTGGTCTCTTGCGTCAAAAAGGTGTTCCCGTATCTCGATTTATGCCGACAACGGTGCCCCTGTATCTGCCTTATGCGAACTTACGTAATCATAGGAAAATCCTTGTCGTTGATGGAGAACGTGGCTTTACTGGTGGGCTTAATATCCGAAATGGATGCTGGCTTTCGAAGCATCCCGATCATGCTGTACAGGACATGCACTTTGCGCTGACAGGGCCTGTGGTCACTCAGTTGCTTGAGGTTTTCATTGAGGACTGGGCATTTGCCTCCGGGGAGGCATTAGGGTGTCTCCAGGACGGTGAACCAGACCCTACTTGGCAGCCAAACCTTGAATTTTCAGGCACGAGCCTCGCACGAGGCGTCCGCTATGGGCCGGATGACCATGAAATTGGTCGCATCAAACTGATTCTAATTGCGGCCCTAAGTTCCGCTCGCCGTTCAGTCAAAATAATGACGCCGTATTTTTTACCCGATGATGCCATCTGTCAGGCACTCGGTGTTGCTGCCCTACGTGGTGTGGAGGTCGACATTGTTCTCCCTCAGCAGAACAATCTTGCTTTGGTTGGCTGGGCCTCAGACGCACTCCTGTGGCAGGTGTTGAGTCGAGGGTGCACTATCTGGATGTCACCACCACCGTTTGATCATACAAAACTCATGGTCGTTGACTCCTCATGGAGTCTTTTTGGGAGCGGAAACTGGGACGAGCGGAGCATGCGTCTGAATTTTGAATTCAATGTAGAAAGTTACGACGAGTCGCTGGCACGGCAGATGGATGCCCATATCTCGCAGATCATCAATAAGTCCATAAAGCGGACATTGGGTGATGTTGACAGCAGAACCCTGCCCATACGGGTTCGGGATGGCATTGCACGACTCTTCGCACCCTATCTTTGACAACAGTGTTCTGAGAGTAAGCCATCATGACTGTTTGCTGCACCCTCCCAACGAGCCATCTGATTTCGTGTGACCAAACACTTCAAGGTCTGTCTGCTTACTATTAGTAAGATGCGCTCTCCGTGAAAGTTCCTTCAAGGACTTGCGGCCAACGGCACCAAGATCGACGGTCCAGTCATTCACATATAACGCAACGTGTTTCATAAGCACGGTATCATCAAACTCTTGTGCATAGGCACGCATTGTCGCCAGCGGTTCCTCTGGATTCGCTAAACCATAGAGAACTGAGTCCCGAATAACCTTCTGAACGCGGCAGATCACGTCATCTCCCAAAGAATGTTTAGCAAGAAGCCCACCAAGAGGGAGTGGGCACTTCGTCTCGGTTTCCCAACGCGCACCGAGGTCTTCAACGAGAAACAGACCGGAGGCCTCCCACGTAAAACGACCCTCGTGTATGCACACGCCAAAGTCTGCCTGCTTCTGTTCGAGCCGTGGCATAATCTCAGAAAATACAACGTGCTCCACCCGTGTTACGTCTGGATAGAACATGTCATAGAGAAGCGCGGCAGTCGTTTGTGCCCCGGGGCATAATGCGAGTTGATCGTGTCCCGTAGGAAAGACGTCACGAGCACTCGAAAGCAGAAGTGGACCGACACCGAAACCTAACGCGGAGCCACTTGGGAGCACGATGTACTGATCAGCCAACAAGATTGCGGCATGAAAACTTGCTTTCGCGACATCAAACTTGCTGTCGAACAGGTGATTGTTCAAATCTTGAATATCAAGAAATTCGATTTCAAAATTGAGACCCTGCCAATCAACCCGGCGTTTCATGAGTCCATGAAAAGCAAACGTGTCATTTGGGCAGGTGGAAATACCAAGGCGTATAGTTTGCATCATCTTTTATTTGCCAAGTTTCGACCTACATGTTTCGCAGTGTTTTGAAGGGCTCCGTCCGTCTGCCAATTGCTTTTTGACCGGTCTCCGGCATGATTTGAAATCCCTCGAACAATGACCCAGGGGACTTTGTTCATGAGACATGCAGCAGCAACAGCAAACCCTTCCATGTCTTCCGCAACGGCATCCGGACAGAATTCCTTTTTTACTCTCACTTCGGCCTCTGACGTTGAGGCTGCACACACGGAGAGTAATTCTCCGCTTGTTCCAAACTGGCAGTCAAGGCTCGGGTTCTCATTCGGTCTACTGATGGCACCTCCAACAACATCAGAATTGGAGTCGCTTTCTCCCCGGAGTTGGTGCCATCCAACTTGTTCTGCCGACTGGAACTGCTCACCATCACCTACCCCAATTCCATAGCTTCGTACTCGAAAAAATTCATACGCATTACCAACCGCACATCGTCGGTCCAGACTTCCGGCTATGCCAGCAAGCAGTACCATTTTGGGCTGATGTCTGGCAATGAATAACGAGGTCCGTGCTGCCGCGGCAACTGGTCCGAAACCACACACCTCCATGGAAACCCCTGCGAGTTCCTGTTCGCTCAAATGAGAAACCAGTGTTCTCAGCTCCAGCTGTGTGGGCGACAACAAAAGACACCGCGTGTGAGACATGATTTTTGTTCAATCGTTCCAAGGAGGAAGCGAAAAACCGTGACGCAAGATTTCTTAGAACGTGACACAGGCTTTCTAAGAAACTGTACACGAACTCATTCACTAACAAAAATAGTCGGCCACTCGCTACCTACAAGGGATCGTCCATTTTCATCCGCTGACTGACGGTCTCATCGACAAGGCGTCGGAAGGCTGTTCGCGTTGGGATCCGGGTGAGAACCGCAACGAGGAGTAAGCCGACTACAACGAGATTGACGGCGTCTTTCGTAGTGCGAAAAGCCGCGATGTTGATACATGCGGCAACCACTAAGACAACGCTGGCCGCGATCACGGAGTATTGAACTTTTCTAGCTCCACTCACGGCATGCTGGTCAGCTGTTCTGTGCTGCTCACCGCCCGCAAGCATGCTTCGTCGAAAATATGGAGCGGCAACTGTTGCGGTGAAAAAAGCTATCCCCGCAAGGAACAGGCTCTCTCGTTGTGGCTGTTTATTCAGGAGGATCGGACCTTCGAAGGCTGAGAAGACAACCCCGAGGTAGATGACAGAAAATATCACAAGAAGAGGCAGAATGATCTGGATGGTTCTGCATGCCTCATTTATTTTCTGACGGGTCTTATCAGACAGCTGCATGCCTGTAGAACTCCCATGGTTGAAAAATTATCCAAGACGGACCGAACGGTGGCACGCTCCGATACTTGTGCCCTCGATGTTCGGTATGAACGAAAGACCTCACAGACAGATTACATTCCATCGGGGTCGGGCATGTCAACCGAGTCTTCATATGACTCTCTATCGCGATAGTGCACATTCGTATTTTCGTGGAGCGCTTTTCTGGCTTCTTCGGTAATATCCTCGACGCTTCCGAGATACAGAGGTGCTCTATGCTTTGCCAGTCGAGTCGCGACCTGCACCGGTACCGAGAGCAAACCATTCAAAAAGATCACTCCCCTATAGCGGGCAAGGATACCGGCTACGGTCGGAGTGATACTCGTGAGCCCGTTGAGCTGAAGGACTCCACTGTGGTTTTTGACAAGATTCGTCGCCTGCTCAACTCGCAAGACCGTAATGTTGTTGGTGTCTCGCGGAAGGCCAGCTTTCGAGCCAATTCGCCCAAATAGTGACTGCCAGAGACCCATGCCATCAGTTGCCATCGTCTTACCCCCGGTAGGAGTCGCACAGGAACATGTGCACAGAACGCTAACGTGTACGCAGATTGCTGGAGAATCCCTCCCCCTGGTTCGTAGTCCTCCCATTCCCTAATCAAATCTTAACCAAACAACTTCCACTTGAAAGGGCAGTTTTCAGTGTTTTCTTGGGAGAAACAAACTTTCATCACCTGCTCTGATGAGTTTCGTTGGGCAAACTGCAGGACATTTAGAAACAAATCTGACAAAACCGCATGACACACCGCGGTGTTGACGACGGTCAGGGTTTGCATTTCGAACATGCAGTATGGAGCCGTGGGCAGTTTCATACGGCCTCGGTGCACGCTGCTTGCGATCCAACCTTTCCATCCCATAAGGTTTTAGAATGAACGAATTGACGTCGGTTCAGAATTTCAGCGAGTCCTTTGCGTCGGGGGATTTACGGGCTGCATTATGTGCCATTGGGCGCGAGTTTCATTCTCGTGGGTGGTCGTTAGGTACCAGTAGCAATTACTCGGTTGTCGCAGGTCGAAATCCGCTTGAATTACTTATTACAGCAAGTGGCAAGGACAAGTCCGCCCTCACTAAAAATGACTTTGTAGCAGTCGACTCGTCTGGTCAGTTGATTCAAGGCCATGAGCTCAAGGGAAAGAAATCATCAGCCGAAACACTGCTGCACTGTCTCATAGCCAAATTGCTCCCTGACGTCGGAGCCATTCTGCATACGCACTCTATCTGGGGCACGACATTATCTCGTCAGGCTCTGACCACTCAACAAACTCTCGGTGCAATTCGAATCGAGGGATACGAAATGCTCAAAGGTCTTGAGGGAATCACCACTCACGACACAACAATTGACGTGCCAGTGTTCCAGAACGGCCAGGACATGGTTGAGTTATCGGACCGTATTCGCGAGGTTTTTATCTCTCCAGATGGTGGCCCGTCAGAGGCCTCAGCACATCATGGATTCCTCCTGTCAGGGCACGGTCTTTACACGTGGGGACGAACCTTAGCTGACGCTCGACGGCACATTGAGATTTTTGAGTTTCTTTTTGAGGTCACAGCCCAACAGAAACTCCTTGCACGTTGCACCTAACCAGACTATTCGACACACAAGTACGAAGAAAAAGCAGGAGAAGATCGCCATGGCCATTGTCACGATTCCCGCTGAAATGCGTCAAATCAAGGATATAACTGAGATCAAACGCTTCCTCGCTGATTACGATATTGAGTACGACATCTGGCCGTTGGAAGACCGCGTGAATCCAGCCGGTCCCGCGGAAGACATTCTCGCTGCCTACAAACCCGAAATTGATGTTCTCAAGGAGCAAGGTGGATTTGTTACAGCAGACGTCATAGATGTTTACCCAGACACACCAAACCTTGACGCCATGCTTGATAAATTCAACAAGGAACATACGCATACGGAGGACGAGGTGCGTTTCATCCTGCAGGGGAGTGGCGTGTTTCACGTCAACCCAGGTGACCAGCCCGTTTTCGGTATTGAGGTTTGGAGTGGTGACATGATTAGTGTGCCCCTTGGCACCCGCCATTGGTTTGACCTCTGCAAAGAACGACGAATTCGGGCGATACGATTATTTCAAGACCAAACTGGATGGACGCCTCACTACCTAAGCGACGCGGTACATGAGGGGTATAAGCCCCTCTGTCTTGGGCCGGCATACCTCGATGGCACCAACGGAGTTTCATCGTGATTGTCTTTCCAGGGCAGGTAATCCTCCTCGATGTCGAAGGAACCACCTCTTCTATCGACTTTGTCTATGACGTACTTTTTGGCTACGCAAAGGAGCACGTTGCCGCATTTCTTCAAACTCACTCAGACGACGACGAAATCTACAAGATCGCTCAGACACTTGCTCAGGAAACCAGCATTGATGCTGATATCCGAGACAGCAAGGGATGTACCCAGATTGTTCTTGCGGCGATTGATCTCATGAACAAGGATGTCAAGTCAACACCGCTGAAGGCTCTTCAGGGTCGAATCTGGAAAACAGGTTTCCAGTCCGGCCAATTAGTAGCCCATGTTTTTGATGATGTTCCTCCGTCATTGGCAAACTGGTCCGCCTCAGGGATCGACATCCGCATTTATTCGTCTGGATCAATTGACGCCCAGAAACTCTTTTTTCGCCACACCGCAGCGGGCGACCTGACAACGCATCTTCGTGGGCATTATGACACGACAACGGGTCCTAAACGAGAGCAAGAGAGCTATCTGAAAATTTCAGACGACATTGGCGTCAAACCCGAGCAAATCCTTTTTTTGAGCGACATCGGAGCTGAGCTCGATGCTGCACGTGCCGTTGGAATGGCTACAGGTGCAACAATCCGACCTGGGAACCGGCCGTTTGAAAGCCTCTACGACCATGAACACATACAAAGCTTTACAGACGTTACCTTCTAAGGAACACGCACTGCAACCATGACAACCACTTCTTCTGCCACAAGCACGCATACCCATCAGTCGATACGCTGCTCCGCGGCGGCCTCAACCGCCTCAAGCCTTCACGAAGCAATCTCGACTGCGTATCAAGAAGCCCTTGTGGAACTTGGCGGTTCTTCGCCAGACCTTGTTGTGGCTTTTATTTCGGCGGCATATGGCGAAGAAATACGCCCCGCAATGGAGTCACTCAATGAACTTGCGCCGTCACGCTATCTGCTGGGTACCACCGCTGAAGCAGTACTGGCGAATAACGATGAATACGAATCAGAACCTGCCATTGCAATCTGGATGGCCAAGTTGCCGAATGCAGAAATTACACCCTTCACACTTGAGTATTCACAGACCGCAGACGGGGGTACGTTTCTTGGATGGCCGGATGACCTCGTGTGGCCAAAAGATCCCACCATGCTGTTGCTTGCCGACCCCTTCTCATTTCCTGTAGATGGACTCATTGCTCGTCTGGAGGAAGACCGTCCCGGCCTGCCAATTATTGGTGGCATGGCTAGTGGAGGTAATCAACCGGGTGCGAACACGCTGGTTATCAATGGGGAAACATACGAGAGTGGTGCCGTTGGTATTATTCTCGGGGGTGGTGTTCGAGTACGGCCGGTTGTTTCTCAAGGGTGTCGGCCCATTGGTACACCGCTTGTTGTCACCAAGGCGGAAGACAACATGCTTGTCGAATTGGGTGGCCGGCCCGCATTCGTCCAGCTACGGGCCGTGTATGAAACACTCGATGACCACGACAAGCAACTTGTCAAAAACTCACTCCACGTAGGTCGAGTGGCAAGCGAGTATCAGGATCACTTCGAACCTGGTGATTTTCTTGTTCGCAATGTCGTTGGCGCAGACCCCGAAACTGGTGTGGTTGCTGTTGGCGACCTCATACGCACCGGGCAGACCGTGCAGTTTCATGTTCGCGATGCACATACAGCCCATGAAGACCTTCAGACCCTGCTTACGCGGCAGACTCAAAAACGTCCTGCAGGCGCGTTGATCTTCACCTGCAACGGTCGCGGACGGAGACTCTTCTCTACGCCCAGCCACGATGCGTCCTGCCTCCAACAACTGCTTGGACCGCTTCCGGTAGCAGGCTTTTTTGCGCAGGGTGAGATTGGGCCAATTGGCAGTACAAATTGTCTGCATGGGTTCACGGCCAGTATTGCCCTATTCGAAGCCGCCGAATAATTCATTCAACGCAAGGGAAAGCGGCCTTGATCTGGACCTGCCTGGGGCCTATTGTCCGAAAAAGGGTGGGCGTCCTCAGGATGCTGTCATGCTATTGAGCCGCTATAGAGTCTGTTGTCTCACTGTGCTGCTTGGTGCCCTCAGTGTTTCAGCCGGGTGCGGCTGGAATCGCCGCAACGGGTATGCGTATGCCCCTCCGTACGCCCCTCCCGTGTACCCCCAACCGGGTCTTCCCAGTCAACCTGTGCCAGCACAGCCGGTGGCGTACCCTGCTGCACCAGTTCAGGCCCCGGTGGCACCAGGGACGGTCCTTCCCGTAGCACCTGCCGGGGTACCAATGACCGCACCTACAACAATTGTTCCGACCTCAGCGACGACCCCATGTCCACCGACTTGTGACCCCTGCATAGCACCAAACGGCGTCACTCCAACGGTCTACGAAGGTGCCGTTCAAACCGCACCGTGCGTACCCGTACAGTAAAGTTGCTCTGAGCCTGCTACAGTTGGACTCACATCATTCTTTTTCCGGATGGGAACCGCTGTATGTCTGCATTGCCACCGTTGGTTCAACGGCCGCCAGAGTTGATGGATGATCCGTCACTCGATGCAGGCCAGCATGAGGAAGCACTTCAGGCACTTGCCCGCATTCATGTGGTCTCACGAACCGCATCGCAGATCGCCGCGCGCTTGGTTGCACTGTCTCACGATGTGCCCTCTACAGCAGAACAACCCCTTCGCATCTTGGACATTGCCTGTGGAGGAGGCGAGCTGACCACCGCAGTTGCAACACGCGTTGCCCGTAAAGTACCCCATCGAGTTGAGTTCATCGGACTTGATATCAGCGAGCGGGCAATCGGATGGGCAACTCGCGACCAAACACTAGTGACGGAAAATCTTGATGTGACATTTCGCACCTGTGACGTACTCAACGGCGCACTCCCATCATGTACGCTTGCTTTTCATTCTTTGTTTCTCCACCATCTCGATGATGTGCATGCGGTGGCACAGCTCCAAGCCATGGCGGCGGCGTCTCAGGTTGGATTTGTCTTTTCTGATCTCCTACGGACACGGTTGGGACTTTTTCTCGCTCAACTTGGCACACGTGTTTTGAGCCGGTCATCCATCGCACAAATTGATGGCCCACTTTCAGTGAGGGCGGCTCGTACTGTCGAAGAATACCATCGCCTTTTCAGAGAAGCACAGCTTCCTGACCCAACGCTGCAGCGGGCATGGCCAGAGCGAGTCTGTGTCACATGGAGCCATTCATGATGGTTCCTCATTCTGAGACTGATCTTTGTGTGTCGGTTGTTTCACAGGCCGCAGCAGCTGACCCGTGGGATGTCGTCATTATTGGGGCGGGGCCCGCTGGCTCAGCGGCAGCAACACTGATTGCCAACAATGGCCTACGGGTACTTTTGCTTGATCGAGAAAATCTTCCTCGGCCAAAGGTCTGTGGCTGCTGTTTGTCCCCGCTGGCACTTTCTGAGCTAGACCTTCTTTCTCGTCAAAGCACCCGACCGCTGAAGCTGCGGATTCAGCCGCTCAGAAAGCTGACCATTGCTTCTCAAGGCCATGCCACCTCTGTGCCATACGCGACCGGCGGCGTTCTTTCCCGGCTCGAGCTGGACACCCAACTCGCAGCGCACGCAGTTGCAACGGGCACAACCTGGCTCCCAAACACACGAGCACTTCACTGGCAGACGGATGGCGACTGTGTTCTTCTTTCAGTGCAAACGAAGAACAACGCAACGTACCAAATTCAGACGCGACGACTTCTCCTCGCAGCTGGTCTTCATAATGCAGTCCGCTGCGACGACAGCCAATGCAGCCAAGCACAGCAACGCAAGCGTCCACCACACAATCGCATTGGACTCGGTGCTACGCTGCCGTCTACCGGAGGGCCGCTAGACCCCGAGCACCTCATTATGGCGATTGGTGACGGCGGTTACTGCGGACTCATCCGATTAGAAGACAACACCATCGATGTTGCCGCAGCGATCCACCCCTCGAAACTTCAAAAGGACGAATCACCCGCAGAGGCACTCTCTCACATTCTTTCTCAGGCATTTGAAGCCACGACATGCCCTGTCAATATCGCAACCCTGAAAGAGACGCCCATTCGTGCCACCCCCCAACTGACGCACCAAACCGGTACCCTCGATCCGGACTGCAACAAAATTTTCCGGATTGGAGACGCTGTTGGCTACATCGAACCATTTACGGGCGAAGGGATCGGCTGGGCACTCCGCTCAGCGCGACTCGCGAGTGAGGCACTGGTTACCGAGGGTAACCGGCTCAGACCAGCTGATCAGGCGGCTGCACGATACCACCGCAGATATCACCAGGCCCTTGCGTGGCACCATCGCCGCTGCCGCCTCGTCTCCTTAGCCCTTCGTAGCCCACGCTTTGTTTCAACATCAGTACAGCTCGCCGGTTATTTCCCGAACCTCACTGGACCTGTCGCACGGCTTATTACTGGCAACTCACTGGTTGGATGACCTCTTGGCTAGAATACAAGCGTCGTGATCCACACATACCCAATTGCCAGAATGATCTGGACCACGGCAAAAGCAGAAGCGACTTTTACAAATCCCATGAAGGTAAGCGGGAGCCTGTTTTTATGGATAATTGTCATTGCAACAACCGTCGATGCTGACCCGATGGGCGTGATGTTACCACCGAGGTTGGCCCCGTAGATCACACACCACCAGAATGGTGAGCCCGGGTTGCTTCCTTCGGAGCCAACCACAAGAGGATTCACCGCAAGAATCTTTGCCAGCACTGCAGCAAGAGGAATATTATCGGTTACCGAGCTTGCAGCAGCCGCACTCACAAGAAGTGAGGCTTGAGCAGCAGGACCCGGCAGACTGAGCATCGCCCCAATACCCTCTCCAATAATTGCGAGCACCTCTGCCTGTTCCATGACATAGATAACGACAAAGAGTGACGCAAAAAAACCGAGCAGATCCCAATCGACTGCCTTGTAGAAGGTGTCGACCTCGTGCTTATAGAACCACAATGCCATGCCCGCAAAGAAAAGAGCGACAAACCCCATGCCGAGCTCATCAAGGTCCCATGGCAATGCTGATTGGCCTGCCAGACACACAATAAACCCCAAGAGTAGCAGCACCGAACACCAGAAGAACCGAACGGACGGGACACTCTCCTTCTCATCAAATCCGGCGACCAACTCGGCTGCCAGCTGTTTTTCATCGGCAGTAGCAAGACCCTTCACACCGAAAGTCAGACGGGCTTGTAAGAGCGTGACAAGTGTCGCAACAGCGACAAAAGGTGCGGAGGTCAGAAAGAATGGCACAAACCCGATCCCTGCAGCCTGCCCGACAATGATATTAGGCACGCTACTTATAAGGGTGAGGAGCCCACCCACATTGGTAAGAAGGCCTTCGGTAATAAGAAATCCTAGCAACAGATCCCGTCGTTCCAGTTTGCCTAACGAGACTGTTGTTAACGAGCCAACAATAATCATTGCCGTCACGTTGTTCAGTACCGCAGAGAAAATGACTGTGAGGGCACCATAGAAAATCAACAGTCGCCAAGGGTCACCCTTTGATTGTTTTGTGAGTTTGATTGCGAGCCACGTGAAAATACCAGATCGACTTGTCACTTCTACAAACAGGCTTGCGCCAAGGATAATAGTGATAACGGACCAGTCGATTGCCGGGACATAGATAGGGAGTGCAATCTCGTGACCATTTGGCAGTGTAATGCTGCCAAATGGCAGCATGGGATGAGCGCGATCGGTGAAATATCCAATGACCGTCTCTGTTACAAGACAGAAACCAGCGAACGTTCCTACGATCAGTGATTTTTTTGCATGGATCTTTTCCTCAAAAGCAAGGCACAAGACCATCCCAATAAGGACAAGAAGATAGAAACCGGTAACCCATCCGGGGACTTCATGGCCAACGACGTCACTCAGTGCGAAAAATATACTCACAGCCAGAGCATCCCTGCCTTGATTCAAACGGGTAATCGAAAACTAAAGTAAGAGTTGAGCAACCTCTGTTAATTCCACACTAAGCGCGTACGCCATGCCATGCATTGCCAGCTGATCTTTATCTTTCGTATTCGTGACAAGAAGATCCACGGCGTATCGAGAAACCAGGTTTTTGTACCGGGCTACCCGGTGTCCAAATTCAACGATCTGTTCAACGGTGAGATCAACACCTGCGTCCTTTAAGCCTTTGATACATGATTCTGCATAATGTGTTGGTATTGCTACTAACTGTTCTGCAATGAGTTCCTGCGCCTGCTCGGTATTGATTTGAGGTATGCGGCGTATTGCATCGAGGTATCGCCGAAACAGGAGATCATCTTCGACATGACACAGCCAGACGGTTCCGTTTGGATCACAACACGACACTGCATGATTTACGAGTCGGTCGTCACCAGCCAGATTATCTGCTACGACCATGACTCCACGACATGCAGTTTCCGCCAGAGGGTGTGGCTGTGGGGCTGTTCCGGGAAGGAGCAGCAGGGGTGTCGAAAGAGTCTGAGTCATGACGTCGACATAAACGCCAAGGGTGTGCTGTGGCACGAGACTCGACTCAGCGAGACACCGTGAGGTAACGATCAGGTCTGGCTTCCGCTCATCGATGACTTGAAGCAAGTCATTCACGTTATGAAACTGTTCGCCGGTAACGGACACCCATTCTGCTGTCTCGGCAATTTGTGGCAAGAAACGTTTGAGACCGACTATCAGCGAATCTGCAGCCTGCTGATCACCGTCCGTAACAATAGCGATTGACTCCAGCGAAATGTTGGCAAAACGATACGGTGTGCGTTCCGCTCGTTTAAAAATTGATTCAAATTCGTCAATTGCCTCGTCACTACGACTCGGCGACGGATGGTGTCTGGATTCGTCCATAGACTGAAATATAGGGCAGATGGGAGCAGATCGTCACGTCGGGTTTTTTCAACAACCAAACAAACTGACAATTTCGTCGCGTCCAGTCGTCCGGACGCTCCGAATCTGCAAGACTATAAGCATGAGCCTTGTGATTCTCGGTATTGGCACCGCTACGCCACACCAAAACATACAGCAGCAACACGCCGCACTCCTCGCAACCAATCTGATTGGCAACAAGGCCCCTGCAGAACGAACGATGAGGGCAATCTATCGGCAAACGAGGATTGCACAACGGAGCTCGGTTCTACTTGACGAACCACATGAGGGAGTATTCAGCCAAGAGTTTTTCCAGCCCGCCACATCCGCAGACGACCATGGGCCGACGACACAGGACCGCATGATCCGGTACGCTACTGAGGCGACACCCCTGGCTGTAGTGGCTGTAGAAAAGGCTCTCGCAAAGGCAGATGTTACAGCAAAGGAGATTACGCATCTTGTCACCTGTTCCTGTACTGGCTTCCAAGCACCTGGTGTTGATATCGCCCTCATGGAGGAACTTGGGTTTTCGAGCACGACAAGCCGAACTCATATTGGATTCATGGGCTGCCATGGTGGGTTCAACGCACTGCGGGTGGCAAAGGCATATGCTGAAGCGGACCGAGAAGCGACTGTTCTCATTGTTTGTGTTGAGTTATGCAGCCTTCACTTTCAATATACGGACAACCCTCAACAGATTGTTGCCAATAGTATTTTTGCTGACGGGGCTGCAGCAATCGTAGGTCGCTCACCAGACCATCCAAATGCTTCCAAGATCCCTGGCTGGCAACTCCTTGATCAAACAAGTACTATCCTCCCGGAAACCGCCGACCAGATGGGGTGGAAAATTGGAGACACTGGTTTTGAAATGTCTCTTTCGCCGGAGGTGCCTTCACTCATCGGGAACGCGCTGCCAGACATAACAGCTACATTTCTTAAAGCGCATGGTCTTACAAGAAAACAAATCACTGACTGGGCAGTTCACCCCGGAGGCCCGCGAATACTTTCGATGGTTGAGCAGGCCCTTCAACTGAACATCGACACACTGCATTTTTCTCGCGATGTTCTGTCACAGTACGGTAATATGTCGAGTGCGACTATTTTTTTTATTCTCGAAACACTCTTTGTTCAGGCACACCAAAGTCATTCAGATGGCCTACCGGACACATGCGTCGCAATGGCATTTGGCCCCGGGCTTGCTACTGAAATCGCACTCTTTCAGCAGTTGCCTTTATGACCAGACTCTGTGGTAAATAGAATCGGATTAAGCGGGTCATTCATGACCTCTCCAACGGCTGTGGTAGGTGTCCATTTTTCATGATCAAGTGCCTGATTCGGATTCGACGGCTTTGCGAGTTGCATGTTGCAGTCCATATAAATCACGGTGTGAACCCTTCGTGGCCGCACCGTACTATTTGGCCCTGCTCGATGTAAGGTCCACCCAAGATGGAACGACACATCACCCAATTCGTACGGCTCGATCACTTCAACAACTCCCTGATCTTGTATTTCCTTCTGGATCAGGGCTTCAGAACTATCGGAAATAGGAAGATCTCTTCCTATCCGCTTACGATGACTTCCCCGTCCGAAACAAAGAGGTCCCTGTTCCAGGGGTACAGCGTGCAGTGGGATCCACGCGGTCACAGACAAACTGCTTTTCATTGGCCAATATTGTTGGTCGGCATGCCAAGGCGTAAAACCACCAGACGGCTCCTTATAAAGCGACTGGTCGTGCCACAGCCGAACACCACTTGAACCAAGCAATCCAGTCGCTATCCCAGCGAGTCGTTTTGAAAATGTGAGCCGTCGCGCGTCCTCACTCTTTTCCCAAAGGTTCCCCACCTGAATAAATGCCTTTGAATAGGTATCACGTTCCTCCATCGGCATGCCGTCGAGATCGTTATGCGCGAATGTGAGTCGGGAAATCTCGGGTTCAAAGTGCTGGAGCGTTGCTGTATCAAAGACATTTGATAGTTTTAAAAAACCCTCTTCTCGAAACTGAAGCACTTGATCTGATGTCAGGTCATATGCTTGTCCAAGTAGTGGTAGATCGGTCATTTCTGATTCCTGTCTCCGTCGAAGAAATGAGAGTTCCGTTTTCTCTCCCCGTACGCGGGCCACGCTATCGGCCTACGACGTATGCAGAGTACCCGGAAATGTTTTCATCGTGAATACCTTGCCAATTTCTTCTTTGACAATAAACGCAGAGCTGGCTAGCGAGACCAGAGACATCGATGAAAGTCTTGTATGGCCTCTCGATCCAAGAAAATAATTACAGTCGGTTTGATGATCTATCGGGACAGGCGATGATTTTCTCATCCAGAGAAATAAATGAAGATACGGTTCGGGGCGGAACCAATTAGCTACTGAACCTGCGATCACGAGAGCAACTACTTGCATCAGCCAGATACTTTTAACGTAGTATACCTTCGATCAGCTTACACACTGATTCCAGTACCAAACACAAAGCCAACAGAACCCAGACAACCACATGGGTTGTCACGATCATGAAACCAGCCCATCGCATCGCGATCGATCGAATATACCCCGATGTTGACGGTGGCCGATTCGCGGCGAAATGTATTGCCAATCGCCTGACCACAGTAGCCGCTGATATCGTCTGTGATGGACACGACGTATTAACCTGCTCACTCCATCTTCGCCGTCCCAATGAACGTTTGTGGACAACCATTCCCATGACCGACGTTGGGAATGATCGCTGGGAGGCGGTGTTTACACCAGAACAGCTTGGAACCTGGGAGTACACCGTGAGTGGGGGCGTAGACCGTTTTCAAACGTGGCTGCGGGACCTGAAACGACGCAAGAATGCGGGGGATGATCTGTGTGATGAAATGCTTGAAGGACAACAACTCATAGACAGTGTTCTTGAATCAGCACCCACCCAAGTTGCCGAACAACTCAGCCACATCAAATTCGTCTTAACGGACCCTGCCGGATATCCGACCGCCTGTAGTACCCAACTGGCTTCTTTGATGGCCGCACACGCTGACCACTCTGAAGATACCTGGCTTGATATTTCACGGCGCATCTGTGTTGAACGTGAACGAGCGGCTGTCGGCGCCTGGTACGAGGCCTTTCCACGTTCCTGGGGTAAACCCGGCGCGCATGGCACGCTGTGCGATCTCGCCAACTCGATTGACTACATCGCCTCTATGGGGTTTGATGTTCTTTACCTCCCCCCCATTCATCCCATTGGCCAATCATTTCGAAAAGGAAAAAACAATTCTGTCCAGGCTGATGCTGAGGAGGTGGGCAGTCCATGGGGAATTGGCTCGATTGCAGGCGGCCATACGGACATCCATCCTGAACTTGGCACGCTCGACGATTTTCTGACGCTGTGGCACGCGGTGAGCGAACGGGGCATGGAACTTGCACTCGATCTTGCACTGCAATGTTCACCTGACCATCCATGGGTGACCGACCACCCGGAGTGGTTTCGCCATCGGGCTGATGGATCCATTCGCTACGCGGAAAATCCTCCAAAAAAGTATCAGGATATTTATCCACTCGATTTCGAAACCGAAGGATGGCAGGAACTCTGGCATGCGGTGCGTGAAATCTTGGAGTTCTGGATTAGCCAGGGTGTCCGGATCTTTCGTGTCGACAACCCACATACAAAGCCATTTGATTTCTGGGAATGGCTTCTGGATGATGTTCGTCAAACTCATCCGGATGTTCTATTTTTGGCTGAGGCCTTTACGAGGCCGAAGACAATGTATCGCCTCGCCAAAATTGGATTCACCCAAAGCTATACCTACTTTACGTGGCGGACTAAAAAGCAGGAGTTGGCAGAGTACCTCGAGGAAGTCACCTCGCCTCCTGTTGCCGACTATTTTCGCCCTAACTTTTTCACAAACACACCAGATATTCTTCATGAGACCCTTCAACGTGGTGGGCGACCAATGTTTAAGGTCCGGCTGGCATTAGCTGCACTGTCTGTTGGCAACTGGGGCATCTACGGCCCAGCTATGGAACTGCAAGAGACCACCCCGCGTGAGCCAGGGAGCGAAGAGTATCTCAATTCTGAAAAGTATGAGATCAGACTGTGGGACCGTCAGGCCCCACACACGCTCGCTCCGTTCATCACCCGGCTGAATGAAATCCGAAAGTCCGAGGCTGCCATTCGTGACCATTCACCTCCAGTAATTGAAACAACCGGTGATCCATTTTTGCTGGCCTGGTCTCGATACGAACCTGCAACAAAAAACCACCTGTTAATCGTGGTAAATCTAAAGCCAGAAGAATCCCGAACAGATACGGTTGAACTGATACCGGACCAGTTTGGAGAATCCTTACCCACTACTCTTGCCGTCACTGATCTCTTCACGGGTGAACATTCGACGAGACCACTCAAAGACTTTCAAGTGACATGTACACCGACCGACCCAGTCATCGTGCTCCGGCTCTTACCAAATCCTAACAGCCGCTCTGCAGACGAGTAATCCATGGCTTCACACAATACGTT
>JAQWMC010000041.1 GCA_029246985.1 Pirellulales bacterium
CTGCTGGCTGCAGGCGTTTTCTCAGGCGGTTATGCGGAGTCATTCGGAAGTATTCTGCTTCGTAATGACACCTTTGCGAGAGTGCCCAAAGAGGATGTCTTCTCGTCAATCGGTTTTTTTGGAATGCTTCCAGTCCGGTCGCAGTGGCGGCGAAGTGTTCGAATGATTGTGATTGCAATACTGCTTGTGGCTATGGTTGGGTGGCTACTTCTAACAACGTCGGCAATCCTGAGATATGAAATCCTTGCAAGTAGTGTGTTCGGTGCGATAGCAATTCCGGCAGCCTCGTTGTTAGACGGGTACAGAGTGGTTTCTGAGTGGGAGTATCTGGTGCCACCCAGAAGACGATCTCGGTGGTCAGAAATACTCACCACACCCAATCGAATTTCCCAAGCCGGAATTGTTCTTGTCAGCTATGGGGCGATCATCCTCTGGCCACCACTTGTGGTGTCTTTGGCTGCCGCCGGGAGTTCGGGGGCTGGGAGTGGCCTTCAGGCGGCGAGTTTTCTTGCTGTCATTGCAGTTACGACGCTGATGGCATGTCTCATCTTGCAACGAGCTAGGGCACGAACTGAGACCGTATTTGCCGTCACCCTGACCGTCTGGGTCATGGGTGTCTGGTCTATGGTATTGGTGTGCCGGAGTTTGTCGTGATTCCGAAGCCGCGAAATGAGGATCAGGAAATTCAACAAGACGGTGCTGAAAACCCGCTTTTTGGGCGGTTTACCCGGGAAAGTTGATGTTGAGAAAAATGGGAAAGCCTGACACACTCCGGGTTCTGTATCCGACAGTTCCGTACGTAAGGGCTGTCGAGCTGTCAGTTATTCAGATGGATTCACTAGGGATTTGTTTTCGGAGTTACGTCTGGTAGCCGCAGGGTACCGGAATCAAAAGGAGTTGATCTGTGGACCGTATATCAAACGATCGAATACAGGGTTGGTGCCTCACAATGCCCCCTCGGTGCCTTTTGAGAGCCTTTGCGGGCTGGCTGTGGGCGACGCACGTCGCTGTCTGTTGCGTTGGTTCTGTGTGGGCTGATGAACCTGCATTTCCAGAGAGCCAGAGCGTTTTTCCAGATACGACCGTGGCGTGGATAAGTATTGCCGATCCAGAGGATTTTGGGGCGAGTTTTGATCGCACCCAGTATGGCAAACTCCTGCGTGATCCAAGTATGGAAGCTTTCGTTACCAGTTTTCGAGAGCAGCTTTCAAAGGCTGGGAAGCAGCGGCTTGGAAAACTCGGTCTTACTCTCGAAGACCTTGGAGAAATTCCGGGAGGGGAGATTGCCATGGCGGCAATAGTTCCTGAAGCTGGTCGTCTCGCAACAGTGCTGCTTGTTGATACCTCGGGGCATGAAGAAGAGACCGAAGCCCTTTTGGAGGTAATCGAAGAACGTTTACTGGAACAAAAGGCTGAGCGGCTAGCTGACTATGAGGAGAAGATTCGTGTCTATCGACTTCCCCAAGAGGATCCAAGTGCAGATGATGTAGATGTGGCTGAACCAGAAGAACAAGTGGTGGCGGTTGTGCATGAAGGGAAAGCCCTTGTCGTTGGCGACGACCCGGTTCAAGTCAGTCATGTCCTTGCAGTCCTGGACAATGGCCGCAAGGATTGTCTTGCTTCAACAGATCAATTTGCAAAAGTGAGTGAAGAATCACTGAAGGATTTGGCTACGTCCCCATCGAAGTTACGTTGGTACATCAACCCATTTGAATTTGCTGCAGCGTACAAGTTAGCGCATCCTCCAAAGAAACGGCAGAAGGGCCCAGACTATGTTGAGATACTCGGTCGACAAGGCTTCGACGCAGTCCAAGCCTTAGGAGGTGTCATTATGTTTGATGACGGATCACATCAAATGCGTCATCAAACAATTGTCTATGCACCACCACTTCCTGGACGAGACGCCACATCAGCCGAGCGATACGATCTTGCTGCTCGTATGCTTCGATTTCCCGAGAGTGCTGAAATACAGCCGTACAGTTGGGTCCCTGCAGGGGTGTCGAGTTGGTCATCGTTGCAATGGGATATCGAGACAGCCTTTCAGTCAGCAGAATCTCTAGTAGATGATGTCGTTGGTGAAAAAGGTGTTTTTGATGATGTAATTGCTTCACTCAAAGAAGATCCGGATGGTCCTCAGATTGATGTTGAGGCAGATCTGATTGCATGTTTGGGTAAAAGAGTGTCGCTTATTGGTGATTATGAAGAGCCAATTGATATCGATAGTGACCGACTTGTCATCGCTGTTGAAGCCATTGATCCGGAAAAAGTTGCGGCCACTGTTGGCAAAAGTATGTCGACTGATCCGGATATGCGAAGGATTGAGGCCCACGGTGTCGTTATTTGGGAATTAATTGACCGTTCAATGGAGATTCCTACGCTGGAGATAGAAACGCCTGGTGGGATTGTTGCCCATGCAGATCAGGAAGAAGACAGCCCAAGTGAGCGTCGACGACGACTGCGGGAAAAGGAAGAAAAATTGCTTCCTCATTCGGCAGTGACCGTTGCGCACGGCCATCTTTTGATCGCCTCGCACCGGGATATTCTGGAACGGGTGTTAACAATGAGTGACGGTGATTCTCTTGCGAGTACGGATGACTTTAAACGGATGGATACAGTGCTGAAAAAGCTTTATCCTTCACCGGTTATCTTATGGGGTTTTGGCCGTTCAGATGAGTCAATACGTCCGGCTTTCGAGATGCTTAAGCGAGGTTCGATGCCGAAGTCAAAAAGTGTGACTGGCCAACTTCTCAACAGTCTTTTAGGAGATGGAGAGCCGGGGAGTGTTCGTGATCAAAAAATTGATGGGAGTACATTGCCTGATTTCGAGCTTATTGAGAAGTACTTTGGTACGAGCGGATTCGTCATGCAGAATCTAAAGGACGGATGGCGGCTAGGAGGCATCACGCTGGCTCGTCCAGAAGTGACTCCGGATCAAGACGTTGCGACAAGTCCAAAGAAGTAGCAATGGAATATGACATGTTCGTTGGAAGGTCAGTTCTTGCCGGAACGGTTGTTCGTGACAACCGCCCAAAACGGGTGTTGATAGTCACACCGACTTCGAAGATCTTCCAAGAGAATGTCGACATCTGGTGTGATCTCGCCCTGATGGAGGCGGCGAGTGCCTAGATTGACAGTGAGCGGCCGTTGAAAGTCGATGAATTCTGGCGATAACCAGATACGGACTTCCTCGGCACCACATCGGGCGGTAATCCTGTTGCCTGTGCTGGCTCTCGCTGAGAGCGTGAAGGGTTGACCAAAGCGAGCCGGTGGCCAGTTGCCGGGCAGTACCATTGTTCGCTCCGGCGGTGAGTTCATTTCAAGCCACCAGAAGAAGCGGTCCCAGGGCCTCATGCTGACAGTATCAATTTCTTTTGGTGAACTCGATCGACTTTTGCGATTTGTCCAATCAAATATTTTGATCAGCTCATCAGAAAAATGCTCGTGTCCACGACCCCGATACTCCACATAGGTAAGATCAAATCCTTTCTTGAGATACCGATCAAGGTCCATCTCATTGGCTGAAAAGGTCGTATGATCAAGCCCCCCGCAGACAATATAAAATGGAAGTGTTTGTGCATTTTGATGATAGTGGTGAACAAACCGACCCGCCTTGCCTGATAGAACAATAACACCCGCCCACAAGTCAGGATGCGACAGCCCGATGTCCCAGGCCGCGTCACCGCCCATTGAGTGGCCTGACAAAAACACCCGATCAGAGTCAATTGAAAATTGGCGCGAAGCTTTACGCAGCACGGCAAGAATCAATGAATGTTCCTGTGCTGAATAACGATACTCAAGCTGCGTCTCTTCACCCCATGCCGGAGCGATGACGATTGCACCATGCCTGCCCCCCTGCCCTTTGCGTTGACCATTCTCGGTTGTTGTGCCCGCCCACCATTCAATTTGCTGCAGTGGCGTGGTTCCCGCGCCATGCAATGCGACAATGGTAGGGTAGCGGCGCCGTGCATCATATTCCGGAGGCAATTGCACAAGGTAACGGGCAGGAGGCTTGTTTTCTTCGCTGGGAAACGGAAGGCGAACCTCGAACTCAAAAAACCCATCATCACGACCATCGGCAGGAGCGGCTGGACGCACCATATGTGCAGCCACTGCTGCTAGCGTTTTGGCATCAAATGCTTCCTCTGCGTCGAGTCGCTGGCGGATGTCTTGTCGCTCTTCCGGTTCTTTCGATACGAGGTACTGACGCAAAAGATTATGTACCTTAGCCGTAGAAAGCGCGAGTTTGAGGTTTATTTGTGATGCGTTTTCTCCACCAAGCCATCCGGTAAGAGCTAATGCAATCGCCTGTTCTGGCGGCAACTGGTTATCCGAGCCGATACGTTCGAATACCGACAGTCGCTTCAGGCTTTCGAATGTGAGTTCGGTCGAGATTTCTTCCACAATGGCACTGGCGAGCTGACGGTCACGAGCGTCAGGAAGCTGAGCAGCTAGTGTTTTGATTTGCTGAACCAGGGTTTCGGCTCGTGTGAGCTGAACACGATACTGATCTCTCAATTCTTTGACAGCCTGCAGCAGTTCACCGTTGCCATTCTCCGCAGAGAAATTTTCCAGGA
This sequence comes from Pirellulales bacterium, assembly GCA_029246985.1. Lineage (GTDB taxonomy): Bacteria > Planctomycetota > Planctomycetia > Pirellulales > UBA1268 > UBA1268. The sequence goes on from JAQWMC010000041.1 coordinate 4,575, forward strand.
GGTTAATAACGAGTCGGTCTTGTCCTGACTTCTGCCGTAAGAGGATCTCTTCGAGTAATTGGTTTGCAGCAAGGTTTGAGATGTTTTTTTGCTGTTTCTGGAGACTCTTCACTGATGGAAAGTCTTTAACAACGCCTTGTAATTCGAGCGAGGCTTCTTCATAACGAGCTCCCTGGATGAGAAGGCGAACAAACTGTAGCCGTTCATCGAGGTCATCTCCATCGAGTTGCCTTTCGATAATACGGCTGAGCGTTTCACGGGGCACAGAGGATGTGGCCAGCCGCATATCCAGACGCAGAGGATGTTCTGTTATCAGGCCCTCGGCTGCAGTCCACTCTGGTGTGATCGTGGTGATTCCTTGTACAAGATCCAATCGGCCGCCCGGTGTGGAGAGCGTGATCACGCGTCTCCCAAATTCGTCGAATGGCGTAGTAGATAGAATGTTCCCGACACTTGACAAACGGCGACCACTGTCCGGTACTCGCTGGAAGATTTTGATTTCCTCCATCGCTTGACCGGAGTCCTCTTCGGCTGCTCCAATAACCCGTTTCTTTGAAATAAATGTACGAGTCAAGCCGTTGTCGCACATTACGACGGTAGATCCAGCTCCTTCTTCAGCCTGTGGGTCGATACTTATTCCCGGCAGGAGAGCGATTGCGCCGCTCAGAATACGGCCATCATCAAGGGTCACGCGATCTGCGTAGCAAAGGCCTGAAGAAATGACGCAGGCCAATAAAACGGTATAGAAACAAGGCAAAAGGCTTCGAACGCCTGACGCATGGTTTTCGCGGGTTGACGTTGAAAAAAAGTGAAGCATTATCTCTTTAGGTGAAGAGGAGCCCGAGAACAGGGAAATACTCGTTCGACGTCGCACGACTGCTATCCTTATAGATCGGTTCGCTCAGGAAAAATCATCACTTGTTCCGCGTCGGCAATTGAGTGGCATAAAGCCGCAAGGATTTGACAATTCATGTCTTCTATTTTGCATCGTGTACTTACATGGTCTGTTGTGCTGGGCCTATTCCTTCCGGTTGTGATAGTTCTCGTCCTTGGCCTCGCTGGTTTGCTGACAGGCATGGGCGACCAGACGGGGAGCCGGTTCTGTCTTCGTGTTGCAATGGGTCTCGGTGTATGGTGGGCCTCCGCACTCGTGATGACAACAGTCGCAGCCGGTATAAGTATTCTTGAACGACCAGAGAACACAGCCTCAGATTCTTCTGAGAGAGTCGCTGAAAGAAATGAGTAGAATCTGATCCTCATACGAGAGCGTGGGGCGATAAGAAGACCACCTTCATGTCGTGGTGCCGCGGAATGCGGAGAGCTCGCCAAATTAAAAGGAGGGTGCCTCAGCAACCCGGGGTTTGCATCCGAATACGAGGAATAAATTCAACGTCTCGGCACGGCAAACGACCGGAGCCATGTTTGGCACCCAACGAGCCTCATTAAGAGCTCACCGGCATGGTTCGACACAACACGGGCATGGCAGAAAACTTACCGCCCCACAC
>JAQWMC010000048.1 GCA_029246985.1 Pirellulales bacterium
AAAGTTAGGGTATGCCGTTCGTAATCAGAACTGGCGATACAGTAAGTGGCCAGATGGTGAGGAGCTTTATAATCTCAATAACGATCCTGAGGAAAAGAAAAACCTTGTTTCATTCTCGCATGTTGCCGAGCGTTTGGCAGAGTTTCGCATGATTCTTCAGAATAAGCAGAAACAGTTTGTTGATAGCCCGTAATCTGGTAGTTGAGAATTTTGTACTTTTTTTGCCCCTATTCATAACGAGATAGGTTTGTTGTTCTTCCCGCTCGGTTCTAAAAACTGGCGTTGGTCGCAGCCGTGAGGTAGTTTGTAGTGGATAAGAAAGGGCACTAGGTCTTCCTCTGATCAAATCCTTAGTGCAAACGTTCTTTCCGCTACCAGGGGGCAGGTTCTCATGAGAGGTCTTTTCCAGGATCGCTTTCGTCGTTCATCACCTGTTCGCCGCCGGTCGTTAGCTGGTTCTCCTGTGACATCCCTTGAGAAACTTGAGCCACGCCTTGCGTTGGCCGGTGATGTTTCTCGTCCACTGCTTGAGGCAACCACACGTCTGTATATGGACCCATCGATGCATGGTCCTCAGCCTGTGATGATGGGCAAGTCGCAAGTGGCAGGGCATGATGTCAAAAGCTTTGTGATCTCACGGGTTCCGGCAGGTTCAGTTGTTGAGAAGTTGGATACAGCAACGAATACCTGGGTTGATGTCTCAACGAAACCAACCAGTAGTAATCCTCGTGAACTTCTGCGACTTCTGCAGAATCGTCTGATTCAGCAGGGCGATTCACTTCGATGGACACCCAAAGCAGGTACAGCGAGTTCAGTGCAGCAGGCCTTTGAGATGATTGGCTGGGATGACGGCAGTGAACTGCTTGAGGTGTCTGAGGGTGCACCCAGTGAAGTACAGAATCTTTCTGCGAGTGGAACAGAAGGCAGCGGTATTTCGTTTTCTTGGAATTCACCCGAACCGGAAGAAGATTTGACGTACTCTGTGACAACCTTCTACGCCGGCCTTGATGGTGAAAGGCAGACAATCAGAACGCTAACTAAAAGCACATCGTTCGAGCAGCCGTTGGAGAACATCGCAACAACGTATTCTTTGACGGTTGCTGCCTCAAGCGATGTCGGAACCAGCAGTCCTGAAAGCGTCAGCTACAACCCGGCTACCGCAATGCCGTCAGAGCCACTTTCTCTTGTGGTCACGCCGGGGACTGCTGGTGATGTCACAGTGTCGTGGCAGCCACCACTCTCTGCCGGTCCTCCGGGCGCTTCAATTGCGTACTACGAGGCGACGAACTGGCAAAGCGGCCAAACGCAAAACGTTTCGGCAAATTCTACTTCCGTCGTTTTCACAGGGATAGAGCCACGTGATGCCTCTCTGTTTACGGTACGTGCATACAACGACATCCCAATAGCAGGAGCTGGCCTCTTGGCACAGATCGCCGTTGATCAAACCGGCCAGCAACTTCCATTGCCACCGAGCAATCCATTTATGGGAGTGGAAGGCTTGTCGACGATGCATGCGAACGCCGCTTCGTCTGACGCGACGGTCTTTCCCGGGCCGGGAACGGAATCAGTACAGGTTTCTCAGTTCGTGAACCTGGGAGCTGCGTTGCCGTCAATCCTTATGACCGAGAATGGTGCATTGGTCTGTGTCGGTGTTGGGACTGGGGAGGACTCGAGGGACACAATAGATGGAAAGAACCCCGCTAAGGTTCCCGTCGTGATGTTGATTTCACCAGTTTCACTGGAGGTGCTCGACAAGGTTACTCTGGTGAAGCCCGGAAATGCTGAGGGTGATCTTGCAGGGGGAATCTATAACTTTATCGACTATCAGAACCGGCTTGTTCTCGTTGATGCGAATGGCCAACTGTGTTGGTATGGCAATACCTATGATCCAATATCCGATACAGGGAGCTTAGTTCAAGAAGGGCAGGTCGATCTCAGTGCGAAGGCCGGCTTGGACGACGGTGCGCTTAATCTCGTGGTGGGTCTTGTGCCTGACTACGAAGGCCGCATCTGGTTTACGACGGAGGGCAACATCGACGAAAAGAGTCCCAAAAGGACAGACAAGCGTGTAGTGACTCCAATGGTGGGCTACTACGACCCTCGGAACGGTGTTGTTAGTGTCATGGAGGTTCCATCCATTCCAAACGGTATTCCTGCAATGATCGCGAACAGTATCTCCTCATCACCTGCAGGGGTAGCCGTCGCGACGTCACAGGCGTTGTATCTGTTCAGGGCAGAAGACGACGGCTCGATTACGACGGTTTGGCAGAATCAGTACCAGAACAGTAACTATCGTAAGCCGGGCCAACTCAGTCCGGGGACCGGGTCGACGCCAGTATTTTTCGGCCCATCCACTGGCTATGAGTATCTCGTCATTACTGACAATGCAACAACGAGCGGAAATAATGAGATGCCAGCCGAGAACATTCTTGTTTACCGTGTGAGTGACGGATATCTCGTTAGCGAAGAGTCGTTCTTAAATTCTGAGGCGTACAACGCGGGCACGGAGAATGCTCCCATAGCTGTCGGCAGTCGAATCATCATTCCAAGCACATATGGCTACTGGTACCCGCCACCCTCTGAAACAACAACGTCTGTGCCAAAAGACGCAACATTTGTGGGTGGTATCCAGAGCATGACGATCGATTCAGGTGGGGCCCAGACTTTAGCATGGACAAACGCTGTTCCGTCATCAGCTCTGCCGCGGCTCTCATTGGCTGACAACAACATCTATACCGTGGAGGTTTCTCTTGACAGTGACAACAATACGACATTTGCAGACTACTATTTTGCCGTGATCGATTCGGAAACAGGCGCACCTGTGGGTGATTTCCCACCGTATATCGGTCAAAATACGTGGGGTGGCAAGACGCCAGATTTAGTTAATAGAGGAGCATATGCTCTCAACACATTACAGATGACTGGGGTAATTAGTCCGTCGGGAATTTTTTATCAGGGGACCGGCGAAGGGATTTTCATGGTCAGTCCTCCTCCCGTTCCGACGTCCGCACCACAAAACCTGACGGCGACACCGACCAACCTGAATGACCTGAGTGTGTCGTGGTCTGCTCCGGAAGAGGTCGACGGCGGATCCACAACGGTTGTGACTTATGTGGTCACGCTTATGCAAAACAGCGTGCCGGATCAGACCGTCACGACGACAGATCTCACAGCTAATTTTGTCGGCCTACTGGTGGGTAACTCGTATACGGTAACCGTCCTGCCGAAGACTCAGTACGGGGACGGAACATCTGCGAGTCTCACGCAAGTGTATCCAGTGTAGTTATCACACTACCCATCGTCAGTGAATCAATGAAATCAAACCAGGTACGGTGTCTACCAGCGTGAGGCTGCAAAAAGGGCTGCAATTGTTATCAGCACAAGCGTGCCGCCGATTGCATAGCTCGCCGGCATGTTCCAGAGCATTCTTCGTATGGAAGCAGCCAGAAGTGGCATGTGGGCTAGAAGTAGCATGGAGATGTCCCTCGAAGTACGTGGCTACTGTCATTCGTGATTTTGTAGCTTATTACAAATGACGGGTTTCGTGAATGGAAATCAGTGTTTTTCAGCCGCTTTGGCTGGAATATGGAAATGAAAAGGCCTCGCAATTGGGGAAACTGCGAGGCCTCAAGAGCGGCTATAGAAGTGTGGGTCTTTGGGGGGGAACAGCCGCCGAAAAGAATCAATTGTATTGGTGGGGAGTCTGACTCCCGTACTCATTAAATATACACTGGTTCTCCTGTCGTGTCGAATTGAATTTTTATTCTGATCGGCCTGCCGAAATACCGTCCCGAGAGTGCTATCATGATCCCAGAGAACCGGCGGTTTCCTGAGTTCTTCCGCCATTTTTATCCCTCGAGAAGTGAGATTTTTCTTCATGGCTGCGACGCAGATTGATCCATTTTCCGCCCGATCAACCTTCGATACTGGTTCCGGCACCGCGGCACTCTATCGCCTTCGCGCGCTTGATGATGCCGGTGTCACCAATACGGCCCGTCTGCCGTACTGCCTTCGAACGATTCTTGAAGCGTTGCTGCGGACCTGTGACGACTACGAAGTCACAGAGCAGGACGTCCGGAATCTGGCAACATGGGAAGCAGCAAAGCCTGCAGCTGTTGAGGTGCCCTTCAAGCCATCCCGAGTTGTCCTGCAAGACTTTACTGGTGTTCCATGTGTTGTCGACCTCGCAGCCATGCGGGCAGCGATGAAACGACTTGGTGGTGATGCGAATAAGATCAACCCACTGGTACCGGTTGATCTTGTGATCGATCACTCAGTGCAGGTCGACTATTTTGGTAGTGCAGATGCACTGAGCAAAAATGTTGACATTGAATTTGGCCGGAATGCTGAACGCTACTCCTTCTTACGATGGGGTCAGCAGGCATTTGAAAACTTTCGCGTTGTTCCGCCTGCCATTGGCATTGTGCATCAGGTCAATCTTGAGTTTCTTGCCGGTGGTGTCTTTCTGCGGCCTGACGCGGCAGGAGGTGATATGCCTGTTGCTGTACCCGATACCTTGGTTGGGACAGATAGCCATACAACCATGATCAATGGCCTTGGCGTTGTCGGCTGGGGTGTTGGTGGCATTGAGGCTGAAGCAGTCATGCTTGGTCAGGCACTTTCACTGCTTATGCCAGAGGTTGTGGGCTTTGAGTTAACTGGCAAATTGCCAGCTGGAGCAACGGCCACTGACCTTGTACTTACCGTCACTGAAGCACTTCGCAAAGAAGGTGTTGTTGGGAAGTTTGTTGAGTTCTTTGGTGCTGGGCTGGCTGGCATGACGCTGGCTGATCGTGCCACCATTGCCAACATGGCGCCTGAGTATGGTGCGACCATGGGCTTCTTCCCGGTTGATGCCGAGACGCTCAGTTACATGCGGCTTACTGGCCGAACTGCTGAACAGGTTGAACTGGTCGAACGCTACACAAAAGAGCAGGGCCTCTTTCACACAGAGTCGGCGTCAACGCCAGAGTTCACAAAACGACTTGCACTTGATATGAGTACAGTTGTGCCGAGTCTTGCCGGTCCAAAGCGACCGCAAGACAGGGTGCCGATGGTCAGCGTGAAAGAAGCGTTCCAAGATGCGTTAAAGGCGCCGGTAGCGAATCGTGGCTTTGCTCTGCCAGAAGCTGAAATGACTTCTCATGCAACCGTTGCAAACAACGGACATTCAGCTGAAATTGGACACGGTGCTGTGGTGATTGCAGCGATTACAAGTTGTACCAATACAAGTAATCCAAACGTCATGGTTGCCGCCGGATTGGTTGCCCGGAAAGCAGTTGAAAAAGGCCTGTCGACTAAGTCGTGGGTAAAGACAAGTCTGGCTCCTGGGTCTCGCGTTGTCACAGACTATCTCGAAAAATCAGGGCTTGCGTCCGATCTTGATTCACTTGGTTTTGAGACTGTGGGCTACGGATGCACAACCTGTATTGGAAACTCGGGTCCGCTTCCTGAACCAGTCGCAGCAGCAGTAACAGAGGGAGACCTTGTTGCAGCCGCAGTGCTTTCAGGCAATCGAAATTTTGAAGGCCGGGTGAATCCACTGGTGAAGGCGAACTGGCTCGCAAGCCCACCGCTGGTGGTGGCATACGCTCTTGCTGGAACCATTGATATTAATCTTGAAACTGAGCCACTTGGTGAGGGCAGTGACGGTCAGCCTGTGTACTTGAAAGATATTTGGCCAACGCAGGAAGAAGTACGTGAGACGGTGGCAACAGCAGTCGTGCCCGAGCAGTTTCAGAATCGATACGGGAATGTCTGGGACTCCAATGAACGATGGAATGCTGTGCCTACAACGGAGGGCGAACTCTACGAGTGGCAGGGAGATAGCACGTATGTCCAGGAACCACCGTTCCTCGCAGAATTGACTCGAGAGGCAACGCCTCCAGTGAGTGTGAGTGGTGCTCGCGTGCTTCTTGCACTGGGTGACAGCGTGACAACGGATCATATTTCACCTGCCGGTGCGATCGCCAAAGACAGTCCGGCTGGACGATATCTTGTCGAGAACGGCGTGCCACCTGAAGAATTCAACAGCTATGGTGCACGTCGTGGGAATGACCGCGTCATGACACGTGGCACCTTTGCAAATATTCGCATTCGCAATCTCCTTGCACCGGGGACAGAAGGTGGTGTGACTCGTCTGCTGCCTGAAGGCGAACAGATGGCAGTCTATGACGCTGCGATGCAGTACCGGGAACGAGGCGTGCCACTGGTTGTTCTTGCTGGTGCTGAATATGGCACGGGAAGTTCTCGTGACTGGGCAGCCAAAGGCACGATGCTGCTCGGCGTGCGGGCAGTGCTTGCGACAAGTTTCGAACGAATCCACCGTTCAAATCTTGTGGGCATGGGCGTGTTGCCACTCGTGCTTCCAAAGGGATGGCAAGAACTTGGCTTCACAGGTGAAGAGACCTTTGATATTCCGTTTGATGATCTCACGCCACGAAGCACGCTTGAAGTAACAGCAACTCGGGCAGACGGAACAACCGTGTCGCTACCGTGTACGGTTCGCATTGATACACCGGTTGAGCTTGACCAGTTTCAAGCTGGCGGCATTCTGCCATTTGTGCTGAGAAAGTTGCTGGCAAGCTAGGCTACAGTCTGCGATGGATCACGTGCCGCTTTCAGCATTGCCTTTGTGTGAGAGCATGACTCGTAGCGAGATATACGGCACGAGGTTTAAAAACAACCACAGCAATTTGTACCACGCAAGGTACTCAAAGTAGATCTGGCTGAGTTCGTCAGGTGAAACATGAAATATTTTACTGTGAAAAACTTTCATTTCTTGGGTGAGCATAATGACACCGAACGTACTTGTCGTTAAGAACAAAAAGTTGATAACGGTCATCCAGAAAAAAATGTCTTCAACGTTTTCAGTGACGTGGAAAGACGTCCTACGAGTGGGAAAAAAACCTCTTGTTTGAGCACGAGCATCGGCTGAACGGTACGCGCAAAAAGCCGGCGTTCAAACTATTCTTCGAAGAAGCCGCATATCAGAGAAATGCACGGTTTGCAAGCAATTGGTCAAAGCGGAAACTCCCCTTGAAACCGTATTCATACGTGAAATTTCCAGAAAAAGTGAGCAGTATTCTTCACTTTTCCAGGTGGTCGTCTGAACTGTTTTTCAGGTAGATTATTAGTCGTCATTGTTTTTAAGAAGTAGGTGCACTGAAGATCTGCGCATCTCTCCTTAGGCACGATGTC
>JAQWMC010000050.1 GCA_029246985.1 Pirellulales bacterium
ATAGAGGTCAATGAGGCTCTGACGTTCATCAAATCTTCAGAACCACGATCCAACGATGACTGGTTTGGACTTATTGGGATTGGTGAACACACCTACAACCCGTTGCACGACAGTTCGATGCGAGTGAGTCTTTATGATGATGACGTCTGGCAGCAATTTCAAAGAATTGCTGTATATGCAGCTGAGGGCGGCTGGCATATCCACGAACACGCGATGCAGGATACTACAGCAAGTCGAATACTTGATATTGCCGAGGTAATTAACAAAGACCATTTGATGAAAGATCTTCGCTGGACGATTGCTCACTGTGACTTGATTTCAAATGAGAGCATAAAGCGAGCAAAAGAACTTGGACTTACGATTGCGGTTCATAATAAGACAGCAAAGCCAGCAATGGATGATCGTGATTCTCCTCCAATCGCACTAATACAAGATAGCGGTATCGTTTGGGGACTCGGTTCTGATTCTACTGTTGTCTCAACTATTAATCCTTTCCATTCATTGTGGTGGGTTACCAGTGGGAAAGTTTTTCCAAATAAAACATCAATTGAAAACACTGTGTCACGGCAAGCAGCTTTAACAGCTCACACCAGGAACAATGCTTTTCTGTTATTCAAAGAAAATGACCTAGGCAGCATTGAGGTTGGTAAATGGGCTGACCTGGTCATACTCGATCGTGATTATATGACAGTGCCAGTTGATGAAATTCGTGAAATCAAGCCACTTAAAACAATCCTTCGAGGAGAGATTGTTTATAATTCTGAAAATTGAGTGGCCTCATACATTCTGTACAGATATGTGCAGAAGGTATCTTCGTGGTGTCAAACCCAAAGAACCGACTTGTTCTCTAGAACGAGCACAGCCACACGTTTCTTGTTGTTGCCCGTTGCAATTTATACCGGGTTTTGAATCCTGAGATTTCTGCTGGGGTGTTCTATGTCAGGACGTCTTGCCTTTTCATGATCCGTCTTTGGACACACAGGATTGGCTATGCTATGGTTCAGGCGTAGCAAGGTTGGGGAACAGTCACCAAGGGAGTTGTTATGAATCATGCCAAATATAGTCGACGTGCAGCTGTTGGTTCACTTGCAACCGTAGCCACAGGTCTGTCAGCTGGATTTTTTACTGGAGTCGCTGCTCGACCCTCGATGGCCGCCAATGAGCAACTTCAAATAGCATGCATTGGTGTTGCCAATCGTGCCTCTGCAAATCTCAAAGGTGTATCTAGCCAGGCAATTGTTGCAATCTGTGATATTGATGATGTCTATCTTGATCGCATCACAACGGCTCAAGGTAAAAGAAAAGGGGGAATGCCTCCGATACTTTCAAAGGCACGACAATATCATGACTATCGAGAAATGATTGAGAAAGAAGTAGGACGAGTTGATGCTGTTGTTGTAAGTACCGCAGATCATCATCATGTTCCTGCGTCCATTCGTGCGATTAGAAAAGGCATGCATGTGTACTGTGAAAAGCCGCTGTCGCATACCGTTGCTGAGGCGAGGCTCGTTGCACAGGAAGCAAAGAGAATGGGCGTTGCCACACAGCTAGGTACGCAGATTCATGCCGGTGATAATTATCGACGGGTAGTTGAAGTGATACGCTCAGGAGCCATCGGTGATGTCGGCGAGGTTCATGTTTGGGTTGGTAAAGGCTGGGGAGGAGGAGATCGCCCTGTTAAAAGCATAAAGCCACCAGCGTCACTGCATTGGAATCTTTGGCTTGGTCCTGCTGATGTTCGACCATTTGCTCCGAAGGTGTACCACCCAGCCCAATGGAGGCGGTGGTGGGATTTCGGAAACGGCACACTTGGTGACATGGGCTGTCATTTCATGGACCTGCCTTTCTGGGCGCTTGATCTTAAAACACCTGTCCGATGTAAAGCGGAAGGGCCCCCGGTTCATCCTGAGACGTGTCCAACGGGTCTTATTGTTCACTACGATTTTCCATCCCGCGGAAATATGCCGCCTGTCCATCTGACATGGTATGACGGATCAATGACACCTGAAGAGGTGAAAGGTCAAAAGGTGCCAAAAAGCGGTGTGATGTTTGTGGGCACTGAGGGAATGATGTTTGCTAATTATGGTTCGTATCAACTCTATCCAGAAAATAAATTTGTAGATTTTAAAGCTCCTCCTCAATCTATTCCAAAGTCTATCGGGCATTACAAGGAATGGATCAAGGCATGCAGTGATGGATCAACAACGACTTGCAACTTTGGTTACTCAGGCCCGTTGTCTGAAACTGTTTTACTCGGCATGGTAGCCTACCGAACGGGAAAGAAACTGGAATGGGATGCGAAGAATCTCGTTGCATCAAACGCACCCGAAGCAAGTGCCTTTATTTCAAAACAGTATCGTTCTGGTTGGGACGTTTCCTAATCACAAGAAATCAAGCGGGTGAAGATGGCTAGGCCGGGGATCACCAACGTCTAATCACCGTTTTAAAAAAGTCAGAATGATTCTTGCCTGATGTCATCGATATAGCGATTCTTGGCGACGGTACTCATTATTACATTCCTTACCCAATCCACATCAGACCACCTGAGAGATTTTTCGGCATGCACACTCCGCTAATGAATCTTAGTCTTCTAGTACTGGAGTTGCTTCGCTTGTATTCATTCTCCTAGTTATTTGTTTACGCCTATTCAAGAGTTTCGTCTAATTCACACACCTCTTCCCCTTCATCGGTGATGATTAATTCACCGTTTTGATTGAGTATAAAATGCATCTGCAACTCCGATTCTAAATTGAAAACGGCACGGCAGCACCTTGCCTGCTGCCGTACCGAATCAGGGGCATCCCCAAACAAACAACAAGTTCGTTTGAGAGACTCCTACAAAATACGAAAAAATTGCGTAAGTGTTCTTTGAATAATCCGCTTATCCAAAAAACGAAACACCTCACCTTTCGGCGTGAACTAGTGTTTGAGGTCTGGATTATCCACAAAGCGAAAATATAAAAATTATCAATATCTCTGGAAAAATCCCGAAGTGCTTGATTTGTTATTGCCTACGCAAGAGCGTCGAACCACGCTTGAACCACTGTTGCCACGGACACCATCAGTTAAACACTACACAAAAAGTGACTGTATACAGAAGAGGATGATCACGAGAGATCTGATAAATCATTGATTGCTTTTGTGAAAAGTAAATCGATTGGTGTGCTTCTCCGAACTCCCGTGAGTAGAAATGTCTTACTCACACCAGAACCAGGAATGGTCGGGCAAGCAGCCCGCGCGTGCCCCGAGACAGGTATCACTAACTCCGTCTCGTTATCACCGATAGCCGTAAAGCGAAAGACGTGTCGAGAGTTGGGATTGATCGCCTGGATTTAACCCGTCGCTTGATCGACAACGATATCGTCCGGCCGCTCTAGGGCTAGGCATGCATGTTTTTGATCTTAGCGGTGATCGTACGAGTGCTGATTTCAGAGAACGAGACAATGTGATTCCAGTATCACTTGGGTTACTTGGGTAGATTGAATGTCGCCACCACGGCACGGTGGTCAGAGGGATAAGGAGTAATTACAATATCGGCGTCTTCTTGGTTTTCACCAACGATCTTTACATCAGTCACCTCTAAGTCCTCACCTCTGTAATACACAAAATCAATGCGGTCATGATGAGTCGTAGGATCATCGAACTGATAAAAGGAAGACCAGGTATAGCCCGGGTTTTCCATCTCGTCGGGATAGATCGTGCGATACGCATCTGTAAAGCCGGCCTTGGCCATTTCAGTAGAAGTCGGATAGGCAACCTTGATCGGATGGCGACCTGCCTTGGCTGCCGCTTCCGTCCAGTCCAAATGAGAGGGTTCATTAAAATCACCCAGCACGAAAACGGGAGCCTGTTTGTCGGGTAGTGATTTGATTTGCCTGAGAACTTTTGCGATCTCTGCACCCCGTGCCTTTTTTGCCCATTCAATTGCGTCAGCTTCGGTCTTGATGAAGGTGATATCATTCGTGTGCTTATGCCATCTCGGACGAATCTCCAGCAACTGATAGGGTTGGTAGGGATGAGAGGAAAGATGGACATTAAAGATATAAGCATGCCTGCCCGAATCCAGTTTTACTTTTACTCCTCTGTAGAGTGGTTCGACAATTTCATAACGGGTCAAAATGTTGGAGCCTTTGCCCATGTCGTGCTTCCAACCAAGCAAGTTAGCGAGCTCCTCCAATTTGTCACCCCTTGGTGATCTCGTTTCCTGAATGCCGACAATGTCTGCCTTGGACAGTTGGATTGCTTTGGCGGTTTGGGACAAGGGTTGCTTGAGCATCACGACCCCGCCGCGGTGCAGGTTGTAAGACATAACTCTTGCACTCGCTGCTTCGGTCTGTGCGTGAAGTGGCTTAACAACAGCCATCCCAAAAGCAACCAAAATACCTGTGGCAATAATTGTGCGAACTGCTCTCATCATGAAATCTCCTGTGCCAATGTCTGTGCTAAAGCGCATTGTCTACCGAGTCGCTGTACAATGCGTTGCTGAAGTCAGAACTGCTTTGCGACAACCTTATCTTCTTTGACCAACCACTGCCTAATAAACTTGTACATGATTGTCTTTTCTATCCAATCTACGCTCACAATACATTGGAATTGATCTCATGAAACTCACCCTATGCTTGCTAGCGGCTCTTCCTTCCTACTTTTCTTTGCTTGCACAAACTCCTGAAGAACAAATTACTTTCCAAAGGACGCCCGTTTATTTGCAGGACCATCATCTTCTTCTTGCATCAAATACACCTGAAGAGTCTAGGGCAGAAACGACACAAACACCTCGGATCAAAAAACGCATCACAAAAGCTGAAGCCCCACAAAATGGCACCCAACATATTTATAAGACCATAGGTAACATTGATTTGCCGCTTTATGTCTTTCAAAATCAACAGACACACATACATAACAAAAGACCGGCTATTGTTTTTTTCTTTGGTGGTGGGTGGACTGGGGGAAGCCCGGTTCAATTTGAAAAGCAATGTGAACACTTTTCAAAACGTGGCATGGTGGCAATTACAGTCGAGTATCGCGTTTCATCAGGACATGATGCAGTAAAAATTGATGACTGCATTGAAGACGCGAAATCTGCAATGCGATGGGTGCGAGCCCACGCTGAAGAGCTAGGTATCGACCCTAATCGAATCGCGGCTGCTGGTGGTTCTGCTGGAGGACATCTCGCAGCATGCACTGCAGTTATGGACAAATTTGATGCTTCTTCAGATGACAAAGCGATTAGTGCAAAGCCGAATGCCCTCGTGTTATTTAATCCGGCACTTGCAATTGCCTGGGATGAACGGATGCCAAAAGAAGTACGTGCGATAGCACAGCAGAAGATGAGCGGCCGTTCCCGTGCGCCCATTCAAGATGTGTCACCACTCACATATGCATCGACCGAACAGCCTCCCTGTATCATGTTTTTCGGTACTGCTGACCGTCTTCTTCAAGGTGCTCAGTTGTACCAAGAAGACTCAACAGAGGCAGGCAACCTCTGCGAGATAGTCACCTATGATGGAAAGGGGCATGGTTTTTTTAATAGTGGCGAACACTACGACCTTACTCTGGCGGCAGCTGACACATTTTTTGTCGACTGTGGGTGGCTCTCCAAGCAATAAAAAATCAGAAGGAATTTTCATAACGTGTTACGCATTCAATGACATGCACCCTCGTTCTGTGTTCGTGGGCGAGATCGTGCGTATCACACATCTGAAGGATACGTTTCAGCTGAGCCGATCTTTTTAGGAAGAATCATCACGTGCGTATGGTTCGGTGTGGTTGATCTGCACAAGACGCACTTTTATCTTTTTCACTTCTTCGCGTAGCTGAGATACTACCTGCTTTCACATTCACTTGTGAAGAACACTCACTCCACCTTCTTTGACACGTTAGAGCTATGCGGCTGTGATGAACCAAACATCTTTTTGTACATCTGAATCAACCAATGTTGTAAATGAAGTTGTCATGCCGTGAGCATTTTTGCTAATTACCCCCACTTACGGAAGGGTAGTGAAGTCACTCTTTAGAAGGCACGAAGCAAATATGAATGACAGCGCAAATGTAAATGACACCAAAGATGCCATACATTCACTCCAATTCCCTGCACAACAAGAGAAGCCCACGCACACGTGTACTCAAGATACCTCGAAAAAATATTCTCTTTGGTACGGTAGGTACCCTTGGTTAGCTTTTATTATTGGGCCACCACTTCTATTTCTTATATTCATTGCAGGAAACTGCTTCATCTTTTATTTGTTCCTGAGTTTTGCGGCTGAAGGTCGCACTGTCGAAACAAGCCCACTCGTCATGCAAACTGTGTTATGGGCCAGTCGAACAATTGCTTTTGTGCCAGCCATCGGTGCAGCTTTACTACTATGCTGGATGGTCAATCGATCGGGTAGACGTCGGCTTTGGGCATTGGCTGCGAGTTGCATAATCGCTCTGCTGGCGAGTTGCTTTTGCGTAATCTGCACGTTACCCCAAACCGAGCCGGGAACAGGGAAATTTATGGTTTGCTTCGCTGCGAGCCCACGTTTTTGGCAAAGTGACTTCTGGCATCCGAGTCAAGCTGTCGCGCCGTTGATCATCGGGGTCCTATTCACGTTCGTTGGCCGTGACACTCCAACAGACCCGAACCAGAACATAGCTGATGCTGAACCAATCCGGGTAGCGGCTTAATCGGTGGGTCGCCATTGGCTCTGGACTGCCTTTACATGCCCAACAAATGGTCTTTGAAGAGTCGGTCCAAATCGCATGGAGAACTCGCGGTTATTCTTAAAAGCCTAGTAATGTTGCCTTGGGGAGGGAAATGACAGTGCTCTTCGAAGCTAATCCTCCTCACTCGTTCCTTTGTTTTTAAAAACAAGTTCCAGACCATACTCAATGGTTGCAAAATGCTCCCGTACTTCCGACGGTGTTTTTTCAATCCCTTTTTCAGCCAAGTAATTCCTGTAAATCTCGCTATCTCGTTTATTCAGGTCTTTCAGTTCCACAAATTGTTTCAGATCCTCCTCTTCATCTGCTTCTCTGACTACATCTTTCAATAACTGATACGACTGCTCGCAACGAAAGTCATATCCAAACTTGTGAGACATATAGTTAAAAAATTGTATTTTGTTTGGCTGGTTCATTGACTTCACTTCGTGCTAGATCTCTTTATCAACTTAGTTATTTTTACAGCATCGATTCTTCTATGACTATTTCTCAGCAGAAGCTGACCATGTAGAGAGCGAGAAGGTGTCAACAGAAAGGCTGTTCACAACCAGCATCAAATCCATGATGATTATGCGCAAACTGGAATTCAAAGCACCTTGGTGTGCTGCTTCTTGTATTTGCTGAAGCTGAAAGACTACTGCTTAAAGAACACCAGGTGTTTTAGAGTGCGCCTGCTGCGGGAAGTCAAAGGTCAGCACGAGTGGCTCAGTGCCAGTATTTTCAATTTCAACACCACCATTTGAAAGTGCAGACTGCGTGATAAAGCCGATCTCGGGATAAATCTCACCAAGAATCATGTCGTGGTGATACCGAACATCGAGTTTTCCAATCCGGCCACTACCGCCGTTTGTGTGGAACAATGCCGGACTCTCTGGGCAAAATTTTGTCTTGCCACCGGGCTCGACAATGAGTCTGAGGATCGAGCACTTCTGATCACCAAGGAAGTCACCGTACACGATCCACTTCGCATCAACACCCTGGCCTTTAAACTCATCTGCCGAAATTGCCGGACGTGAATTCTTCCGGACAAAGTCTGGATCCTGATTTGCTTGAAAATCAAACTTTTCAACCAAGTACTCCCAGTCTTCGTGATGGTCCTTCGGGTAATCCAGCTCTCGACATGCGTAGAAAGCATCGGCTGCTCCAATACGTCCGTCAAGTGTTAGGTCTTCGGCCAAGAAATGCTCATCCATCGTAACGTGAAGCTCATGCGTGCAGAGGTTCGTTGGCGAGTGAAGTACACCGTTAGGCATCACAAAACCGTTATCGAGCTGCATCATCACGTGAGGGGCTAAATGCCGAATTCCATTGTATTCACTCTTTCCGAAACGCTTCATGCAAGCAAGGAACTGCTCCTTGGTCACAAACGAGTACAGACCCATTGCCGTCGTGTGGTAATGCGATGCACAG